>JAUZPI010000020.1 GCA_030706015.1 Bacillota bacterium
CCTACGACACTTCGGGTATGAACCGAATGCTCTAGCCAGCTGAGCTATTCCGCCATGTTATTGGTTGCGGGGGCAGGACTTGAACCTACGACCTTCGGGTTATGAGCCCGACGAGCTGCCAACTGCTCCACCCCGCGATATTGTGGTGCCGAAGACCGGAATCGAACCGGTACGGTGTGTTAGCACCGCAGGATTTTAAGTCCTGTGCGTCTGCCAGTTCCGCCACTTCGGCATATATTAATATGTATTCATTTTTCAATGCTACACATTACAAATCAATTATGGTAGCGGAAATAGGACTTGAACCTACGACACTTCGGGTATGAACCGAATGCTCTAGCCAGCTGAGCTATTCCGCCATGTTATTGGTTGCGGGGGTAGGACTTGAACCTACGACCTTCGGGTTATGAGCCCGACGAGCTGCCAGCTGCTCCACCCCGCGATATTATGGTGCCGAAGACCGGAATCGAACCGGTACGGTGTGTTAGCACCGCAGGATTTTAAGTCCTGTGCGTCTGCCAGTTCCGCCACTTCGGCATGTGTCTCTCTCAGCGACAAGATTTATTATATAGCATGCTTTAATTATTGTCAACAACTATTTTAATTAATTTATATAATTATTGCGATGTTTTTTAATCTGAAATTGTATATCCTTTTTATATAAGATGAAAAAATCACTTAAAAATTAAAAGGGCTATAAAATAGCCCTCAATGATTAAAATCCAGAATTTTTCTTAGTATAGCCTCCTCGGCCCTTAGCTTCTTGATGTCTTTTTAAATCTTGAAATCTTTCTTCGCTTTCTTTCAAAAACTTAGATAATTTATCTTCAAAATTTACTGAAGGTGCTTTTTCCTTACCTTTATTCCAATCTATTTCAACAGGCTTAACAGACTTTTTAGCTATATTAGCCTGTTTTATTGATAAGCTTATTTTGCCATTTTCGTCTACAGCTAGCACCTTTACTTTTACTTTATCATTTTCGCTTAAATGTTCTCTTATATCCTTTACAAAACTATCTGCAACTTCAGAGATGTGAACAAGTCCTGTTTTACCCTCCACATCTATAAATGCACCAAACTTTGTAATGTTAACCACTGTACCATCTAAAATACTTCCTGTCTTTAAGGTCATATTAAAAAGACTCCTCCTTAAAAATAATGTTTATATAATTTTAAATTTAATATAGTTTGATAATTATCACTTAGCACTACTACTATCTATTACAGGTGTTTCGCCTTCTTTAATAAGACCTAATTTCTCTCTAGCTAATTTTTCAACATAACCAGAACTTTGGGACAACTTGACTTCTTCCTGTAAATTTTTATTTTCTTCTTTTAGCTTCGCTTCCAGTTTGTTAACTTCATTCATATTGGTTTTTATATTGTGCATAACGATTTGTTGTCTAATCATAATATAACAAACATTTATTATTAAAACAATAACAATTAAATGTTTTAATTTAAACCTCTTTATCATATTATATTCCCTTTCAATACCGTAGCATTCGCTAAATTATCATATATTTATTTTAATTTCTTTTTGAAATTTATTCAAGTTATTTATTCTTATTTTTTTTAAATTTTCTTTATAATTTATCGGCAAACAATTGAAAAGGATAAAATAATATATTTAAAAGCACTCTAAGTACCTTTCCTATAGACACTAAGAACTTATATTCAATACTTATAAACGGTTTACTTAGTAGTCTTAGGTAAATATACAGCCCTAAAATTATAAATAAATATATATATGAACTAAGGTAAGCCTTAATTGTATAAAATAAAAATATAAATATAATTATGGCGGCGAGTATCCAAAAAAGTATATCCTCGATAAAAGTCAGAATTTTATTAGGATTTTCAAATCCTCTTATTATCCTATATATATCAAATAACACTCCTATAAGTATTCCTGATAAGAAACTATATATAATTAAATTAAACTGAAAATGCGTTGTTAACAACATTATCTTTTCTACCTAAATAGCCTACTGATAATACTATCATTTTCTTTTTTCTTCTCACTTCCGCTGTAAACACAGGAGTTTATACTTCCAACAATTACTACATCGCCATTTTGTACATCTAATTTATTCATCTTTAAGCCATCGCCTTTTACAGTGAGAGTCCCTAAGTTGGTATTTAATATAATCTGTTCATCGTTAAAACTAACCACTTCAACCACGCCACTAAGAGATAGCTTTCTTCTATTTTCTAGAGTTAGGTTGCTTTTTCTGTCTTCTATCTTAATTTCTTTTTTTGCTTCCATATCTCTCCCCCCTAATCTACTTCTAAATTTATATGAATGTAAACCGGGAGTTATTACTCAAAATAAATAAATTAGCTTTCTTCTTCTGTATCTTCCTCTCCAGAAATAATCTCATACATGTTCTTTGCTTGTTCCTTCAGCGCATGCTGTGCAACATTTATAATTTTAGCCTTTAAAGTTTTTTCTGCATATTTTATTTCTATTATGTCATTTTCCTTTACATCTGTGCTTGGTTTTGCAACCTTTCCATTTATAGTCACTCTTCCACCTTCACAAGCTTCTTTTGCAACAGTTCTTCTCTTTATAATCCTGGAAACTTTCAAATACTTATCTAATCTCATATAATCCCTCCGCTCTTATTTTACCTATAATAAAAACCCGGGCTGCACCCGGGTTAATATGTATACCAACTACTGGTATATTAGAATTATTTATTAACTCTATCTTTTAACTCTTTTCCAGCCTTGAATACAGGAACTGTTGATGCTGGTATAATTATTTCTTCTTTTGATCTTGGGTTTCTTCCTTTTCTTTCAGCTCTCTCTCTAGTTTCAAATGTTCCAAAGCCTACTAGTTGTACCTTTTCTCCCTTTTCTAATGTTTCTTCAACACTTTCTATGAAAGCTTTTAATGCTGCTTCAGCATCCTTCTTAGTTAAGCTACCTTTTTCTGCTATACTTGCGATTAATTCAGTTCTATTCACTTTTGTTACCTCCTTAAATTTGAGAGTATACTACTGATAAAATAGCATATTCTTCATAAATAATAAAATTCCTCTTTTTTTAGATTGATTTTATAAAAATTTCATAAATTCACACCTTTTTTGCTTGTTCCCATAGTTGGTCCATCTCTTGCAAGGACATATCTTCTAATCTTATTCCTTTTGCAATAGCTGAATTCTCTATGAATTCAAAACGTTTTATGAATTTATCTATAGTATAATTTAATGCAAACTCAGGGTCAATGTCAAGGAATCTTGCAACATTTACTACAGCAAATGTTAAATCCCCCACTTCTTCTAATATTTTGTCCTTATTATTACCT
Organism: Bacillota bacterium; assembly: GCA_030706015.1. GTDB lineage: Bacteria > Bacillota > Clostridia > Clostridiales > Clostridiaceae > JAUZPI01. The sequence goes on from JAUZPI010000020.1 coordinate 3,314, forward strand.
TTATATACACCCTTTACCTCAGTTAATTCTTCTAACACCTTATCCATTGCACATTCAACTCTATCCCAATCAAAACCTACCTTTGCAGCCTTTTTTTGTACCTTTTCAGCTCTCATTAATGCAGGCATATTTTTAGGCACATGCTTTAGCTGATCAGTATGAGTATCTAGTCCCTGCTGTTTTTGCTTAATCTTATCCCAATTAACTAATACCTGTTCAGAGTTTTCCGCAGACATATCCCCAAATACATGAGGATGCCTTTCAATCATCTTTTCACAAATACCCTTAATTACGTCATTTATATTAAAATAGCCATCTTCTTTACTTATTTGAGCATGAAAAACCACTTGTAGCAGCACATCTCCTAGCTCTTCTACCAGAGCATTATCATCATTATTATCTATAGCTTCCAACACTTCATAACTTTCTTCTATTAAATACTTCTTTAGAGATTCGTGATTCTGTTCCCTATCCCAAGGACATCCACCCTCACCGCGCAATCTATCCATAATATCTAACAAATCATTAAAGTCTTTGGTGGAACTTGTATTACGAGGAATGTATAATGAGGTCAAGTAATCTATGTCTTCCTGTCTATCCAACTCATATAACGGCATCTTCCTTACGCTCTCCATATCCTTTATACCAGCAGCTCTAATAAAATATAGTTCTGTCTCATCATCATAGTAATCCAACAATGCCAGTTTAACTTCTGAAGCAATAAATTTATTATATACTTGAGTCACTATAGTTCCTATCCTTTTATCTAGCAGTTGATTTTTAATGTCAAATGCATCTATAACTTTCATTCCCTCAACAGGGTCTATCTTTAAAGTTTCGATTATAGCATCAATAAAACTTACAGCAGGTAATATTTCTAATTCAATTCCTTGAGATTCACATAGTTCCTTTAAAATTATTACCGACTTTTCTGCCACTAATGGATGCCCTGGTACAGCATAAACTATTTCATTAAATTCTCCGTGTTTCTTAACTAAGTCTTCCGCTATAGATTTATATACATCATCAAAGCTTGTTGAGTTCTCATATTTATCATCGTAAGTCTCAAAACTTACACCTATAGAATTCAAATATTCAACCGTTGGGTGTTTCTGGGTCCTTAGATATACTTTAGAAGTACTCTTAAGTGCTTCTAGCGCTGCAAGAGTTAACGCTTCCTTTGAGCCCGGACCTAATCCTAAAACCTTAATCATTTATTTCTCTCCTCCTAGTACCGAAAGCACATTGACTTTCAAGCAAACAAAGTTAATCACCATTTTACCCCTCTTTTTAGCAGTCTAGTTTTTATTTGAGCATAGCTGAATATACCAAATAAAATTATAAGAATCGAATAAACTAATGCCCCTATGGATATTGCCGCCAAACAGGAGATGGATATACTCATTGTATTATTATAGACATAGATGTAAATAAACACAACCGTAATAGTCATAAGAATTGCTGCATATGCAGGTTTTATAATTACATCATAATAGTTTATCTTAACCTTTAATGTTCTAGTCATTGCCGTTACATTTAATATTGCAGCTATAATATATGCAGTTACAGTTCCTATTACAGCTCCATAAACATTAAACGCTGGTATAGGAACCAGATTTATAGTTACAAATATCTTAACTATGCATGCAATAATCAAGTTCAATACTGGTATTCTATATCTACCTACGCCTTGGAGTATAGCGGTATTTGTCTGTGCTAAAACAATAAACGGAATGGATATACTTAAATATTTTAATATTAAAGCTCCATCTGCATGCCCGGGGAAAATGAGATTAAAAATCGGGTCAGACATAAAAAATAATCCACAGAAAGAAGGGATACCAATTACCATCGCTACTCTAGTAGCCAACTGAACTTTTCTTTCAACTTCTTTTTTATTGCCCAGTATAAATGCTTCAGAAATTATAGGAACTAAAGAAGCGCTCAAAGCTATAGAAAGTGTTAACGGAACATTCACTAACACAAATGCTTTTCCTGTTAATTGTCCATATAATTCTGTGGCTCTTTTAACGTCAAACCCTGCCTGCAAAAGTTTTTGAGGTACAAGAATAGAATCTATTAAACTCATTACAGTACCTACAGCTGCACCCAGTGAAATTGGTATAGCTATATATAAAAGCTTGCCCATTACATCTATATTATTCCTTACTTTAATAACTCCGAGTTCTTTTTTTACCTTCACATACTTTCTTATAAGATATATGCCCCCCAAAAGACCTCCCGCTGCTGCTCCAAAAGCAGCCCCACCTGCTGAATACTCTATTCCCTTAGGAATTAGTATGTATGCAAGTCCAACACCTACTATTACCCTTCCCATCTGCTCTAGTATTTGTGAAACTGCAGTAGGGCTCATATTTTGCAGACCCTGAAATAAGCCTCTAAAAGCACTCATTATACCTATTATTAAGGGTGCAAATGCTATACCTATTAAGGAATAATAGGATTTTTGATCCCAATTAAAAAATGACACTAACTGTTTTGAAAATAGTGATAGAAATACACTAAAACCTCCCCCAATTATAATCATTAACAAAATTGCTTTTTTTAGAACCTGTATTATCCCTTCATTGTCTCCCACCGCATTTCTCTCAGAAACCATTTTTGATACAGCTACAGGTATGCCTGATGCCGTAGCAATAAAGAACATATATAATGGATATGACATTTGGTAATATCCTAACCCCTCATCACCTATAAGCATTACCAATGGCCATCTGAAAAAAATTCCAAGAAACTTGGCTAATATGCCTGCAATGCCTAATATAAATGTCCCCTTTATAAGCGATTGCTTTTTCATAATCACTACCTCCAAAATTATCCTAAGTATACTTATTTATAATTTTGGATTATTATTACTACTTCATCACTATAGTCAAATATATTTATTATATGTTTAAACCCTTGTAACGGGAACTTGTCTAAGTTAAAATTATACTTTTTGACAACTATAATATTATAGAACATGCTAAAAACAATAAATGGCAGCATTGCCGCCATTTATTGTTCCATCTGTTTTCCAAGGAAAGATGATGCAGTTTCAGCTAATTTTACTTCAAGCTCAGCAAAAACTTGACCTTGTTCTTTTGAAAGTATCACCACTGCTCCTATTGCATCTCCCTCTGAAATAATAGGTGATACTATTTGTGCCGAATATTTTCCCTCTAATTGTTCATCTTCGTATAATGGTATAAATTTATTCGCATTAGCTGATGAATTATAGGTTTTTCTATCGTCCATTATCTTTTCTAATTCACTACTTACGCGTTTTTCTATATATTCCTTTTTTGCTGAACCGCTAACTGAAATTATGCTGTCTTTATCACAAATAAGTACAATATGACCAATAGCCTGATTTAAAGATTCAGCATATTCCTTAGAAAAGTCACTTAATTCTTCAATAGGTGAGTATTTCTTTAAAATCACTCCACCTTCTCTGTCTGTAAATATTTCTAATGGATCTCCTTCTCTTATCCTTAAAGTTCTTCTTATTTCTTTTGGTATTACTACTCTACCCAAATCGTCTATACGCCTAACAATTCCAGTAGCCTTCATCTCATTTTTCCCTCCTAAGTTTATGTAAACTGTAATTACAGTCATAGTATCCTACTAAATATGAAATTTTATACACAATATGTATAGTTTTAATTTAAATACTAAAAAGAACATGTTTATTGTAAAAAAAGCACATAAAAAAGCACCTATATAATATATAGGCGCCTCTTTTTACATTACATTTTCTTCATACTTAGTTATTTTAACATCTTTTTTCCATTTAGCTAATTGATCTGTGTAAATTTTTTGTGTTTGTTGATCTTTTAAAGTTTGTTTTATTTGATCCTTTACTTCATCTAATTTTTTAACTGGATACTCAGTCTTCTTTATACATTTTATAACATGGAATCCGTATTGAGTTTGAACAGGTGCTGAAATCTCGCCTTCTTTAAGTTTTAAGGCTGCATCACTAAATTCTTGAACAAAACCTGTATTTGATTCATCAACTTCTCCTAAGTCTCCACCATTATCCTTTGATCCAGTATCAGTAGATACTTCTTTAGCAACCTTAGCAAAATCTTCACCATTCTTCAATCTTGTCTCAACCTTATCAGCCTCATCTTTAGTTGCTACAAGTATATGTGCTAAGTGTATTTTGTTTGGTTGAGTTGTAAATTGAACTTGATTTTTGTTGTAGTAATCTTCTATGTCCTTATCAGTTATCTTAACGTTCTTAGTTAATTCATCTACTAGTTTTTGTATTATGATTTGGCTTCCTAAACTAGTCTTCAATCTAGCCTCAGTAAAACCAGCATCACTTAATGCTTTATTAAAGTCTGCATCAGTTTTATAACCCTTTTTAATTTCTGCATACTTTGCATCTTCTTGCTTCTTTAAGTCCGCATCACTTGGAACAAGCTTTTTACTCTTAGCTTGATCTAACAGAACTTTTTCATCTATCATATTGTCAAGCATTTGATCTTTTTGTTGTTTAAGTTGAGTTTTGGCATCATCATTACTCATGTAATTGTTGCCGTATTGAGCTTTTAATTGAGTAATTACTGAAGTCATTCTCTCATCAAGCTCACCCCTAGTTATCTTCTCTGAACCAACCTTTGCTACTGTGCTCTTTGCTATACCTTCAGGTGTTTTTGCAATCATTTTACAACCTGAAGCTGAAACAGCCACAACACTTATAAGTGCCATTGCTACGAAACGTCTTACGTTTTTCACTATTATTCCCCCACTCATTTCTATTTTATTTTTAATACACATAGTTCAATTGTATCACAAAGTCGTGCCGTTTAAAACATATACTGCATATATTCAGAAAATTGTAACATAAAATACGACTTTTTTATACAAAAAGTACATAAAAACCCGAATTTCAAACATGAAACTACTAATCCTTATTTAAAGATTGTAAGTATTCTAGGAATTGTTTTAAACTTTTAATCAATTCTCCTCTCTTTATATTTTTTAAGTTATATCCCATAGTAGGAATTTCAGCAGGCTTAAACACCACTTCTTTGTCATACTTACTTAGAATGCCATCTATTATTTTAACATCAAGTCCATTTTTACTTTCAAACTTAATCTCAACTATATCTCTTTTTTCCTTGATTTCTGATATTCCAAGCTTTCTTCCAATACTTCTTAGGTAAGCAATATTCATTAAGTTATCTACAGAAGGTGGTATATCAGAAAATCTATCTTCTAGTTCCTCCTGTACATCCATCATTTCCTCCAAAGAGTCTATTGAAGCTATTTTTTTGTAAATTTCAATCTTTTGAGTTTCATCCTCAATATAACTCTCAGGTATATATGCATCAACCTTAATCTCTACTGTTGTTTCTATAGGTTCTTTTTCTATTTCGCCTCTCACTATTCTTATGGTGTCTTCCAGCATCCTACAATATAGATCATATCCAATAGCTGCCATATGACCATGTTGAGCTGAACCCATCATATTTCCTGCTCCCCTTATTTCTAAATCTTTCATTGCAATTTTAAATCCGGAACCCAATTCAGTGAAATCCTTGATAGCTTTTAATCTTTTTTCTGCAACTTCAGTTAGAATTTTATCCTTTCTATAGGTAAAGTAGGCATATGCAATTCTATTAGTCCTTCCAACACGTCCTCTCAATTGGTATAACTGAGAAAGCCCCATCTTATCAGCATCATATATGATCATGGTATTTGAGTTTTGAATATCTATACCCGTCTCAATTATTGTTGTACAAATAAGGATATCATATTCATTCTTCATAAAATCTACCATAACCTTTTCCAGTTCTCTTTCTGTCATCTGGCCATGGGCCACTCCAACTCTAGCCTCTGGAACTATATTGGCAATATACCCTGCCATCTCCTTAATAGTTTCAACTCTATTATAAACAAAAAATACTTGCCCCCCCCTATTAATCTCTCTCATTATAGCATCTCTAATTAATTGATCATTATACTCAACAACATAGGTTTGAATAGGGTATCTTTCTTCAGGAGGTGTCTCTATAACACTTATTTCCCTAACCCCTGTTAAAGACATATGAAGAGTTCTAGGAATAGGCGTTGCAGTTAATGTTAAAACGTCAATATTCTTTTTCAATCCTTTTATTTTTTCCTTATGTGTTACTCCAAACCTTTGTTCTTCATCTATTATCAACAAGCCTAATTCTTTAAATTGTAATTCTTTTTGAAGGATTTTATGAGTACCTATAAGTATGTCTACATTTCCCTCTTTAACAGCTTTAACTGTAGCCTTTTGCTGAGCAGTCGTTCTAAATCTGCTTATCATATCTATAGTCACAGGAAAGTCAGAAAATCTTTGAACAAATGTATTATAATGTTGTTCAGCTAGTATAGTGGTTGGCACTAGTACAGCAACCTGCTTTCCATCCATTACGGCTTTAAATGCAGCCCTCATAGCTACTTCAGTCTTGCCATAACCAACATCCCCGCAAAGCAATCTATCCATAGGTTTATCTGATTCCATATCTGTTTTTATTTCCTCTATAGATACCAACTGATCTGGTGTTTCCTCATATGGAAACTCTTCTTCAAATTGTTTCTGCCACACAGTATCCTTTGAAAAACTATAACCCTTTAATGCGGCTCTTATAGCATATAGTTTAACTAATTCCTCAGCAATTTCGTTTATGGATTTTTTCACCTTGTTCTTAGCTTTAGCCCATTCGCTGCCTCCAAGCTTACTAACTTTAGGAGCATTTCCTTCGCTGCCAATATATTTCTGAACTAAATCTAACTGTTCAACAGGAACATAAAGTTTATCATCGGATGCATAGCTTAATTCTAAATAGTCCTTTTTATGCCCTTCAACTTCTAATTGTCTTATCCCTTTAAATACACCTATACCATGATTAACATGTACAATATAATCTCCCGGCTTAAGCTCAGTAAAACTTTTAATCTTGCCAATTCCTTTTTTGGACTTTCTCTTCGGTTTTCGTTTTGATTGACCAAAAAATTCTTTATCCGATATAACAGACAGCTTCAACTCAGGATATTCGAACCCTTTTAGTTGGTTGCCAAAGGTAATAACAACTTCTCCCAACTCTAAATTTGTTACCATATCCTTATAGACACTTTCTATTCCTCTCTCCCTGAGAGTCTTAACTAATCTTTCACCCCTAGGTCTTGTACCTGACAAAATAACTGTTCTATAGCCTTTTTCTTTTTTGTCTTTGATATCCTCTATAAGAAGATCCAAATGCCCTTGATAACTATGAAGAGTTATTTGAGAAAACGTAACAATAGACTTTGGCGGAAATACATTAGTCGCTTTGGGAATAGCACTTAGTGTAACTAATTCTTTAGCTTCAAGCAGCTGAAAAAGTTGTTCTTTAGAAACCAATAACTCACCTTGTTTTGGAAGTATATCTCCTCTTTGAAAAAAGGATTTGTAATTTTCCTCAAACTCAAAGTAAACACTATCTAATTTACCCTTACACCTATTAGGATCATCAAATATCACTATAGCATTTTTCATGTAATCAAAAATAGTTGATGGATTATCATAAAAATACGGCAGAAAACTATCTATTGTCTCAAAGGTCCACCTTTCGTTTAGCGATTCCAAATTGGATTTAGTTAATTTTAGTATCTTATCTTCAGCTTCCTTATCTTTCTTTATCTTAAGTCCTTGAAGAACAATATCTAAATCTTGTTGTATTTTACTTAACCCCATACTTATACTCTCTGGGGTAAGTATTATTTCCTTTGCAGGAAATACCTCTATCCTACTAACCTTTTCTATACTTCTTTGAGATTCCGTATTAAAGGTTCTTATGGAATCAACTTCATCTCCAAATAGCTCTATTCTATATGGAACAACGGAGGTAGGGGGGTAAACATCAAATATACCTCCTCGAAGAGAAAACTGTCCTTTTCCTTCTACCGACTCTACGCGGTCATAACCACTTTGAATCAACTTTTCAGATAAATCTTTTAAATCTAATGTATCACCTAATGATATTTTAAATGTATATTTATCAAAAAGCTCTATAGGCGCATAACAAGATGCTAGTGCTTCTGCACTAGTAACTATTATTTTTTTCTTCTTGGTCAACATTTTTTTAATAACTTTAATTCTTTCCCACCTTAAATCACCAGAAATAGCATCTATATTATAAAAAACAACTTCCTTGGTAGGAAAATAATATACATCATTTAAATAAAAAGATAAATCCTCATATATGTTCTTGGCTTCCACGTCACTGTCTGAAACCACCAATATGGACCTATCCAATTCTTCATACATACCATTGATTAAATAACTTCTAGCTGACTCAGAAAGTCCAAATATACCAACAGGGAATCTCTGTTTCTCAGCACTGCTAATTATACTCTTAAATTCTCTGCTAGCCATCAGTGGCTGCATGAGTCCCCTAAGTCTCATAAAATAACACCTCTTAAACTACTCCGCTGTATAGCCGTTAAATTTATTCATAGATTCTACTATTCCCTTGCTTATAATGCATTCAACCGCTTCCACCGCAACATTGAACACCTTTTCTATTTTATCCTTATCCTCTTTCTGAAAACCACCTAATACATGTGAAACTAAATCCCCATTAGGCTGTCCAACACCCACTTTAATCCTCGGAAATTCATCTGAAGATAAGTGTGCTATTATACTCTTTATGCCATTATGTCCGCCAGCACTTCCTTTGCTTCTTATTCTCAATTTCCCTACATCCAAACTTATATCATCATATACTACAATTATCTTGTCATTAGGAATCTTATAAAACTTTACTGCTTCATTTAAGCTTTCACCACTTAAATTCATATATGTTGTAGGTTTAAGCAATATAATTTTTTCTGCTCCTATTCTGCCCTCTCCATATATACCCTTAAATTTTAACCGATTCATTTCTATATTATACTTCTGTGAAAATAAATCCACTACATCAAAGCCTACGTTATGCCTGGTATGTCTATATTCATCACCGGGGTTACCAAGACCAATTACTAGATACATTTCATCACACCTTTATGTCATAAATTTTAATTACTACATTAACTATTAGAAAATGAAATACCCAAATTTTGTATCGACAGATATCTATATTATACACTGCTGTACAATAAGTTAAAAGAACAAAATTAGCGTTTTATGATTTATAAAATATTAATTCATTTTCGGCAAGAATAAAACCGGCAGATTATAAGATATAAACTGCCGGATAATTATTATTGTTTTTGTGATGTATTTTCAGTTAAGGTTATCTTTGTATCAATGTTTTTTCCATTTCTAGATACCTTACAACTAATAGTATCCCCTACTTTATGCTTGTCTAATACATCTCTTAAATCATCAAATTTTGATATCTTTGTCCCATCAAGTTCAATAATTATATCACCTGGTTGTATTCCTGCCTTTGCAGCTCCACCACCTTGAACAACCTGTTCAATGTAGGCACCGCTAACGCCCTTATTTTGGTCTGCATTTGAATCGCCGCCGCTGATTCCAAGAAAAGGTCTCACCACACGTCCATCCTTTACTAATGATTGAATGACTCCCTTTGCCTCATTAATAGATATTGCAAATCCCATGCCTTCAGCGTTATAAGCTGATCCTAATTTTAAGCTATTAATTCCAATAACCTCTCCTGCTGAATTACATAATGCGCCTCCACTATTACCAGGGTTAATAGCTGCATCAGTTTGTAAAACCTTATATCGTGTCACATTTCCATTTTCATCTGGCACATCTATGTTCCTATTTAATGCACTAATTATTCCTGCAGTTACTGATCCTGCGAAATCCTCACCTAGAGGGTTCCCTATAGCAATAGCCGTTTCCCCTACACTAACCTTGGATGAATCTCCAAAGGTAGCAACAGGCAAATCCTTAGCATCCACTTTAATAACTGCTAAATCCGTTGTAGGGTCAGCTCCAACTAGCTTTGCTTGAAGAATCTTTCCTGTAGATAATCTCACGTATACTTTATCAGCACCATTTATAACATGATTGTTTGTAACTATATATCCATCTGATCTAAATATAATCCCTGAACCACTGGATTGTTGAGATTCTTGACCATAAAAATTTTCAACCTTATTATCAATACCAACTACCGCTGGTCCTACTGTTTGAGCAACCTTTGAAATGGCATTTGTCGCACTAACATTTGTGCTTCCAGTACTCTTTGTCTGTTGGAATAATGGTGTATTATCCTGTTTTGAAACATATTGAGAATACTTTTTATCCACCATGTAATTTGCTGTTATCCCACCAGAAAGAGCAGCAACCAATACGAAACTAATCCCTTTTAAAAAGAATTTTCCTGTACCTTTTTTCTTTGGCTTTTGAAAATTAATATTGCCTCCATCTATATTAGTAACATCCTGCCAAGTTACATCTTTTATATTATTTTCTTTATTATTCTCCATAAACTACACCTCCAAGTCTTATTATTCTTATAATACATTATATTTTTTACGTATCTATGAACAAAGTGTAATTATTGATTAAACATTATTTAGTGTAATTTCCCTAATTAGCCCTTCCTAATGTAAATGTAAATTCCACACCACCATTTTTCTTGTTTTCAACCCATATATCCTCTTCATGTTGCGTTAATATACTTCTAACTATAGGCAATCCTAGTCCTGTACTTACTTTGGAGGTTCTAGATTTATCAACCTTGTAAAATCTATCCCATATATATTTCAAATCTTCTTCTGGTATAGCTGGCCCGTTATTAAATATACTTATATATACTTTTCCACCTTTAAAACGCGTAGAAATCCTTATATACCCACCTTCAATTACATATTTCACTGCGTTGTCTATTAGATTTGTTATAACCTGCGTTATTCTATCACGATCAACTACAGAATATATATTTTCATCATTAAAACATACATCTACCTTTATGCCCTTTTCCATTATTTTTGTTTCAAATTTAATAACAGTAAGCCTTATTATTTCACTTATGTTTACTTTTTCAGTATTGAGTTTTAATTTACCCGATTCAATCGCTGATAAATCTAACAAATCATTTACTAATCTAGTTAATCTCTCAATTTCTTGATAGGTTAATGAAAGATAATATTTCTCCTTATCTTTGGGTATAACACCATCCAGAATTCCTCCAATAAATCCCCTTATTGAGGTTATAGGCGAACGTATTTCATGAGATACATTTGACAAAAATTCTCGTCTATTATACTCAACCTTCTCTAAGGAATCCGCCATAGAATTAAAGGAATAAGCCAATTCCCCTATTTCATCATTAGATTCAAGCTTTACTCTCTTATCTACTTCACCCTTTGCTATTTTATCAGCAACATTATTAATTTCCTTTAATGGTTTTATCAATATTTTCTGTGAAAAGTAATATATTATAAAACAGGCAAAAGCAATTGCAAACAGAGCTGAGGACCATATTATTTCATATACATCCTTTAAAGGTTCCTTAAGGTCTGTTACAGAGGTACTCATCATAATAACAGCCTTATAAACTCCATGATAAGCTATGGGCACTTCATAGGTGTGAACAGGTACTTTGAATATCTGCCCATAATCTCCAACTCTTTTAACTATTAATCCTTTCCTAAGACTATCTAAGTCAGAAGTTAATATCTGCTGCCCTATAAATTTATCGTAATCAGGATTTGACACCAACCTTACATAACCGTAATCATCAGTAACAATTATATTTGTCTTTAAATACTTACTTCTAGCCTCTATTGTTTGGATGATATCAGCTGTACTTATTCCACCTCTAAAGAATTGTATCACTGGCCCACCTAAAAACTGTGCCTCCTCCTTTAGCTGCTGTTCTTTTTGAGCAAAATAATAGCTCTGAAACCAAAATGAAAGAAAAGCAGCTATAATAATAAAACTGATAGTTATAATAACTGTATATGTAGCCACCATTTTTGAAAATAGCCCTTTTTTCATCTATTTCACCTCAAATTTGTATCCAACACCCCATACAGTTTCAATCTGCCAGTTTACTCCTCCCTGAAGTTTTTCTCTAAGTCGCTTGATATGAACGTCAACAGTTCTTGAGTCCCCAGGATAATCGTATCCCCATACCTCACATAATAGCTGTTCCCTAGTAAATACTCTATTTTTGTTGCTTGCAAGATAGTACAACAATTCAAATTCCTTAGGTGGCATTTTCAACTCCTCACCATTATAAATGACTAAATAGGAATTAATATCAACTGTTAACCCATCAAATTTAAGTACTTCCTTATCTATATTGTCAACATTATATCTTCTAAGTACTGCCTTAACTCTAGCTACCATTTCCTTAGGTTCAAATGGTTTTACTATATAATCATCAGCACCTATTTCTAAACCTAAAACTTTATCAAAAGTTTCTCCTTTTGCAGTAATCATAATTACAGGTGTTTGATGCTCTCTTCTAATCCATTTCAATACATCTATACCATCCATATATGGAAGCATTATATCTAATAAAACCATATCAGGATCATAATCCATAAAAGCAGACTGTGCAGCCTTACCATCATGACAAACCCGAGTGGAATAGCCTGCACTTTCTAAATACATTTTTAAAACTTCACATATATTTTCATCATCATCAACAATTAATATCTTTCCCAATGAACTATCCATGTTTATCCCTCCGATTGCAAATTATATACTATTTATAATTTATCATATTTTTTATAATTAATCATGTTTGTTACAAATTATTAATTATATATTTATATAGGCTTCATAACTCTTTAGCTGAAACCTTGAAATCATAGAGTTCAAGAGTTATACTAAAACTGTTAAATAAAGTATTCCATGGAATGGGCGGCGTAGCTAAGTCAATTTATTCTACACTTCTCATTCCTTTAATCATTGTATTATATTGTTCCAAATTTTTCAAAAACTAATACAACTCTGATCTAATTGAGTTAATTTAAGGGGTGATGAGGTTTGTCAGAAATGAAGGCTCATAATATATTTCGTGATAATAAGGACTCCAATCACTTTATAAAAAAAAATGATATGGTTAGTTCCAAAGAAATACCTACCGATAAAGATTGTTTAACTGAACAACTATTAAACAAAGAAAAGCTTCTTGAGGCGGTAATAAAAGGCATCCCAGGGGTTGTTATAAAAGTATATAAAACCGATAATACGATAGCCTTTTTCAATCAGGCAGGGTATGATTTTTACGGCAAAACGCCTAATGAAGTTCAAGGAAAGAAATGCTACAAGGTTTTAGGCAGAAAAGATAAGTGTACTGATTGTATTTTCGACAAAGCATTAGAAACAAAGAAAATTGTTAATATGGAAAAATATATTCCTGAAATAAACAAATATATGGATTGTTGCTGTAATCCTGTACTGGATGACTCCGGAAATGTAATTTTTGTGGTAGAACAATTAAGAGATATAACGAATAAGCGGGTGCTAGAAAAGAAACTAAAAGAAAGCGAAGAACGTTATAGACAGATTGTTGATCTGTCCCCAGAAGCTATAATAATAATACTTGATAATAAAATTGTTCTAGCTAACGGCGAGGCATACAAATTAATGAATATAGACTTGAACAAACCCGGAGGAGAGAATATTTATAAATATGTGCACCCTGACTTTATTAAAATTCTGCACAAAAGAATCAAGCGCATATTAAGGTATAAGACAACTAATGTTAAATACGAGTGTAAGCTTATTAACGAAAATACTGAAATAGATGCTGAAATATCCTCAAGCTATCTGACATATAACGGAGAACCAGCAGTTCAATCAATAATTAGAAATGTTACTGAAATGAGGGGGGATTTAAATAAAGCTGCTAAAATCCAAAAGAAATGGCTTCAAGATACATTCCCTATTCCAAATAAGGCTAGAATGGAAAGCATCTATGTGCCATCTAAAACGGTGGGTGGAGATTCATATAAACTATATAAAGTCAGTGATGACTTGGTTATAGGAGTGATTTGGGATGTAAGCGGCAAGGGAATCACTGCTGCCTTAAGCATATCAGCATTTAACGTATTATTAAACGACTCAATATTGGCCAGTAATGATCCTAGTGAGATAATGCATAGCTTAAATACAAAAATAGCTGATTTTTTGGATGATACATATATTGCCGCTTGCTGCTTCAGCATAAACTTCAGAGAAAAAAAAGCAAAGGTAGTCAGTGCAGGAATTAATGAATTCGTATTTGAAAAGTTACAATATAAACCTGAAAAAAAGATAGTAAAGGGACCTTTTTTAGGTATGTTTAAAGATAGTACATTTGATGAATACTCTATCCATTTTCGACCAGGTGATAAATTCTATTTTTATACTGATGGATTAGATTTTATCTTTTGTGATGACGCCCTAAACGAATACTTTGTGAGTACTAATTCAATACACGAATTCAAGAAATATTTAAACTCTTATCTCAATGAAATGATTACCGATATAAAGGATGACTGCACTATGCTTCTTTTAGAAATAATACAAGGTGATGATTAAATTGGAAGAAAAACATAAAGAATTCATATTATATGGTTTAACTAAGCATAACGAGATTATAACTGAGATTATTCAAGACTTAAATCTTTTTTATTGCCATTATGATATAAAGCTGATACTTATGGAGGCTTTAACTAATGCCTTTATTCACGGCAATATCAGCAACAAGGACAAGCCTATTTACTTAAGATACAAATATTATGGAAATAAAATTATATTTGAAATTGAAGATTGCGGAACTGGCTTTAAGAAAATACCCCCACTGGATAACCTATCAAATGACTCTCTGTTATCTGAAAATGGTAGAGGTTTATTCCTTATTAAATGTTTCTCTGATTCTCTCTCATTAGAGGGAAATAAGTTAATCATAAACAAGCACTTATCAATTTAGTAATTTTATTTATTAAATTAAAAGGAGGGATCCCTGATGAAAAAAAGTTTAAAAAATAGACTCATATTAATGTTTTTAGTATTCATTTCTGTACCGCTAATTGTTTTGGGTGCCTTTGCTGGAATAATGACACGCAATTCTATTCAAAACAAAATGGAACAACAAGTTAGAGAAACATCGGTCCAAACAGTTCAGCTTATAAACCAAGAAATTCAATCAGCAGGTCAATATATTCAATCCTTAAGTATAAATATGCCTTTAATTAACCTCGCTAATGGAGATGATTCAAAACGTGATGAGGTTTTTAACTATTTGTCGCAACTACAAAAACAAAATAGTAAGGAAATAGAACTCTTAGCTATAACAGATATCTCTGGCAAAGAAATTATAAATAATACTACAATAAAATGTGATATTGATCTAAAAGATCGTGCTTATGTACAGGAGGCGTTGAAAGGTAACTACTCAGTTAGTGATGCGATAATATCCAAAACTACAGGCCAAAGAGTTATAGCTATGGCTTACCCACTAAAATTGGATAATAAGGTAGTAGGCACAATAATTGCTTCTATAAAATTTGACAATATAACTAATCAGATTTCACAAGTAAAAATTGGACAAAAAGGCTATGCTTATATGATAGATAAAAACGGCTTGATTGTTTATCATCCAGATAAGAAAAAAGTATTTACTGAGAACTTATCAAACATAAGCGATACTGATTTGAAAACACTAGTTGCAAAAATGAAAACAGGCCGCTCAGGAGAAGGTTACTACACTTATTCCGGAACAAAGAAATTTGCAAGCTATGCTTCTGTTTATAACTGGTGTATAGTTACTACTGCTGATTATAACGAAACCATGTCCTCTGTAAATGAAATACTTCTAGGTACAATATTATTAATTCTTTTCTCTGCAGCAGCAGCAATAATAATAGCTTCTTTCATTACAAAGAAAAATATAATCAACCCAATCAAGAAGCTAGAAAACTTGATGAATTTAGCTGGAGAAGGTGACTTGACTGTAAGAGCGAAAATTAAAACTAGAGATGAAATACAAGCTTTAGGTGAATACTTTAATAAAATGCTTGAACATCAAACCCATATAATCCAAAGTATACGGGGAGGTTCTAGTGATTTAGTAGCAGCTTCCGAGGAAATATCAGCCTCCAGCGAAGAAATAAGTTCATCTACGCAGCAGATTAATTCTAATATTGATGAGGTTGCTTTAAATGCAGAGAATGAAAACAAGATAATTGTGGATACTTCCGAAGTATTAGTACAATTATCAAGTCTTGTACAAATTGCTCAAAGCAAAGCACTTGTATCTAAAAAGAATTCAGAATACGCCATGGAAGCTGCCCAAGAAGGACGCATAAGAGTTGAGAGAACAGTTGAAGCAATTGAAGACATTAATAATTTCACTAACGATATAGGTGATATATTGACGGTGCTGGATGATTTGTCCAAAAAGGTCGGCGGAATTATAGAGACTATCAACAGCATATCTTCGCAAACAAATTTATTGGCACTAAATGCTGCAATCGAATCTGCTAGAGCTGGAGAACACGGTAAAGGTTTTGCAGTGGTTGCAGAAGAGGTGAGAAAACTTTCAGAGCAAACTAATTTAGGTGCAACTGAGATATCCTCCTTAATCAATCAAATGGTTAATCAAATAGATAAAGCCGTAAAATCCGCCAATTCCGGAAAGGAAACAGTCGATTATGGCGTTACGGCAGTTAAAGAAACAGATAAATCGTTTATTAGCATAATAAATGCTGTGGAACAAATAAGTAAGGATATACAACAAACCGTTGATATAACAAAAGATGAGGTTGCAAATTCTGATCAAATAATAAAACTTATTGATTCAATTGCAACCATTGCAGAAACCACTGCAAGAAACAGCTCTCAAGTAGCATCATCTGCCGAAGAACAAACTATAACCATGGAAAGTCTGGCTGGTGCTTCACAAGAGATAAGTGCTATGGCAATAAGCCTAAATAATCTTGTAGAAAGATTTAAAATAGAGGTGGAAAAACATGAATAGTAGAAATATCGTGTTATCTGAAAACTTTTCTGTGGATGAGGCCGCAGAATTTAGAGAAAAGATACATATATTAATCAAAAATGGTGAAAAACACTTTACTGTAGATTTTAGCAAATGCTCTTTTATCGACAGCACCGGACTAGGTGTATTAGTGGGAATTTATAAGAAGTGTGTAGAAATAAATGGTCATATACAATTAACTTCAATTAATAATCCTCAGGTAATGAAAATCTTCCAATTAACACGTTTAGATAAAGTTTTTAACCTTGATATATAAAAATAATGCCTATATCCAATTTATTCAAATAGGATATAGGCATTATTTTATAACTATTAAAATTCTTGATAATTTCTCTTAGTTTTCTGCATCGCTAAATATCTTACTTACAGAAACATCTTCATATATTCTTTTTATTGCTTCGGCAAATAATGGTGCAACTGAAAGAACTTTTATCTTGTCGCATTTCTTATCTTCACCTACTGGTATACTATTTAGCACAACTACTTCCTTAATTGATGAATTTTCAATTCTTTCTATAGCTGGACCAGAAAGTACTCCGTGAGTACAACAAGCATATACTTCCTTTGCTCCCATAGCAATAAGTGCGTCTGCTGCATTTACTATAGACCCAGCAGTGTCAATTATGTCATCAACAAGTATAACTTTTTTACCAACTATGTCTCCTATTACATTCATTACCTCAGAAACATTTGGTCTTGGTCTTCTCTTATCTACAATAGCAATTGGAGCATGAAGTCTCTCTGCAAATTTTCTTGTTCTCTTAACTCCACCAATATCAGGTGAAACTGCTACTACTTCTTCTTCTCCAAGATTTAATTCCTTAAAGTATTTTGCAAGTATAGGCACTCCTTCTAGATGATCCACAGGAATATCAAAGAACCCTTGAATTTGTGGTGCATGTAAATCCACTGTAAGAACTCTATCAGCACCTGCTGCATGGATTAGATTCGCTATAAGCTTTGCAGTTATAGGTTGTCTTGCTTTTGCTTTTCTATCTTGTCTTGCATATGCATAATGTGGTATTACTGCTGTTATTCTGCCTGCTGATGCTCTCTTAAATGCATCTAACATTATCAAAAGTTCCATAAAGCTGTCGTTAACTGGCTCACATAATGTTTGAACCACAAATAGATCAGTACCTCTTACTGTTTCATTAATATCCACGGATATTTCACCATTGCTAAATTTACTAACCTTTGAGTCACCAACAGAAATCCCTAATATGTCTGCGATATCTGCTGCTAATTGTGGATATGAGTTACCAGTAAAAATTTTAATGTTTTTTCCATGAGTTATCATCCTTAAATTGGCCTCCTTAAATTTATTTCCTCATTCCTTTTTTGTCTACCCAACCTTCAATGTTTACCTGTTTAGCTCTTGCAATTGCTAGTGTCCCTTTAGGTACTTGTTTAGTTATAGTAGAACCTGCTGCAATATATGTGTTATCTTCAATCTTCACAGGTGAAACTAAATTAGTATTACATCCTATGAATGAATTGTTGCCTATAATAGTTTTATGCTTATTCTTACCGTCGTAATTCACTACTACTGTACCACAACCAAAATTACATCCGCTTCCCACCTCAGCATCTCCAATATATGTAAGATGAGACACTTTAGTATCATCTCCTATAGTAGATTTCTTTATTTCAACGAAATCTCCTATCCTAGCATTTTTTCCGATAGTACTATCTGGTCTTATATATGCAAATGGGCCTACAGTAGTACCTTCTCCAATTTTACTATCCAATACTACAGAATTTTGGATAACCACATCTCTTTCTATAACACTATTACTTATTCTTGAGTTTGGATACAATATGCATCCTTCTTCTATTATCGTTGATCCTTCTAAAACATTTCCAGGATAAATAATGGTATTGCTTCCTATCTCAACCTCACTATCAATATATGTGTTATTAGGGTCAGTTATTGTTACCCCATTTTCCATATGCTTAATATTTATCCTATTTCTCATAAGTCTCTCAACCTGAGACAATTCTACTCTTGAGTTAACCCCTAGAGTCTCCTCAAAAGGCACAGGAATAGCTCCTATTTTTTGATCCTCTTTTTCCAAAATCCCAATAACATCTGTAATATAATATTCACCTTGAGCATTATTATTATCAAGTTTTTCAAGGCTCTCTAAAAGGCTTATTATATCGAAACAATACATACCTGCATTTATTTCTTTTACCTTTAATTCCTTATCGCTGCAATCCTTATGTTCTACAATTCTCTTTACTTCATCTTTCTTATTTCGTATTACTCTACCGTACCCTGTTGGATTTTCTAGTATAGATGTTAATATAGTAGCCTTAAATCCACCTTCTTCATGGAATTCAATAAACTTTTTTACAGTTTCATCCGTTATTAAAGGAGCATCTCCAGTAAATACAGCTACTGTTCCAGTCTTATTCTTTAGGAAGTTCTTCGCACACATCACTGCATGACCAGTTCCTAGTTGCTCTTCCTGTAGTGAATATACTACATTTCTAGCTTCAGTTGCTTCTTTTACTTTCTCTGCTCCTTTTCCAACAATTACACCCACATCTTCTATATTGACTGTTCTTAGAACATCTATAACATGATTTACCATTTCCTTACCACATACCTTATGTAAAACCTTTGGTAAATCAGATTTCATGCGTTTACCTTTACCCGCCGCCAATATTAAAGCACATTTATACATAAATAACACCTCTTTACGGTTAATAACCTACATTTAAAGACAAATTGCCACCTATTATTATAGTTTATGTGACATATTTTTTCAATACAACAGATTATTTTTGCAGATTTCCTAAAAAACTATGTTGAAGAATACTAAATCTTATCGCTGCTTTCTACATAAATTACCAAGAAAAAAATAAAAAGGAGTCTTAAAACTCCTCTTTATCTATACATTAGTGTTAAATTATTATTCTTCAGTTGATGCTTGTGATTCCTCTGGAATCACTTCTTCATTCTTAACTTTTTCATATTCATCAAGAATTGCATTTTGTATCTTTTCTCTAGTAGTAGTATTGATTGGGTGTGCTATATCCTTAAATTCTCCATCTGGAGTTTTTCTACTCGGCATAGCTATGAATAGGCCATTTTGACCTTCAATAACTTTTATATCATGAACTACGAATTCGCCATCAAAAGTTACTGAAACTATGGCTTTCATTTTTCCCTCTGTAGTAATCTTTCTAATTCTTACGTCTGTAATTTGCATATGATACACCTCCAAGATGCTTTTACTTAACTTATTCTATATATTTTATATTTTTCCTTCTTATTTTTCAAAAAATTTTAAACTTTTAATAAATTTATTTACTTAAAGATTTCAGAGGACTCCAATAGAGCAGAACCATCATCATTTATACCTTTAAATTGAATAACCGAAATATAATCACGAACTAGTTTTCTTTCCGTAGTGACATCATCCACCAACACACCAATCCCTAATAATTCGCTTTCAAATTCCTTTAGTAAATTATCAATTCCTAGCGCTGTTCCCCCAGCCTTCATAAAATCATCTATGAATATACATCTACTTCCTTTCTTCATTGATTTTCTTGAAAGCGACATACTCTGAATTCTTTTATTAGATCCACTTACATAGTTTATACTAACCGTTGTGCCTTCTGTGACTTTATTATCTCTTCTAACTATAATAAGCTGCACACCTAACATCTTTGCCACTTCATAGGCTAATGGTATACCTTTAGTTTCAACGGTAACTACATAATCTACTTTTAAATTGTTAAATTCAGAAGCTAATATTACTCCTGCTCTATGAACAAATTGTGGATTATACATAATATCGGTCATATAAATAAAGTTTCCTGGTATTATTCTGTCCCTTTCTCCTAATATTAAACATAAATCCCTCGCAAAAGCCTTACTTTCTTCTCTTGAAACTCCACAAATATATTTTACTCCTCCAGCCGCACCTGATATGGTCTCTATTTTCCCTACTGATAATTTATTTAATACATCCCTTACAATCACTATATCCTCACTTATTGTTGACTTTGCAGCATTAAATAATTCAGTAAATGTATTTAAATTCACAACCTTGTCTGGATTCTCTATTAATATCTTCGTTATAGCCGCAACTCTCTGATTTCTAGTAAATTTTTCCATTTCATCACCTATCTATATAATATTTTACGAACTATTCAAGTTAATACTATCTTATTATTCATATTTTATTCTAATTAGTGTGCATTATCAATAGATTATTAAAAATAGAACCCCTTTAATTATTGACAAAATCCCCCCTATTATTATCTATTTTTTATGCTAAAATAGAATGAATTTTATAGTGCTATTTCTATATGCAAAGTAATAAAATATTTTTTTGGGTATTGCTTTCCTTTGTTTTTGTATATAATTAAAGGAGAAGCAGGTAATGGGCATATAACTGCCAAGCTTTATTTAGATTGGACATATAATTTAGCTATTCTTAAGGAGATGATTAGTAAATGTCTTTTGATTTTAAACAGGATAAACAAAAGAAAGTACATTTTATAGGTATTGGTGGAATCAGTATGAGCGGGCTCGCTCAAATCCTTCTAAAAAGAGACTTTAAGGTTTCAGGTTCCGATATGAAAGGCTCACCTATTACAGATAAATTAGCGAAATGCGGCGCAGAAATATACATTGGTCATCACAAGGATAATTTAAAAAATGTAGATTTAATAATATATACAGCAGCAATACCTCAAGATAACCCTGAGCTTATAAAAGCTAAGGAACTAAAGCTTCCTATGCTGACTAGATCAGAGTTCTTGGGTGAAATAATGAAAGGTCACCAATATAATGTGGCTGTAGCTGGTACACATGGAAAAACTACTACTACCTCTATGGTATCTCACATAGCTCTGAAAGCGAATGTGGATCCAACCATTTTAGTGGGAGGAGAACTAGATATTATAGAAGGAAATGTTCGCACAGGTGAAAGCGAGTACTTTATTACTGAAGCTTGTGAGTACAAGGCATCATTTTTGGACTTTTATCCTTATATAGGAATTATATTAAACATTGATGCGGATCATTTAGATTATTATAAGGATATAGATGATATACAAAATACATTTGAAAAATTTATTAAGTTAATCCCTAAAGATGGATACCTAGTTGCCAATGCTGATGACTTAAGAACTTCTATGGTAGCCGCTAAAGCTGAGTGTAATGTACTTACTTATGGTATAGATAATGGTGTTATCCGAGCAAAAAATATAAGTTTTAATGAAAATGGATGCGGGAACTTTGATGTTTATAAAAACGATGAAAAGCTCTTTCATTTAAAATTGAATGTGCCTGGTAAGCATAACGTTCTAAATTCACTAGCAAGCGTATGTACAGCTTTATGTTTAGATGTAGATACTGCTTCAATAATCGAGGGACTAGCGAGCTTTGGTGGTACACACAGAAGATTTGAATTAAAAGGGGTCAAGGACGATGTAACTGTTATTGATGATTATGCACATCATCCAACAGAAATAAAAGCTACATTGTCTGCAGCTAAAAATTATCCTCATAATAAGGTATATTGTGTTTTTCAACCACATACCTACACAAGAACTTCTACTTTATTTGATGAATTTGCAAACTGTTTTTATGATACCGATGAACTTATATTAGCAGATATATATGCTGCTAGAGAAAATGATACTGGAGTTGTGAGTTCTGATATGCTTGGAGATGCTATAAGGCAAAATGGCGTAAACTGTATAAACTTACACAGCTTTAAAGAAATAGTTGATTATCTTAAAAATACACTTAAAGAAGGAGATTTACTTCTAACTGTTGGTGCTGGGGATGTAGTTGAGGTTGGTGAAATGTATTTACAAGATTAATTTTATTAGTAAATATATCTATATATTGACAGCAATACACGGTATCGTTATACTGTAAATATGATGTTTAAATTTTTAAAAGGAGGTAGGAACTATGTTTAATAGAATATCATTTAGCCTAAATGGAATTTATTCTTATTATAATTTCATATATAACCCCTACCTCAAGAGCAGTCCAATTTTTTCATCATAAACTAAATGTGAAATTTGAAGGTCGTGGGGTTATTATCTCATGACCTTTTTAGTCATTTATATATAACTAATTAAGCCTTAATACTTTTACGCTAATTGGTTTATATGTAAGGTCATGGTTTTACCATGACCTTTTTATTTTTAATATTTAAATTCTGTATTAATTAAGTAAACTTTCAATTTAACTCTAAATGAGGTGGTCTAAATGATTAATAATATCATTAACAACAATTAAAACATTTTCTTATTCTATGATATATACGGAAAGGAGACTAGAAATTGAGAACTATTTTAAAATATATTTCGAAATATAAGTTACTTATAGTGATTCCATTCATGGCTATGCTCATAAGTACTGCTATAGATATGTTTAATCCATATCTAACGCAACTACTAGTTGACAAAGTTATTGTTAATAAAGAATATGGACTTCTGTCATATATAGTTATAAGTATAGGTTCTATAGGGATTGCTAGAGCCCTTCTTGGTTATGTGAAAGAATTTACTTTTGATTATATGGCTTCTAAGGTAGCAGCCAATTTAAAACTAGATCTATTTAATCATATACAAAGCCTGTCTTTCAATTACTTTGACGGTCAAAACACAGGAGAGCTAATGTCAAGGATAGGTGAAGATGTTGAAAACATCTGGAAGGCTGCTGGCTTTGGTGCATCCCTATTTGTAGAACAAACCATATATTTTATTACTGCTTCTGTCATATTATTATGCCTGGATTGGAAGCTGGCAATCTTAAGCCTGGCAACTATGCCTTTTCTTTGTTATGTAACTATGAAGCTTGAGAAGGAAATTGGTATCGCCTTTGGCAAGATAAGCGATCAAACTGCTGCACTAAATACTACCGCTCAAGAAAATATAGCTGGTGTAAGATTAGTTAAAGCTTTTGCAAGAGAAAAGCATGAAATACTAAAATTCCTTAAGTTAAATAAGACAAACTACACTTTAAACTTAGAGCAAAATAAGGTATGGGGAAAATATAATCCTATGCAAGAGCTCTTAGGAAATATATCAATACTCATAGTAATTACTTTTGGGGGTATGTTTGTCATAAAGGATTATATTTCCCTAGGGACCTTAGTTGCCTTTAACGGATATCTTTGGATGTTAATATGGCCCATGAGAATGATTGGCTGGCTTACAAATATCTTAGCTCAAAGCAGCGCCTCTGCTAAGAAACTAGATAACATCTTTAATACAAAACCCTCAATTGAAAGCCCTAAGGATGCTTTTAAACTTGATGAAATTCATGGACATATAAAGTTCGAAAATGTTTCATTTAAATATAATAACGAGCTAATTCTAAGGAATATCAATCTAGAAGCATCACCAGGTGATACTATTGCAATAATGGGTACTACAGGTTCCGGAAAGACATCGTTAGTAAATCTTATTGGAAGATACTACGATGCTTGCGATGGAAGAATCTTAATAGACGGATTAGAGCTTAAATCATTAGATCTAAATTCCCTTCGCAGTAAAATGGCCGTAGTACCTCAAGACAATTTTCTATTTTCTGATACTATAGAGCAAAATATTCGTTTTGGTAAAGAAGATGCTACTTTTGAGGAAATAGAAGCTGCCTGCAGGACTGCATGCGCCTCTGAATTTATTGATAAGTTAGAAGAAAAATATGAAACTATTATAGGTGAAAGAGGTATAGGGCTATCGGGAGGGCAAAAGCAAAGACTAGCCATAGCCAGAGCTCTTGTAAGAAATAGTAGTATTCTGATTCTAGATGATGCAACTTCAGCACTAGATATGAATACTGAGTACTCCCTACTTAAAAACTTATTCAACAACAAAAAAAAGTCCACTACATTCATAATTGCTCATAGAATATCTGCTGTAAAAAATGCTGATGAAATTATATTGCTCGATGATGGTTCTATCATAGAAAGAGGTACTCATTCAGAGCTTTTGAATAAAAAAGGTAAGTATTACGATATATATTGCGAGCAATTCAAAGATTTAGAAAATGACGAAAGCGAGGTGGTATAGTGGCTAAGAATACTATGAAACAGGACGAGGAACTGAATTCACGTTCAAATCTTGAACTAATTATTAGACTGCTGGCATATTTAAAATCATATTCAATAAAAGTAACAATTATATTACTTCTTATGATATTTGTAATGATATGCAGCCTTTTAAACCCCTACTTATTAAAATTATGCATCGATAAATATATATCCGCTAATAATATAACTGGTCTTCTCGCTATTGCTGCAGTGATGCTTATACTTAATGTTTTAGCTATGTATGCATCTAGGTTAAGAATAAATATGATGGCAGCTGTTACAAACAAAATATTGCTTGAAATAAGACAGGAGCTTTACACTCATATTCAAAAATTATCTTTCTCATTCTTTGATGAAAGACCTGTAGGTAAAATATTAGCTAGAGTAATTGGTGATGTAAATTCTCTCCAAGAATTATTTTCAAATAGCATAACCAATTTTATACCTGAGATATTAACCCTTATATGTGTCACTATAATAATGCTATCAATGAATCTAAAACTAGCACTGATATCTATGTTAATACTCCCCATACTTGCCACAGGTTTATTTTTAATCCAAACCATCTCAAGAGTACGATGGCAGAATTATAGGCAAAAGCGCTCAAATATGAATGCTTTTACCCATGAGGATTTCTCTGGTATAAGAATAATACAAGCTTTTGCGGTAGAAAGTAAAACCTCTAATAGCTTTATTAGCTATGTTAAAGATATGATGGATTCATTTATTAGAGCAGTGAAGCTTAATGATATGTTTTGGCCGCTCGTGGAATTTTCCTCTGGTATTGGCAGGGTATTAGTATTTATATATAGTATTAAACTAATAAGATCTGGCCAGCTTACCATAGGTACTCTAATAGCATTTACCTCCTACATCGACATGTTTTGGAGACCTATAATGAATATATGTAATTTTTATAACACCTTAATCACCAATTTTGCTGCAGGAGAACGAATCTTCGAAATACTTGATGTTCAACCTGATATTACTAATCTAAATAATGCTACTATGCCTCAAATTAAAGGAGCAGTGGAATTTAAAAATGTAAGTTTTGATTATGGAGATGGTGTTAATGTATTAAACGACATAAATTTCAAAGTAAGATCTGGAGAAAGTATTGCATTAGTTGGGGCTACAGGAGCAGGTAAAACAACTATAGTGAATCTTATAAGCAGATTCTATGATTGTGCTCAAGGCCAAGTGCTTATAGATAATACAAATGTTCAAAATGTTACTATTGAATCCTTACGCTCACAAATGGGTATTATGCTTCAAGATACCTTCTTATTTTCTACCTCCATAAAGGAAAACATTCGCTATGGCAGATTAGACGCCAGTGATGCAGATATAGTCGCCGCTGCTAAGGCAGTAAATGCGCATGAATTTATTATGAAGCTTCCAAACGGTTATGATACCGAGGTAAATGAAAGAGGTTCTAGACTATCAGTTGGAGAGAGACAGCTAATATCCTTTGCAAGAGCTATACTTGCTAATCCAAGAATTTTAATTTTAGATGAGGCAACTTCCAATATAGATACACAAACTGAAAAACTTGTTCAAAAGGGTATTAAACAATTATTACATGGAAGAACATCTTTCGTTATTGCTCATAGGCTCTCCACTATACGAGACTGTGATAGAATAATGGTTATAGATAGAGGTGAAATTGTAGAAAGCGGCAGCCATAAGGAACTACTAAACCTAGGAGGACTGTATTATAATTTATTTACATCCCAGTACAAATTTTTAACTGAAAGCGCTTAACTGTACGAAAAATAAAACCATTCAAGCTTAATAGAAGTTTTGAATGGTTTTTTTGTGTTTTCAAGGAGGTTTTTTATTCTATATGTAGAATTAAATATTTATATTGTACATAAATGATTCATAATCTGGCACAATAATTTTTAAATATTATTTAGGGGTATATGAATATGGAGATTCTAAATATTAATGATTTAAAAACAGATCAAAAAATACATTTTATAAGTAACAATAATAAGTTTTTTGATGGTGTAATCAAGTCAATACATGAGGGTTTTTTTGTAGTTCAAATAAGCACAATTCAAGAAAATTATAATTTAATAAGTGCTGGACAGCAGGTTGACTTTATTGTTGCTAATGATTTAAAAGCCTACAGATGTCATTCAAAGGTACTAAACTGTAAGGTTGGTGACAATCTTCAGGCTGCTTTGATGGAGACTCCAGAGACAGTTAATGTAATTGAAAGAAGACAATATAAACGTATCCAGTGTGTATTAGAGGTATCCTATTACATCCTGCCTGATAACCAAAAATACACCAAATTAGAACAAGTACCATCAATGCTGTTTAAAAAAATGAAGAGAACCTTCACAGTAGATATAAGCGGCGGAGGAGTAAAGCTTATTAGCTATGATAATGCTATTACGGCTCAATTTGTTCTAGTATCTATAAAACTAAATACGGAGATTTTTGCCATTAGCTCTGTTGTAAGAGTCGAAGATAACACCAAAAACTGTAAATTAGCTCTTAAATACGAATGCATAAAAGAAGAAGATAGACGGCAAATACTTGATTATGTACAAAAAAGATCAAATGGGTGACAATCATCAGCATATCTCTTGTTAATTATAGAAAGCAGTAATATTTAAAAACTTTAGAGTATTAATCCTTCTTAAAAGGGTAAAATATTACTACCTTTATACTTTCTAAATTTTAAAAAGAGGTGTTATTTATGATTAATTTTTTCATATCTGCAATAGTAGATATAGTACTTATATTTTCTTCCTATTTCGTGTTCAAAAATATAATTAGTGGTCCAACAAGACATAGATTATATGAAAAGTTTCTAAGCTCCTTTGCAAAATTCGTTATATATATTTTTATTTTAGCTGTAGCAATAACTGCAATTACAGCATTTATTCTATATAGAACCCGATACATAAGCTATTTGAATATAGTAGCTCCGGCACTTGTATCTATACTAATTGGATTCATAGTTTCTACTGTACCTACTAGAGGAATCGGAGATGAAGAAAAGAAGTCTAAACAATAGGCTTCTTTTTATTCTTAATAAAAACAAACAAAAAATATTCATTTTTTTAAATTTACTATTGCGTTTATTATATTTCTCATATATAATAGTACATGTCCTCGGGGTGTGGCGCAGATGGGAGCGCGCGTGGTTTGGGACCATGAGGTCGCAGGTTCAATCCCTGTCACCCCGACCATTAAAAGAAGTTATTGTAAGATAACTTCTTTTTTTTATCTTAAAAACCAATTCCTAGCTAGGCCGCTTCTTATACTTCTCCCCAATGTATACTTTTATATAATATACACAAAATATCATTTATGATAAAATTATTACATTCCTATTATTTGTAAGGAGTTGATTTAGTTGAAGGCCAAACATGAGGATTTGTTTAAATCTATAGTTAAAGCTTACTACGAAGATGACTTTGAAAAAAAGATTAAAAAGATAATCTCTGATAGTTCTATTAATAGAGACGAATTAAGCGGATTAATTTCTTCCCTTTGCGGTGTAGGCATAAAATTTGATGAAAATAGTGACTTTGTTGAAGATTTAAAAAAAGCTATAAAATCATATAAGATTGATCACAAAGTGGTAAACAAAATAAAATCCTGTTCAATGGAATGTGCTGATATGGATGGTCAGACTATTTGTCAAAAATCATGTCCTTTTGATGCTATAATCATAGATAGAGAAAAAAATACAACCTACATATCATCAGATAAATGTACGGACTGCGGTTTCTGTGTAGATGGCTGTCCAAATAACGCTATACTTGATAGAGTAGAATTTGTCCCTTTGATAAATTTACTTAAGGGTGAAAAACCCGTAATTGCAGCAGTTGCTCCAGCCATTTGCGGTCAGTTTGGTGAAGATGTAACTATTTATCAACTAAGAACAGCATTTAAGAAAATGGGATTTGAAGATATGGTTGAGGTGGCATTCTTTGCAGATATGCTTACCTTAAAAGAAGCTATAGAATTCGATGAGCACGTGAAGGATAAGGATGATTTGATGATAACCTCCTGCTGCTGTCCTATGTGGGTAGGTATGTTAAAACGGGTATATAATGATATGGTTAAACACGTTTCTCCTTCTGTTTCTCCTATGATTGCCTCAGGGAGAGTTATTAAGGAGCTTAATCCTGACTGCAAAGTTGTATTTATCGGTCCTTGTATAGCAAAAAAAGCAGAAGCAAAAGATAAGGATCTATTAGGTGATATTGATTTTGTTTTAACTTTTGCAGAAGTAAAAGATATATTTGAAGCATTAAATATAAATCCAGCAGAACTTCCAGGAGAGCTATCTACTGACTATGCTTCGAGAGAAGGAAGACTTTACGCTAGAACTGGCGGTGTTTCTATCTCTGTTAACGAAGCTGTAACAAGGCTTTTCCCTGAAAAAGCTAAGCTCTTCAAAGCAGCTCAAGCCAATGGTGTAAAGGAATGTAAGGAGCTCCTTGAAAGAGCACAAAACCATGAAATAGAGGCAAACTTTTTAGAAGGCATGGGCTGCATTGGTGGGTGCGTAGGCGGACCTAAGGCAATAATACCTAGAGAAGAGGGGAAAGAAAGAGTTAATGAGTTTGCAGAAAGCTCCAATATAAAAATTTCTCTAGACAGCCCTCAAATGAAAAATATATTAACTAGAATAGGAATTAATACACCTGAGGATTTCACAAAATCCAAAGAAGGAAAAATATTCGATAGGGAATTTTAGATAGTTAGATTAAGAAGACTTTCATGAATTATGGAAGTCTTCTTAATTTTCTATAATTTTTAACCATTTCTTAATGAAATATTAATTAAAATTTGATAAAATAAATACATAATTATAAAAATATAGATTAAAGGCGGTGAAATTGATGGGTGAAGTGCTCTTCAAAATACAGAAAAAAGACGCTTTTATACTTGAACTGTTTAATACAAAAATGAAGTGTAAATTCTTAGATATATTTATGCCTTTAGTCACATATCTAGGTTCTACTGCTTTCTGCATTATCTTCTCGCTAACGACAACGCTTAGTAATAATTCTAAACTCGAAAAATTAGGTGTAAAATCAGCAATATCCCTGCTTATCGGCAGCCTTATTGTAAGAATTATTAAAGTTAGTGTGAGTAGAATGAGACCCTATCTAAGGATAAAAAATCTAAATATACGTAAGATAGGAATCGATAAATATTCCTTTCCCTCTGGTCATACTACTGCAGCTTTTAGCCTTTGTATCCTGCTTTCTTTGAATATACCTCATTTAGCTCCAGTTTTTATAATATTAGCATGCTGCGTCGGGATGTCTCGTATGTATTTTGGCGTACATTATCCTACTGATGTATTTGTAGGCATATTAATCGGTTCCATTTGTTCATCATTGATATATTTTATTTAGTATACCGGTTGCCTTTTTGGTATCACTTGAATACCTTAATGCTAAGAAACCTGGAAACCACCTTATATTTATATTCATTTTCTTTTATGCTATACTTTGATACGAGGTGATATTTATGCTTAATGATATTAAAGCTGCTATTTTTGATATGGATGGAACCCTCATAGATTCAATGTGGGTTTGGTCAAAAATAGATGTAGAATACTTAAGACGAAAAAATTTAGATTTTCCACCTGATTTAAGAACTCAGATAGAACATCTAAGCTTTATAGATACTGCAAAGTACTTTAAGAATAGATTCAATTTAGAAGATACTATAGAAGAAATAATGAATGAATGGAATGAACTTGCATACTATGAGTACGCTAACAACGTAGATATGAAACCAGGTGCAAAGGAATTCTTAGAAAGATTGAAAGCTTTAAATATAAAGATAGGACTTGCTACAAGCAATTGCTCTATGCTTTTAGAAACAGTATTAAAAAGACATGGTATTCTTTCTCTTTTCGATGCTATAACCACCACAGATGAGGTTAATAATGACAAGAGTTTTCCTGATGTATATCTTTTATCCGCAAAAAGATTAGGGGTAGCTCCTAGTAAGTGTATAGTATTCGAAGATATACTTCCTGCTGTAATGGGAGCCAAAGCTGCAGGAATGAAGGTAGTAGGAGTACACGACCCATATTCATCTGATCAACAAGCTCTTATAATGGATAAAGCAGATCATTATATTTATGAATATGACGAACTAAATAAAGCCGTTTAATCACATTAATTATTCAGATATTCCCTATGTCACCATATCATAGTGAACCTATATCAAAGTCCTCATTTGAGGGCTTTTTTCTTTTTTGGCTTAATAATATACCTCTTTTTGATTGTATATGAATATACTTAATATTAGATAAAGTTATAATACCTTGAAATATTTATCAAGGAGGAGTTCTCTTGTATACCTTATTATTTTTTTTATTGCTAGTAGGTATTTCTTTATATTTTATTTCTAGTCTCTTTAAAAAAATATCATTTCAGAAACAGCAGATAATATACCTTACAAGACAGAATGATAGTTTAAAATCTAAAATTGAGAAAAATATGATTAACTTTGATTCCATAGCTATTAAATATATAGAATCAAACGGAGCAAATGCCGCTGCAAAAATCACCAGCTATATCTATTTAGCACCAATATGTGATTTTACTATTGCATGGAAGGTAGAAAAAGATACTCTGCTAGATATAATAGATTGTGCTGAAATTAAAAATATAAAATGGTATGAAGTGTGCTATCTATCTGATGAAAGCACAAAAATAAAAGGCTGGATACCAGCCTCAAACTTAATCTTTTTAAATGACTATAGTTAAATAGGAATTGAGCTTAGAAATTAATTTTATTCCTTCTCATTCCAACATTCAGTACTAAGCCTATACCAATACAGTTTGCTAATATGGAACTGCCACCATAACTCATGAAAGGTAAGGTAATACCTGATATGGGCATAACTCCTATGGTCATGCCCATATTCTGAAAAACTGAAAATAACAATGAAGACCCAATACCAACACACATAAGTTGTCCAAATCTATCCTTAGACCTTTTAGACACCTGATTAATGTTGAGTATTAGCATTAGGTAAAAGAACAACAATACGCCTCCACCTACTAAACCCCATTCTTCCCCTACCACAGAGAAGATAAAATCCGTATGATCTTCTGGCACAAATCCTCCAGATATCTGAGTTCCATTTAAGTAGCCCTTTCCAAATATTCCCCCAGAACCAATGGCAATTTCGGATTCTTTAAGCTGTAAACCGTCACCTAGCGGATCTGATGCATCCTGATTTAGAAATGCTGTCATTCTTGCCTTTTGATATGGCTTTATTATTCCCGAATTCCATACCAAACCGCCCATAATTCCTACTCCAATAATACTGCAGATTAGAATCTTTGAATTTATGCCGCCAATATACACTATTCCTAGCACAATGAAGAAACATATCATAGTCATTCCCATATCTGGTTGAATGATAATTAACGCCATTGGAATTCCTGCGTAAATCAATATCGTAAGTATATTTTTAGGCTTGTTAATTTCACCATTCATGTCATTAATCTTTTTAGAAAGCATAAGTGCAAGTCCTAGCTTAGCAAATTCACCTGGTTCGATGGCTCTATTCCCTATTCTAATCCAAGCAGCAGCACCTTTGATAGCTTTACTTGTTATATCATTGTATGCAAGCAGCGCCACTGAAGCCCAATATATAACTTTTGCATAATTTGCAACAAAAGAATAATCAATAAGAAGGATACCGTAAATTAAGACTATACCGAAAAAAATCCACAACAATTGTAATTTTAAATAGCTATTACCTACCTTAAGATAGGTGGCACTGTAAATATTCATAGTTCCAAATATTGCAATTGATAGTACAAATACAATAATAGGTACATTTAAATTTTTTAGTAACTTCTTGCCTATAATGAATCTACCCAATTTTCATCCTCCAGTATTCAATATTAAAAATATCACAGTTCAATTTTTAATATATACTATCAAGGGAATACAATCAAATTAACAAATTGTAACTTTATAATATAGATTAAACCTTCCAGTAATCAGCTTAAGTTATATGCATTAATTAAATTAATCTTTTAAAAAAACTTCCTATTACTTTGTAT
The DNA here is from genome assembly GCA_030706015.1 of Bacillota bacterium. Classification (GTDB taxonomy): domain Bacteria; phylum Bacillota; class Clostridia; order Clostridiales; family Clostridiaceae; genus JAUZPI01. Next base: position 36,419 of record JAUZPI010000020.1, read on the forward strand.
TTGAATAATGTTCTATGTACAAATCTATCAACTATAAACAAAATATAAAAAGCCAGCCTTAAATAAACTGGCTTCTTTCTGGGAACCATCATAGGATTTTAGTAATTCAACAATACCAACAACCTATCATCACTTTTGTTCACAAATTCCTCTTTTCCCATAATATAAATATAAAAATTTAAAGGATGTGAAAATAATGAAGTTTTTTTACTTTTTATCTTCTGCAATAACTGTTTGTCTATTTCTATCTATTCCTATAAACACATTTGCTTATGCTAATAATGAACATAATTATTTATCTACACTTTCATCACAGGGTACAACTCTAACATCAAGACAACAACAAATCTATAATAAAATTTATAATGCATTAATTAGCTTAGATTCCTCAATTTCATTAAGCGAATTTTCTTCAGTATCTGCGGATGAAGTAAATTCAATATTGGATAATGTTATTTCAGATCATCCAGAAATATTTTACTTTTTTATGAGCTACTACGATAAAGATAAAGATGAAAATCAAACTATAAACTTTATTTATACGGATACTAAAGAAAACTCTTACCTGTTATTAACCAATTTAATAATAAAGTGCATCAAATTATATCATCAGTCATTTCTAATGATATGACAACATTAGAAAAGGAACTAGCTATTCATGATTATCTTGTGTTAAACACATCATATGCCAAGAGTAACACTAATTCTTCCAATTACACAGCATACGGAGTAATAATGAAAAATACAGGAGCATCTAGTGGATATTCAAAAGCCTTTCAATTACTTTTAAATAAAGTTGGAATTAGGTCTATTGAAATAAATAATACTAATAATAATTACTGCTGGAACATAGTTACATTAGATGGTCAAGCTTACCATACAGATGTCTCATATGACGTCTTAAATTCTAGGAAAGATAAAATTAGCTATGAATGTTTTAATTTAAGTGATTCAACACTAAAAAATAAAAATAGTATGTTTACCTGGGATACTTTAAAATATCTTAAATGTACTAGCACTAAATTCGAATATCTTTCTACAGCATATAATGTGTTTAGAGTTGGTGCAACCTTTTATTATAATTATGGGCAGGAAGGCGTCTTATCAACTTATAACAGAGTCAAGCCAAGTTATTATTATGAACCTGATAAAGACTTAAATTCAGATGGCATTATTGATATCTATGATATAGTTAAGCTCTCTAAAGAAATAAAATAATATTGAAGTTTAAGAGTGCACCTATGAAAAACAGCAATAATACTGGTTAATATTATTGCTGTCTTATTTTATTATTTACATAATTCTGCATATGGAGTTATTATACGATTTTAGTCGTCCATTCCTCACAATTCCACACTTCTGTAACTACATCCCTGTAAAACTCAGGTTCATGGCAAACTAACAATATAGTACCTTTGTATTCTTTCAAGGCTCTTTTTAGCTCGTCCTTTGCATCCACATCTAAATGGTTAGTAGGCTCGTCCAGTATTAATATATTAGTTTCGTTATTAATTAACTTTGCAAGTCTAACCTTAGCCGCTTCTCCTCCTGAAAGTACCATTACCATGCTCTCAATGTGCTTTGTAGTAAGACCGCATTTTGCAAGGGCAGCACGCACTTCATATTGAGTATAGCTAGGGAACTCCTTCCAAAACTCCTCGATACAAGTATTCGTATTGCCTTCCATACCTTCTTGTTCAAAGTATCCTATATATTGATAATCTCCAAGCTGAACTTCTCCGCTTACTGGTTTAATTTGGCCCATCAAACTCTTAAGAAGTGTAGTTTTTCCCAGACCATTAGAACCTACTAAAGCAATTTTCTGCCCTCTTTCCATGTATAAGTTAAGAGGCTTTGTAAGCGGGTGATCATATCCTATAACTAAATCCTTAGTCTCAAATATCATTTTGCCTGAAGCTCTCGCTTGTTTAAAATTAAAGGTTGGCTTTGGCTTTTCTTGAGTAAGCTCAATTCTTTCAATTTTATCAAGCTTCTTTTGTCTAGACTTAGCCATGTTTGCAGTAGCCACGTTAGCCTTATTTCTTGCAACGAAATCTTCCAGTCTTGCAATTTCTGCTTGCTGTCTTTCATAAGCTTGCTCTAATTGTTTCTTTTTAGCTTCATATATTCTTTCAAATTCTTCGTAGTTTCCTACATATCTATTCAGCTGCTTATTTTCTACATGATATATAAGATTGATTACTGAATTTAAGAACGGTATATCATGGGATATTAGAATAAAAGCATTCTCATAGGCATTTAAGAATCTCTTTAACCATTCAATATGCTGCTCATCTAGATAATTGGTAGGCTCGTCTAAAAGTAATATGTCTGGAGTTTCTAAAAGAAGCTTAGCAAGTAAAACCTTTGTTCTTTGTCCTCCGCTTAACTCTTTAACATCTCTATCTAAGCCCACATCTAAAAGACCTAAACCCTTAGCTGTTTCTTCAATCTTAGCATCTATAATATAAAAGCCATTATGATCCAGCATATCTTGAATTACTGCTGTTCTTTCAAGCATCTTCTCAAGCTCATCAGGTTCAACCTCTCCCATTTTTCCATAAAGCTCATTCATTTCAGCTTCAGCATCAAATAGATACTGAAAAGCTCCCTTTAGTGCATCTCTTATAGTTAGCCCGCTTTGAAGCACTGCATGCTGGTCCATGTATCCAACCCTCACCTTGTTGGACCACTCAATTACACCTTCATCCGGCATTAGTTTTCCTGTAACTATATTCATAAAGGTGGACTTACCTTCTCCATTTGCACCTATAAAGCCAACGTGTTCCCCCTTTAAAAGTCTAAAGGACACATCTTCAAATATTGCTCTATCTCCAAAACCGTGACTTATATTTTTAACCGTTAGTATACTCATTGTTTTTCCTCCGCAATGTTATTTTTACATCAATAATAGTTTAAGATATGAATATATTTGTTGTCAAAAGTATTTTTTATGAAAATCAATATATGTTGGAATATATGTGATATAATCTTTATCTGAAGAATGTTGTAAATAATCCACAGGTTCATCAAAATTTAATCAAAAACACATTATTTTGTGGATAAACCAGTGTAAAATGTGTGTTTTATAATAATACTAGATATAGGTCATTAAATGATAAGAAAGGCGGTATTTTATGGCTTGCAAATTTTATTTAATAAATAGAAAAAATCCTCTATGGGAAAGTGGCCATCCTTGGATATACTCCAGCGACATAGAAGGATATGATGGTGAATATAAAAATGGAGATGTTGTTGAAGTTTATGAGCATAATGGTAATTTTATAGGAAAAGGATACATCAATGATGCTTCTAAAATTGCTATTAGAATAATGACAAAGGATATCAACGAAGAAATAAATGAAAATTTCTTTAGAAGAAGATTAAAGGCTGCCTGGGATTATAGAAAAAAGGTAGTGGACACCTCTAGCTGCAGATTCATTTTTGGAGAAGCTGATTTTCTTCCAGGGTTAATAGTAGATAAATTCGAAGATTATTATGTTATTCAATCCTTAGCCCTAGGCATAGATAAATATAAGAGCATAATAGTTAAGATACTTATGGACGAATATGGTGCAAAGGGAATATATGAACGAAGTGATGCAAATGTACGTGAAAAAGAAGGCATGGATCAAGTAAAAGGATTTTTATCTGAGCCTTTTGATACAATGGTTCAAATTGTAGAAAATGGAGTTAAGTATTACGTAGATATCGAAAATGGACAAAAAACTGGCTTTTTCCTAGATCAGAAGGAAAATAGAAAAGCTATACATAAGATATGTAAAGATGCAGATGTATTAGATTGTTTTACTCATACTGGCTCCTTTGCATTAAACGCTGGAATTGCTGGCGCTAAGAGTGTACTAGGTATAGATATATCTGAGCATGCAGTAGAGTTCTGCAGAAAAAATGCTGAGCTAAATAATTTATCCGACACAGTAAAATTTGAATGCCATAATGCTTTTGATATACTTCGTGAGTGGTCAGATGAAGGAAGAAACTTTGATGTAGTTATTCTAGACCCTCCTGCTTTTACAAAATCCAGACAAACAGTTAGAAGTGCAACTAGAGGTTATAAAGAAATAAATCTTAGAGGAATAAAGATGGTCAGACCTGGTGGTTTCTTAGTTACTGCTTCATGCTCACATTTTATGACTCCAGAATTATTTAGCGAGACTATATCAAATGCTGCAAAGGATGCCGGCAGACTATTACGTCAGGTTGAATTTAAAACCCAAGCTCCAGACCATCCGATTTTGTGGACTTCAGAAGAATCCTATTATTTAAAGTTCTATATATTCCAGGTCATTTAAATGTATAATTTATAAATCAAATAACGCCGAAAATGCACATTTCATAGATGCATTTCGGCGTTAATCATTAGTTATAAATTCAATTAATTGTTCCACCTCTATACTCAGGTGCTACATCAGTTATATCTTTTTTACAACAGTATTCTAAATCCTTATGTAATCCTAAGTTTTCTATAACTTTATAATGTCTTGCATTCTTTATATAATTCTTAATATCTGTATTGTTTATATAGATATTATGAGCAGTAAATGCTAAATCACTCAATTCAACTTGATTAAGCTGTTTTATACAATCAATAATATAACCACTGCATATAAAATCGTCTATAGAGAATTCTCCATAGGTACCAGCGTTAACTATAACAATATCGTTATTGTATTCTAATGCTTTTTTTGCAACAGCTTTTGCATTTATAATAGCTCCTATTAATATATTCTCTGCCTCTTCACAGCCTTTTATTGCCCTGGTACCATTAGTAGTAGTTATCACTAGTGTTTTATCTTTCACCATCTCACTTGTGTACTCTAAAGGAGAATTTGAGCATTGAAAACCTTCAATTCTAACAGCTCTCCTTTCTCCACCTAATATAAATTTATCAGCTTTTTTTCCTACAATACTTTTAGCTTCTTCTACTGTCAAAACAGGTATTACCGCTCTACATCCGTTGCTAATAGCAGTTATTATCACCGAAGTTGCTCTAAGCATATCCACAACTATAACAGTCTTACCTTTAATCTTTTCTTTATCAATGTGCTCAGTTGAAATAATTAAATCTATATTCATTATTTCTCCTCCCATTATGTGTTATGCATATATATCAGAGAATTCAATATTTATTCTTTCGATATTACTATTACCTATACATAAGTCTTCCTTTATAACCACAGCTGAATCTGGTATCGTCTCTACAGGCAATTCTATAATAAATGTAGAACCTTCTCCAAGCTTACTCTTTAGACTTATATTTCCTCCATGAAGCTCAACTAATGATTTAACAAGTGATAATCCTATACCACTTCCTTCTCTATTTCTAGACAAAGACTTGTCTACTTGCACAAATCTCTCAAATATACAATGCTGCTTCTCCTCAGGAATCCCAATTCCATCATCCTTTACCTCAATGATGATACGCTCTCCTGTATCCTTTATATTAACTAATATATTTCCACCATGGCTTGTAAACTTAACTGCATTTGATAAAAGGTTTAATACTATTCTTTCTATTTTGTCAGGATCACAGGCTATTATTTTTTCTTCTATATCTGTATCAAATATTAAATCTATACCCTTACTTTCTACATACTCTCTAACTGATATAGTTATGTCTTCTACAATAGAAACAATATCATTGTTCTGTAATTCAAGTTCAAGATACCCTGCATCCATCTTTGTAATATCTATTAAGTTATTAACAATTCTCACCAGCCTGTAGCTGTTCTGTTTCATAACCTTTATGTACTCATTAAGCTTATCCATACTTTCTTCAATGTGGCCTTTTCTCTCAATCAACTCAATTAACTGAATTGCACTAAATATTACATTCAAAGGCGTTCTCAACTCATGAGATATATTAGCAAAGAATTCTGTTTTAATTTTATCATACTCTCTAAGTTCTCTCAGAAGTCTTTCATCCTCTTCTGCTCTCTTTTTCATCCGCTCAGAGTTCTTATGTTCAGTTATATCCCTACCTAGTATTATCAGTGCCTTACGACTTCCATCCTTATTGAATAGGGGAATTTTAAGCAAATCAAGTATCATATAACCTCCATTACCTTGAGCAACAGTCTCTTCTGATCTAATTACCTTTCCAATCTGCCATGTAATATTTTCTTCTTTCTCTCTTCTGAAGACGTCACTTATATTGACACTATTATTTGCAATCAATTCCGATTCCTTTTTCCCTCTAAAATCCGTGCCATATACACCCAATAATCTTAATAGTGCCTCATTTGCTTCTAATAATTTACCTTCTCCATCTTTAAAACAAATGATATCAGGTGTGGCCTCTATCAAAGTACGCAGTCTTTCCTCGCTCTCTCTGAGAGCCTTTTCAGCCTTCTTTCTTTTAGTATTGTTAATAAGTAAAAAGGCTATAAAGATACATAAAGAACTAGTTACTGCCAGGGCTATTAACTCAACCGTCCTCTTTGAAATAGAATAAAAATATGTTGGTTTATTAATAATCCTGCCATTTCTAGGTATTGAGTCCATATTAACATTATATTCTTTTAACTTTTTGTAATCTACTATATACTGAGTTGGCATACTATTATCTATGACAATATCATCTGGTTTAATTCCAGATAAAACTTCCAAGGCCTTTTTCCCTGCTTCTTTTCCTTGATAATCACCAGTAGTCATCACACCTCCAACAACTCCATGATTTAGCTGAAAGTCCCAAAAACCATAAATCGGAATGTTACAACTTCTAGAAAGTTCATCGGTACCTTCCTCCATGCTAATATATTCACCTTTGTCATCAGTAAATGCACCAGTGACGAGGATAATACTATTACTAGATATGTTTTTCACAAACCTCTTAGCACTAGATATACTGCTTCTTTCTACATAGGTACTATTTAAATTATTGCCGCGCTTATCTAACTCTTCCTTAATGAGTTTCATATTTCCAAGTCCTGTGGAAGATTGATCTGTAAATACTATTACATTTTTCGTCATTGGAAAATTTGTGAGGGCTAAATTTATTGTATCCTTTACATTTAGAATCTCTGCAACCCCAGTATACAATTTTGTTCCCTTAAGCATGGAATAATCGTAGTTATTAACTCCGCAAAATACCACTGGAACTTCTGGGAATAATGTATCTCTGTATTTTTTTAGAAAATCAAAAGCATCATTATCCGTAGATATTATCACATCAAATCTAGACTTTGAATATTTATACTTATATATGTCATATAACTTAGCAAAATACTCTTCATCACAAATATGTTTTGTGTCCATATATTCTACTCTTATATCCATACTATCATCTGATCCTAAAATAGAGATTATGCCATTCATTATCTCATTAGTCCATCTATTTTTACTATCGTATGAATTTATAACTAGCACATGTTTTTTATCTAGTTCCTCTGCCCTAGTGGTTATAGGATGCAGCACCATGAAAAAAATTACCGCCACAAGAATAATTAAGACTTTTGAATAATTTTCCTTATTAATAACCATTTATTCCTCCAGGTATTTACATACTAAATTATTATTAATTGTAGCATAATTTTTAAACTTATTACATATTATGGTGAAAAAACCGTCAAATTAAAATAAAATAAAGTAGACATAAGAGTCTACTTTAATATAATCCATAATATAAAACAATATATTCATTTGACGTTTATGTTAGGAAGCTTTCACTGTTATCTTGTAGTGCCTCTATAAAATATCCTGGTAGGAACAATAACTCTGCCCTTATCGTCCTCACTTTTTATTTTTTCTATTATCAATTTAGAAGCTTCATATCCTAATGTATACGCATTTACATCTACAGAGGTAAGTCCTGGATTACAAAGATCTGCAAAAGGAATGTTATTAAAACTTATTATCTCTATTTCTTCTGGTATCCTCATGCCCTGTTCTTTTATAGCCTCCATTACACCAAGAGCCATAATATCATCCGTAACAACAACGGCAGTTGGTCTTACTCCTTTATCCAGCATTTCTTTCATGCCTCTATATCCATCTTCTTTATTAAATTCACATTCTATTATTAACTTTCGATTAATTCCAATATTGTTATCAACCAATGCAGCTCTATATCCGTCCAATCTGTCTAGGGAAACAACGTAGCCAAAATGACCGCTAACAAGGGCTATATCTTTATGTCCCCTATCTATAAGTTCCTTTGTTACTTCATAGGCTGCAGCTACATTATCATTATCTACATAAAGTATTCCATCTGTTTGCAATGGCTTTCCAATTATTATAACTGGCATTTTAAACTTCTTCATGGACTCAAGAATTACATTATCCATAGAAGAATACATTATTATAACTCCATCTACTCTTCCGCTTGTAACAATTTCTTTGATAGATTCCATCTGCTCTTTCTCAGTATTGCCTGTAGATAGCACTATGCAATAGTCTTTTTCATGAGCTGCTGCTGAAATACCACTTAACACTACAGGAAAGAAAGGATTAAGCAAAGACCTCTCAGCAGACTGAGGCATTACAATACCAATAGTATTTGTTGATTTACTTACTAAACTCCTAGCTATGGCATTAGGATAGTACCCCAACTCTTCCATAACACTCCTAACATTTCGTTTGGTTTCATCACTAATTCTGGAACTATCAGATATTACCCTTGATACTGTAGATGGTGATACCCCTGCTAATTTTGCAACATCTTTTATTGTTATTTTCATAATTCTACTCCTTCCCAGTTATACCGTAAGGCAATAAGAGGTAAACACATATTGTTTACCTCTTATTTTACTTGGCCTCTCTCCATACAAGAAATGCTATTGTAAATACGGTGGCTTCCTTAAAATTCCTTATATCAAAACCCGTTTCTTTTTTTATTTTGTCAACTCTATAAATTAGAGTATTCCTGTGAATATATAATTTTCTGGAAGCCTCACTGATATTTAGACCCGATCTTACAAATTCTTCAATTGTTAGTATCATCTCAGAATCAAAATTATTAAACTTTTCTTTGAAATCTTCCAAAAGTTCCTGTTTCAATTTTGGGCTAATACTATAAACTATCTTTTCAAATAACAGCTTATTATAGTCTAGTACATCATCTTTAATTCCAAATTTCTTGCCTAGCATTATGCACTGCTTTGCGTTATCGAAAGCTCTCTTTAACGTATCTTTATCATAAGCAATATTGCCATAACTAATAAAGCAATTACAGTATAAATCAGATATTACTGCCTCTCTCATACTTGCAGCATGCTCACTTACTTCTTGAAATACCCCAAGTACAATAATATCATCTTGATAAATCACACTCATAATATCTTGATCATTATATAGCTGCTTAATCACATTAAGAGCTTCATATTTATTTCCATCAACATTCAGCAAAAACAATGTACAACCTTTTGACAAAATTGGCAGGTTATTTTCTACCTTGTCATAAGAAACTTCCTTACCCTCTAATATATCAATGAGTGTCTGCTCTTTTATTGAATACATTTCTTTATATTTATTCTCTATAATATACTTCAATAAACTCGCGCTATACTCAAACTTTTTATCAATACTAATAAATGCTTTTGATTTACCTAAGAAAATGGGTATATATACTCTTTCAGAGCTCTCTATATCTGAATTGTTAGCAAACATAGTTGTACCCTCTTCTGTAGTTATGCTAAATTTAATATCTATACTGCTATTCAATTCCTGTAGAAAATCTCTGAAATCATACATTTACAACCATCCTCCTACAGAACAGTCTTTTCTGTTTCCTTATCAAATATGTGTATCTTTGTTTCGTCTAAAGCTATTTTTATCTTATCTCCAGCTTTTGCCTTAGATAATCCATTAACTCTTGAAGTTAAATTAGCTTTTCCTTTTGATAAATAGATATAAGTTTCTGCACCCATAAGCTCAGTTACTTCAACTTGTGCTTCAACTGTAGCACTAGCATGTTTTGCAATAAAATCTGCATCATCACTGATATGCTCTGGTCTTATACCCATTATTACTTCCTTACCAACATATCCGCTTTCCTTAAGAATTGCTGCACTTTCACTTGGAAGAACGATAACATCTTCACCAAAGTTAACAGCAACCTTACCATCTTTTTCAATTAACTTAGCATCTATGAAGTTCATTTGAGGACTTCCTATAAAGCCTGCAACGAATACGTTAACTGGATGATGGTATATACGTTGTGGAGTATCCACTTGTTGAACTATACCGTCTTTCATAACAACTATTCTTGTTCCTAAAGTCATTGCTTCTGTTTGGTCATGTGTTACATATATAAATGTTGTTTGTAATCTCTTGTGCAATTTTGATATCTCAGTTCTCATTTGAACTCTTAGTTTAGCATCAAGGTTTGATAAAGGTTCATCCATTAAGAAAACTTTAGGTTCTCTTACTATAGCTCTTCCCATAGCAACTCTTTGTCTTTGTCCACCAGATAATGCTGCTGGCTTTCTTTCAAGCAAGTGAGATATATCAAGACTCTTTGCTGCTTCTCTTACCTTTTTGTCGATAACATCTTTAGGTACTTTTCTTAATTTTAAACCGAAAGCCATGTTATCGTATACGCTCATGTGTGGATATAATGCATAGTTTTGGAATACCATCGCGATATCTCTATCTTTAGGAGATACATCATTAACTAGGTTGCTGCCTATGTATAATTCTCCTTGTGATATTTCTTCAAGACCTGCAATCATTCTTAATGTTGTTGATTTACCGCATCCAGATGGTCCTACAAATACTATAAATTCTTTATCCTTTATTTCAAGATTGAAGTCCTTAACCGCTGTAACATTACCTGGATATATTTTATACATATGTCTTATTGATAACTCTGCCATTTATTTACTCCCCCTAAATAAATTAATCTATGTATTTATTTTAATGCATTGTAAACCTTTTATCTATTCACAAATCAAACAAAACTCAACTATCTAATTTGTAGAAAAGTACAAACCCTGATATAAGCCCTGCTCACTTAGCTGTTTATCAATTGCATTTAACACTTCCCACTTCTTTAAACTCCACATAGGTCCAATAAGTAAGTTCCTAGGGGCATCCCCAGTCAATCTATGAATTACCATATTTTCCGGAAGAAGTGTAATTGCCTTGCATATTAGATCAACGTATTGTTGTTGTTCTAAAAACCGGAACTCGTCTCTTTTATACATATCTACAAGAGGTGTATCCTTCATCAAATGAAGTAAATGCATTTTTATCCCCTGAATATCTTTCTTCGAAATATATTTTATAGTTCTAAGTGCATCTTCTTCACTCTCGCCAGGCAACCCAAATATACTATGAACAACCACGTCAATCTTTCTCTTCCTCAAATTGTTTAAGGCTTCTTCAAATTTTTCTAGCTTATATCCTCTATTAATTTTTCTAGCTGTGTCATCATTAACAGTTTGAAGTCCTAATTCAACCCATGTATATACTCTACTATTAAACTCTTCTAATAAGTCTAAAACATTCTCATCAAGACAATCAGGTCTCGTAGCAATAGCTAAAGCTACAACCCCAGGTTGGCATACTGCTTCATTATATTTTCTTCTCAGTACTTCTATATTGGCATAAGTATTGGTATAGGCTTGAAAATAAGCTATGTATTTTCCATCCCTCCACTTTTTATTCATCATGCCTTTGATATCTTTAAACTGCTTTGAGATTGAGTATTCTCTATTGCCTGCAAAGTCACCTGAGCCTCTTTCACTACAAAATACACATCCACCTGTACTTATTGTTCCATCTCTATTGGGACAAGAAAACCCTGCATCAAGAGATATTTTAAATACTTTGCCATTAAACTTCTTTCTAAGAAAGTTATTTAAGCTATAGTACCTCTTACCACCCCATTGCTCAATATTATACTGCATTGTGTTAACAGGCAAAATATCAACTTCTTTCGTTTATTTATACATTTAATTGTATATACTTATTATAACCCAAAATTTCTCAACTTAAAAGAGCATATTATAAGCAAATTTGTATATTATCCACAAGGTGCTTAAATACGCTCTATAGATTTATTATATATTTTTCTATGTTTCAACCTTTTTTGTCTTTTTCTTTTCAAGGTCTAATTTCCATGATCCCTTAGCACTTTGTGCATTGGGGTCATTTTCAAATCCAGTTCTAGGAGTAACTCTGTATTGTAAATAACCTTTTTCAAAATAGTGTATAGTCACATCAACTTTTCCCTTAAGTTTCATGTCAATTAGCTTAGCCTCTACAGGGTCACCACTTCTAGTATTATACAAGTTAATGCCAATACCTGTTGTAGGTGCCAAATATTGAACAGCCACAATTTTTCTATCTTGAGCAAAGGCTATGCTTTGAACTTGAGAATCTTTAAATACATCAACAATTGTTATATTCTTTCCAATAGGCTTTTCTCTCCCTGATGTAGCTCCTCCTTGACCGCCTTGAGCGCCCTGACCTCCTTGACCACCGCCTCCGCCTTGGCCGCCTTGACCACCGCCGCCTCCGCCTTGCGTCTGCATGCTTTCTTCAATATCAACCATAGCCAGCAGTGAATTTTTGCCCATTGTACTTATTGCTATCCTATCACCATCATATCCATAGTTCATTGGTCCAAAACCATCCTTTGATACCAAAAGCTTATCAATACTTCCTCTATCAACCTTCGAAAATGCATACTGTGGTATATCATCCATACTGATTATTGGATCTGTTTTTACATTATCCCTGTTTTTTTCTCTTATCTGATTTGAAACAGCAGTTGCTTCCTTCATAGGTTTTGTTTTTATATCTTTAATCTTATACTTACCATCTTCTTTTGCAACTTTAATAGTATACTCATCTAATGAACAAGACGAACCTGGCGAACCTGAATTGTTACTTCTAACTACTTTAACCTTTATTGATCCCTCCATGCCAGTCTGAGATATTTCATCAATATTGTAGCCTACGGTTTTAAGACTCTGTGGGTCTTGGGGTTTTGCTTCTCCTTTTAAATCACTAGCATAAAGCTTACTTATCCCCTCCACATTGTTATCAATTAAATACTTCATATAATTCTCTGTTGTACTTATTGCTTTCATCATATCAAATTCATTTTTTGATTCTCCTTTACCTTCAGCCCTTGATGTACAACCAACAGGCAGTATTGTGAGAATGATCAATAACACATATGATATCCACCTTTTCATCTTTATACCTCCAAGCTAGATATGTCCTTTAAACCACAACTTCCCATCCACAACACCTCATTCTCCATAAGAATAAGTAACGGATGGTATATCCATGAATAACAAATTCTAAGTGTCTTTGACATTTAGAACTCTGTTAATCTTAGTTTGCCACAAATTAAAAAATTAATTTGCAACATACATTATTTTTTTGATTTTTTATATACATATAATATAAAGTACAACAATTCGATTTAAGCAATAAGCCTCAAAAAGTAATCAATACAAAATGGAGGTATACATTGAAAAAGAATTTTACTCTCATATTTCAAATATCTGCTGTGTTCATAGGTACTATTGTAGGCGCTGGATTAGCTTCCGGACAAGAAATAACTCAATTCTTTACCACCTTTGGATATAAAAGCTTTATTGGTCTAATAATATGCATGCTTTTATACATAATTATTGGCTTTATGATAATAAATATAAGCATGGAGTATAAATTAAACTCCTATAAACAACTAATAAACTTAGTAAGTCCAGGATTATTAGGTGAAATTATTGATATAATTATGGGGTTTTTCATGATTAGCAGTGCAGGAATAATTTTGGCTGGAAGCGGTGCTTTACTACATCAATATTTCGGGTGCTCTAAATGGGTAGGCATTATTCTAATGATATTTATATCACTCTTTGCACTCTTGAGGAATACAAAGGGCCTAATTGAAATAAACTCCTTTATTGTTCCCTCATTGTTAATAGTCATTGTTACAATTTTCGCTCTATATATGATGTTATCAAAAGATCATATTAATATAGCATTTATAAAAAGTATTCCTTATACAAAAAACCACTGGCAGTTTTCATCCATCTTATATGCCGGTTTTAACATACTCTGTTGCAGCGGGGTGCTTGTACCCTTAAGCAACGAAACTCAACAAAAAAAACCGCTGCAATTAGGATTGCTTCTAGGCGCTGTATGTCTTACATTATTATCTTTTATGTTAAATCTTATGTTAATGCTTAATATTCCCTATATATTTGAATATGAAGTACCGCTTTTGTATATTGCCAATAGATTCGGAAACTTAATACAAATATCACTTCTTTGTATAATATTTTTAGAGATGTTCTCAACTGAGGTATCAGATATCTACAGCTTAGGCAAAACTGTGGAACAAGCTATTAATGTACCTTATAAAGTATCAGTTATTATCATTCTTTGTGTAGCTATACCTATATCTCAAATTGGTTTCAAAAATCTTATAACTTTCTTGTACCCTGCTTTCGGCCTGATAAGCACAATATTTATGATTCAATGCTGTATATTTTACAAGAAAAATAAGCTATAATTATGGCACAGCAATGAATTATTGAATTTTATTATAAATTGAACTTTTTACACTAGATGAAGAGGTGTTTTTCATGCTTAACATGCTTAAAATGTGTACTCTATGCGCTAGAAACTGCAGGGTTAATAGGTTATCAGGGGAACTTGGCTTTTGTAAATCGGGACAGAATGTTATGGTAGCGAAGGCTTACTTACATCCTTGGGAAGAACCCTGTATTTCCGGTACCAACGGTTCTGGGACTGTTTTTTTCTCTAATTGCAATTTAGGATGTGTTTTTTGCCAAAATCATTCCATTAGCCAAGAACATATAGGAAAAGAAATTTCTACCGAAAGGTTAGCAGAAATATTTATTGAACACCAAAAAAATAATGCACATAACATAAACCTAGTTACTCCTACCCACTATGTTCCCCAGATAATTGAAGCCATTAGTATTGCTAAAAAAAACGGGTTGGTTATTCCAATAGTATACAATAGCAATGGTTATGAGAATATTGATACCATCAAAGCTTTAAATGGTTATATTGATGTATATCTTCCAGATTTAAAATATTTAAACGAAAAATATGCATCAAAATACTCCAATGCACCTGAATATTTTAAATACGCTTCTGCCGCAATAAAAGAGATGGCAGCTCAGGTTGGAGATGCAGTTTTTGATGAGAATGGAATTATAAAAAAAGGCGTCATAATAAGACACCTTATGTTACCTGGACTATTATTTGATTCAAAAAAGATAGTTGACTATATACAGGCTACATTTGGTGGTTCAGTATATATTAGCTTAATGAATCAATATACCCCTATGCACAAAGCCTCGACATATCCTGAAATAAATAAACCTCTTAATGTAAAACATTACAAGGCTCTTATAGAATATGCCTGCTCCGTTGGTATCAAAAATGGATTTATTCAAGAGACAGGTACCTCTTCAGTAACATATGTACCAGACTTTAACTTAAGCGGAATATAAAAAAACACCCTTAACAGGTGTTTTTTTATTATATTTTATATCTGCTTAGGTCACCCTTAAACTCATCTGTCATTTTCTTAAACTCACCAATATTATCTGTTAATAGCTTAATTTCATTAGTATAGTTAATTACATTTGCACTGACTTCCTCAGATGACGCGGAATTCTCCTCTGCAATAGCAGCAAGTGATTCAATATTTTGATATATGTTTGATATTGAATCTGCTTTATTATTTAATTCATTCATGGTCCTAATCATGGATGTTGCAACGTCTTTAGCTGCTGATGTTGCTTCAAAACTTAGTTTTCTAACATTCTCTAAACTATTGGTTTCATTTTGTAACACAACATATTGATCTTCTATCTTCACAACTAAGCTTCCAATATCCTGAACAAAATCGGCTAGGTTTGAATTTATTTGTTCTACAGCCAATTGAGTTTGCTCTGCTAATTTTCTTACTTCCTCAGCTACTACAGAGAAGCCTTTACCAGCCTCGCCAGCTCTCGCTGCTTCTATAGATGCATTCAAGGCTAGCAGATTAGTTTGTTCCGATATTTCTGATACTATTGAAACTATGCCGGTAATGTTCTTTGCTTTTACTTCTAATTCTGTTCCTTTATCTTTAACTTCTTGAAATTTTGCCAATGTCTCCATTATGTTATTACTTGTTTTATCTACATGCTCATAACTATCATTTACTTTTTCTATAGCCTCTTCTAATTGCTGCTTATTGTCATCCTCATTTTTCACTATGACTTTTAACCCTTCAATGTTCTCATTAAGTATAGAAGCGCTCTCTTGAGTATTTTCAGCTTGTCCTACTGCGCAATTTGCTACTTGTTCTACAACTCCAGATATCTCTTCAGATGTATTACTCATGGATTTTGCAATATGATCTATTTTACTCACAAACGTACCCATTTCGTCAGTAACGCCCTTAAACCCAACAAAATCTGCGGAAACTGACTTCTTGTATTTGTTCAATTCCTTATAAATATCTTCAAAGAAATCGTTAGTAACTATAGTTCCATCTAATATATACTCATGATTATTTAATCTTTGTATTTCTTCAATTATGTCCTTTCGAGGTCTGATAAGTATAGATGCTGCCACAAAGCTGGCTGCTGAAGAAATTAATGCTGCTGCTAACGCTTTATATATATTTGCAATAGACAGCAATGGTATAAAAGTAATCAGTGACACTATTAAATTAAATAAAGCCACCTTTGCTTGAAAACTTTTTATAACTCCAAAGGATAGAAGTTTGCTAAGTTTATATGTTTTTTTGTAGAAAATATCCTTTTCAAAAGTCATCTTTAAGACTACTGAATTATCTGTTTTCTCCATTTCAGTAAGCTGAACTTCTTCTTTAAAGAAATTGGCGCTTCCTTTTATCAATCCTTGAAGGTAATCAAACATTCCTCTACTAGACCTATAGGTAAATATAGCTTCTCTCTTTGAGATTGGCTTTATATCTACTAAAGGTGGTTTTGCCCCTGGCAGCTTTTTTGTCATAACAACATGTACATCATATAAGGATTTAAGAAATGAATATAAATTATCGTGGTCAAAAAATGCAGGAAAATCATTAAAAAAGGAATTTATATTATCCTCTCCTATAATTCCCCATAAAGCTTTGGTATCAATTCCAACATCTTGGGATATAAATTTTACAACATTCCTAACCTGATCATCATTTATATCCTCTAGCGGTGAGAATATCTTTTGTGAACCCCAACCAACCCTGTTCATTGCACTGTCTACAATTTCGTTTCCATATTTCTTTCTACAGGTTTTCATCCACGTAGAAACTACAGTTCCTTTCATTATTAATCCCCCTTTGCTTATTGAAAATTCTAAGCTTCAGATGTTCCTTTCCATCTAAAGCCTTAAATTCTATAACGTTATTTCTAACTTCTGTAACTTAAGTAAAGGCCTTATCTCTTTTACATTTACTGTTTCTGTTCTCAAATTCCCTCCGTTGCTGATAAGTAGTACTTTATTACTATCCAACTTTTTTATCTGTCTTATTGCTCGAATATTATTATATTCTACGAGACAAATAGAGTTATTTTCCACCTCATGAATCACATATCCAAAGGCTATATCTCCTCTGCATATTCTAAAGCTTGTCATATCATCTTGCTCTACGGTCAAAAAAGCAACCTTATCCTGTGAATGACCTTCGATTTTATTTGAAATAACAGGCATTTGTTTTACTGCTATAGGTTTATTTAAATCGTACCTGTAAACAGGAACATTTTTTAGAATAGAACTTAATGCATTACTCCATACTTCGTTAACATCATTATCCTTATTCTTACCTTTTTTATCAATCTTAATTTCTTTATTTACAACAGGTGGTTTATTGTTATCTTCGTCATCATGCATATTAATATCATTAATATCTTTTCCTAATACTTTAGCAATTCTATTCATAAGGTTTTCATTAATAACTCTTCTACCGGTTTCAACTTCTAGCACAAAACTTTCAGAAACTCCAAGTTTTTTCCCCAATTGCTTCTGATTCATACCACTTTCTAATCTTAATTGTTTGATTTTTTCTCCCACTCTACTCAAAATCATCAGCCCTTTTCCATTAGTAATTATTATGTTACATATATATTATAATATTTCTTTAGTTTTTTCTACAAAATTAATCTTTTCCAATTTATAAAAACACATGTTTTTCAAGAAACTTATATTATTACTTCTAACGCTTGTTATGTTGCTTTTTAAACCATTCTCTTTCTTCTATAAGGTGAGTTAATAATTCTCTGAATGTCCAATTTACGGATGTAGGTGTTACAACCGCCATTATTGGGTTTATCGTCAACCTGCTTCTTATTATTTTAATAGCTCTGTCCAATTCATCATCTTCTAGATTATTAAAAAGTATAACTTTTTCATCTGAAATATCTTCACTAGCTGTTAAAAAGGTTAATCCCTTTATTATATCCCCCAACACCATATTCGCCATATCTTTCCCTATACGTCTACAAGTGGGAAGTGTATTTTCATCTAAAAGTTCTTCAAATTCTTTACCTTCTTCTTGAGTAAAACCAAAGATTAATATACTTTTATTATTATTCAATATAAATATTCTCCTTCCCTAACACTTTACTGTTTTTTACACAAACCTACATGACCCCTCTTAATAATTATAGTCACCATAATACAGGTGACTATTAATTGTTTAAAATATTACATTTTCTCAGGTTCTTTATAATCCTCGCCGAAGGTTTCTACCGTTACTTCTTCTATAACTTGATCTTCATATGGTCTGTCAGAATAGTCCCTTTTTACATTTGCAATTTTTTGGGCAACATCATTACCCTCTATAAGTTTTCCAAAGGCAGCATATTGACCATCCAAGTGTGGGGAATTCTCTACCATTATGAAAAATTGACTTCCAGCTGAATTTGGATCCATTGTTCTTGCCATTGATAAAACACCTTCAGTATGTTTTAAATCATTTTTGAATCCATTTACTGAAAACTCTCCTCTTATTGAATATCCTGGACCTCCAGCACCAGTACCTTGAGGATCTCCCCCTTGAATCATAAATCCAGGGATAACCCTGTGGAAAATCACACCATTATAAAATCCTTTACTTACAAGACTTACAAAATTATTAACTGTATTTGGGGCTATATCAGGATAAAGCTCTGCTTTCATTACTCCTCCATCTTTCATTTTAAACGTAACAATAGGCTGCTTCATTATTGTATCTCCTTTCAATAATTCAAAAATATCATTTGTACAACATAAAGTAAAATACTTTCTCTTAAGTTATATCTACACTAGAATTATATCACATTTTATATTATTTACTATTTTCCGTAATTAAAACATTTCTTGAAAATTATTATTTACCCATCTATTTTTTCTTCTATCCAACTTATATCTACATCAAGTGAAAATAAAGGTTTATCTGATTTTATATATAAGCAGCCTGCTGGAAGTAGTATATACCAGCGCTTACTTGAAATTTCCAATTCCTTGCTGCCCTCAGCAATTACATTTTCAACTTCAAGTAATCGCTCTTGTTTCCCCTCATTTTGATTAAACTCAATGTTAAACTTTTGTGCTTCTACTTTTAACCCCTCATTTGCCACCTTATCTTCCTGCTTATGTTTACAGCAAACCTCTTCTTCGCCCACCATTATCCAAAGTTTATTTCCATCTCTAACTCCATTAAGCTTTATATTGTTTACCATATATATACAATTACTATCCATGGGATTTTCTATTAGTATACAATTGAACCCCTGATGTTCATTTAATTTTACTTTACATGCTCTTTTTTCCCCATATTCCTTGTCCAATTCATTAGGCTTATCCATAGTAAAAACTTTCATTTTATCACCTTATTTCTATCGTTTTTAGACAAATGCCCCTACTAACAATTTATTCAAAGTAAAAGATTAGGTGATACCTTAAGCAATTATTGGGTAAACAGAAAACAGCAGGCTATCCCTGCTGTTTCTAAAGTAAATGCCTAGCTATTTAATAATGCAGCTGGCCCTAGCCCCCACAAAATGATTGTAATAAGATTAAATACTATATGTTGACAGCTCCATATTGTAATGTCACTGGTCTTAATATAAATTATAAATACGTTTATATAAATACTAATTTGAAAAATCCAAAAAAATGGTGAATATAATACGGCTGGCATAAGTGCACCTAATAAAATAATCTGCATAAAAACGCCATGAATGCATGCAGCTATTATTCCCACCAATTTAACTCTGCAACCTGCTAATTCACATATATTTATACCAATCAGCGGTTCCAAAATGCCACTAAAGACTACGTATAAAAACACAATCAAATTTAAGCTTTTTAAACTTAATGTATTTAAATTAATTGAATACAAAAGCAAATAAAGTAGTGTTAATGCTATAAGAATAGTTAATTCCTTTTTTATTTTTGAAAAATGTGCGTTAAAATAAGGTAATTTCTTATCTATAATAGTTTTAAGTAATACACCGCATATGCTCCAATATATTAATGCCGAAATTATGGGCATATTAGTTATAGCAATGACACCTTTTGCTGTGAAAGGAAATAGTATTGCCATGAACCATCCTATGAACTGCTTTATCTTTTGGTTCTGTTTTATAGGGCTTTCCTCATAGTCTACCATCCTTATTGTCCTCCTCTTTACTGTGTATATATCAAGTTTCCTGCCTATAGCCTTAAGAGTTTATTACTTAAATCGATAATTTTATAATCCTCTAAAGAATTAATTATTTCTATTGTACCCTTCTCGGTGCTATCGTTTATTAATCCAGCAGATAATAACTGTCTATTCAATTGTTTTATTGTTCCCAGACTTCCTTCTATTATAGGCACACCATCAGCAATCTTTGAAATTTCCGTGCGTATAAAAGGATAATGTGTGCATCCCAAAACAATTGCTGCTATCTTATCGCTAAGGAATTGTGAAAGCTTATCTGCCAAATAGTTATTAATTTCATCTCCTTCTAATTCTCCATTCTCTATCAACTCAACCAACCCTGGACATGGAAGAGGTACTATTTGAGATCTTGCTCCATACTTTTTCATAAGGTTATTAAATTTACTCTCAGCCAAAGTCATAGGAGTAGCCATTATAATAATATTACCTTCTCTATTTAATTCAACTGCTGGTTTTAGCGCAGGTTCAATGCCTATTATAGGTACATCAGTATACGATTTTCTTAACTCTGTTATAGCCGCACTAGTAGCAGTGTTACAAGCAACTACTACAGCTTTTGCTCCTTTAGCTAATAAAATATCTACGACACTAATGGTTAGCTTTTTAACCTCTTCAACTGACTTTGTTCCATAAGGAGCATTTTTCGAATCTCCATAATATATATAATTTTCATTAGGAAGTAGCTTAATCGCTTCTCTTAATACGCTTATACCACCTACCCCTGAATCCAAAAAACCAATAGGTCTGTGTTTTTTTTCCACTTTACCACCTCATTTAGTCTTTCACAATAAACACACTTTATATTATAACTCATATGTCATAAAAATCTAGGGCTAGAATGATTTGCATCCCGTTTCAGAGCTCATGGTTACTACCAAAACAATCCACAATCATTTACGAATTTTGACCATAATACGAATAAATTTCACGTTGTCGTTTTAATTATTCATCCTTTTATACATTTCTTAGCAAGCGATAACCACAATTGGAACATATTGGAATGATAAAGCTTATAATTTTCACTTTATATATTGACAATTTCATATTTTTATACTAGAATTTTTTATAATTATTAATATTTTAACTCGGTTTTTAAGAAAGTTTAATCAACACATTATATATTTTAAGGGGGCTTTTTGAATGAGCAAATTAACTGAAATTTTTGGCTCAAATGTATTTAACGACGCTGTTATGAAAGAACGTCTGCCTAAGGCTACTTACAAGGCTTTAAGAAAGACAATCGAACAAGGAACTGCTCTACAACCAGATGTTGCAGACGTTGTAGCTGCAGCTATGAAAGATTGGGCTATTGAAAAAGGTGCTACTCACTTTACACATTGGTTCCAACCATTAACTGGTATCACTGCTGAAAAGCATGATTCTTTCATCAATCCAACATCAGATGGAAAAGTAATATTAGAATTCTCAGGAAAAGAATTAATCAAAGGAGAACCTGATGCATCTTCATTCCCTTCAGGTGGACTTAGAGCTACTTTCGAAGCTAGAGGATATACAGCATGGGATTGTACTTCACCTGCGTTCTTAAAAGATGGATCATTGTGTATACCAACTGCTTTCTGTTCTTACCATGGAGAAGCTCTTGATAAGAAGACTCCATTATTACGTTCAATGGAAGCTTTATCAAAGCAAGCTTTACGTGTTTTAAAAGCTCTTGGTAACACTACTACTCAAAAGGTTATTACAACAGTAGGACCAGAACAAGAATATTTCTTAGTGGATAAGAAAAAATATGATCAACGTAAAGATCTTATATTCACTGGAAGAACATTATTTGGAGCTAAACCTCCAAAGGGTCAAGAATTAGAAGATCATTATTTTGGTACAATAAAAGAAAGAATTTCTGCTTTCATGAAAGAATTAGACGAAGAACTTTGGAAGCTTGGAATCTCCGCTAAGACTAAGCACAACGAAGTTGCTCCTGCTCAACATGAATTAGCACCTATATTCAGCACAACTAACATAGCAACTGACCACAATCAGCTTACTATGGAAATAATGCAAAAAGTTGCATTAAGACATGATCTTGTTTGCTTACTTCATGAAAAGCCATTCGCTGGTGTAAATGGATCTGGTAAACACAATAACTGGTCAATGGGTACTGATGATGGAATGAACCTTCTTGAACCAGGTAATTCACCACATGATAACCAACAATTCTTAGTATTCCTTTCAGCTGTAATAAAAGCTGTTGATGAATATTCAGATTTATTAAGAATATCAGCTGCTAATGCTGGTAATGATCATCGTTTAGGTGCTAATGAAGCTCCTCCAGCGATTATATCAATATTCTTAGGTGATCAATTAACTGATATATTAGAACAAATTGAAAACGGTGTTGCTACAAGCTCAAAATCTTATAGCGAATTAAGCATAGGAGTAAACACTCTACCTGCACTTCC
>JAUZPI010000200.1 GCA_030706015.1 Bacillota bacterium
AATAAGTGCATTTTTTTTTGTTCATTTTTTATTATAAAAATCTAATGTGATTTATATTGACTATTTTTTAGTAACAATATATATTTAATCAGCATTAATATTTAACACACATTAAATATTTATAGAGATTAAATGTTAAAGGAGGTTAAGCTTTGGGAAGTAAGAGTGAGTACATCGATCGAATTCAGATTGCACTTCAAACATCAATTCATAAAATCCAACCTAAAATGACAGAAAGTATGCATAATCATGGAGTAACATCTACACAATTTTTTGTATTAATGTATTTACGGCAAAAGGGAAGCTCTAAAATTTCTGATATTGCAGAATTTATGGGAGTGAAACCAAGTGCAGTTTCATTTTTGATTGATCGACTCGAGCATAACAATTTTGTTTTTAGAGAGCATGATAAAAAAGACCGAAGAGTTGTTAATATTATCTTGAGTGAAGAAGGGATTAACAAACTTGATCTTCTTATTAAAGAAAGAAAAAAAATTGTTGAGAGTTCATTGTTAACACTTTCAGACGAAGAACTGTTGCAGTTTGCTAAGATAACTGAAAAGCTTGCGCAATCAGTTTCATGATCTTTTTATTAGAAAAAATTAAAAAATAATTACTTTATCAATAATTATAAAAATAAAAAAATAGTAAGTGAGACAAAGGAGTTATAAATTTTGAGTGCAAATACAACTATTCAAAATGATGGAAATAATACTAATCGTGTATTATTGATTACTGGTTTAATCATAGCAATGTTTTTCTCAGCTCTGGATGGTACAATTGTTGGAACTGCGATGCCTAAAATTGTTGGGGATCTTGGTGGCCTAAGTCTCATGACTTGGCTAACCACTGCTTATTTATTAACATCTACAACAGTAGTTCCGATTGCAGGTAAATTAGCTGACCTTTTAGGTCGAAGAAGTGTATATGTTACCGGATTGATTGTCTTTATGTCTGGGTCAGCACTTTGTGGTTTTGCGAATAATATGACGGAATTAATTATTTACCGCGGAATCCAAGGAATCGGTGGCGGCGTAATGATGCCGATGGCGATGATTGTAATTGGGGATTTATTTACTGGTAAACAACGTGCGAAATTCCAAGGGGTTTTTGGAGGAATTTACGGTTTAGCATCAATTATTGGTCCTCAAATTGGTGGGTGGATTGTTGACTCATTAAACTGGAAGTGGGTATTCTACATTAATCTTCCTGTTGGTATAATAGCAACAATCTTGATTGCGTTAGGTTTAAAAGGAAAAAAAAATACTGGCAAAATCAACTTCGATATCGCTGGTATCTTCACAATGATTGTTGGGGTTGTAAGTTTACTCCTTGCATTAAGTTTAGGTGGCGTTCACTATGATTGGAATTCTTGGCAGATTATTGGATTATTTGCATTAGCATTAGTGGGAATTGTAAGTTTTGTTATTGTAGAGACTAAAGCAAAAGAGCCAATTCTTCCAATGCATTTTTTCAAAAATAGAACGTTCGTAACATTAAATTTAATTGGTTTCTTTATGACAATTGGTATGTTTGGTGCGATTATGTTTGTACCATTCTTCATGCAAGGTATAGTTGGCGTAAGTGCTACTGCATCAGGAACGATTATGACTCCAATGATGGTAACAATGATTATAACAAGTATTATTGGTGGGCAACTTGTTTACAAAATTGGAATTAAGATACAAATAATAACAGGTATGTTTGTTATGGCTGCTGGATTATTTTTCTTAACTACACTTGACATGGTTTCAAGCAAATTAATTGCTACAACTTATATGGGGGTTATTGGATTTGGATTGGGCTTAGTTATGCCAACTATCACTCTTGCCCTTCAAGAAACGTTTGAAAAAACTGAACTTGGAGTAGTAACATCGTCTAGTCAATTTTTCAGATCAATTGGAGGAACTTTTGGAGTTACAATTCTTGGAACAGTTATGAATAGTAAATCAGGTGCTCTTTTAACGGATAAATTAGTACCATTCTTAAATAAATTACCAGAGCAAGCGGCACCTTTAGCTAATCAATTTAAGAAGACTATTGAAACAAGTCCTCAAGGTGTGTTCCAAATGCTCTTTAATGAGAAAACATTAAAACTAATTCCAACTCAATTATTAGACTCAATGCTACCAATCATAAAAACATCATTAATGGAATCACTACACAGTGTGTTTTACACAGCGTTGATTTTCATTGGAATTGGAGCAATTATTACACTTTTCTTAAATCAAATCAAATTGTCAGATCGAAAAGATGGTAAAAAAGAAGCAAAAGAAGAAAAAGAAAATCTAGAAGGTAAAAAAGCAATTTCATAATTATATTTTGTTGGTTCTAATTGAACTAACGTGGCGATTATAGCTTAAACGACTAAATCAGAAAGCCTATAACATACAGGTTTTTATTCAAAAAGAGGAGTTTTTCTTACTGAGCTAACGTGGGCTTTAGTTTAATAAAATAATAATTGATCTTCAACAATCAGGCGCTTTTATGAAGTAACGAAAAAGCCCAATTTCTCAATTTAAGTGCTGAGAAATTGGGCTTTTTATTTGGAATTTATATAAACAGTTTGCTAGATTTTTATCCAAAAGTTTCCGATATACCAGAATAGATTACTATGCTATTATTTTTTCGATATATTAAAATTCTAAGAAGGGAAGAATGCAACGAATGCTAAAGAAACGGCTTACGATTATTAGTTTCTTGTTTTTATCAACTTTAATGGGTACAAATGTTTTCGCTTCCACTGAAGTAAATGTGCCTTTAAATCTTGATTTAAAAAAAGAAATCACAACAGATGTAGCACAATCTCATGATTTTAATAATGCTGTTGTGCAAAATCAAACGATCTATGTTCCTGAAGGACAAGGAAACGACATTACAGCCATCAACGCTTTAGATGGCTCAATAAAATGGAAATATGCAACAAATGGAAATACGGCATATTATTCATTCAAGAGTGTTAAAGATATTCTTTTCTTCCAGGCAAATGGAACGTTGACTGCGTTAAAAGATAATGGAACAAGTGCAACAGTTTTATGGACTAAGCCATATATTGCAGCCAATTTTACAATTGATGGCACCACTCTTTACGCTACTACTGGTCAAAAAGTAGTCGCACTTGATGCAACTACTGGCGTAGAAAAGTGGCAATACACGCTCCCAACTCGAGAAACCCCTCACAGCAATATTGCAGTAGGTAATGGGAATATTTACTTTGTGACAGATGACCAAATTGATATGGTCCGCAAGATGTATGCATTAAATGCTTCTACTGCTCAAGTTCTATGGACAACAACCGATGTGGATTA
>JAUZPI010000201.1 GCA_030706015.1 Bacillota bacterium
ATACTCATATTAAAAATACTAATAATCAAATAACACAAGGGATGCCTACTGAAAATCCTATAATAAGAGAAACTATAATTCATGAACTTCCAATAAGAGAAACAGTGGTTCAAGGACCTCCTACGAGAGAAATGAATATTCAACAACCAAATATAAGAAATACAACAGTAGATTCATATGTACCTACTAATGGCCAAATTATGGACCAAACTATTGGTAGAAATGATTATATAGGTATAAATTATGATAGATATTTACAAAGTAATAAAGCTAATCATAGTTATGCCAACAACATAGATTCTACTTTAAATGCTTCACAAAATATGGAAGACCGAATTAATGAAATTGTATTTAGACGTGGAGCTGGTATAAGTTATGGTAAATCTGAAGATAAATTAATTAACAAATTTGATTTACATGGAATTGATAATACAAATGCGCAATTACAACACCAAATTGCTAACCATAGTAAAATGTATAATGTTAATGATGGTGCTGATTCGCAATTAAAAAGAATGATACGTGATTATAATGAAGCAGCTAATAATGGTGTAGCTACACCAAGTGATAAAAAACATCTTGAAGATAGAATGACAGATGCTGCACAAAGTATATTAGGAGTAGCTGGTAAAGATTCAGAATTAGCTGATTTCTTTAAAGTTATAAAAGACCCAGAACAATTTAAAAAATTACCTGATGCACTTAAACGAGTATATAAGGATATGCGTTCAGAAATAAGTGGTACAGCTGATAGTATAACACAAATGATAAAATTAATCGAAAATATGGGATTAGAAATAGATAAAGATATAATTGAAAAATTAAAAAAATCAAAAAGTGAATTAACATCTACTGATGAATCTATATCTAATACAATGTCCGGAAATTCTGATAATTCTGGAAGTTTAATAGGTAATATATTAGGCGCTGCGAAAGGTGTTTGGGGTGGTTTCGGTACAGCTATGGGAGCAATAGGATTAGGTAATCTTGTACCAACATCATTAGGCAGTTTAGCTAGAATGACCATAGGCGGAGCTGCGACCGAATATAGACGCTGGGGAGCTATGGATATGTCTGGAGCTGCTGCTGCCATGAATCAAGGATATGGTGCACAAAATCCAGGTATTATGAATAATATACTAGCTAGTAATCAAAATATAGGATTAGATTGGTATAGAGCTACTCATGGAATGGTTGATTTTAATGAATACGCTAATAATGCAAATACTTTATTAACTGGAGTACAAGGACATTATGGACAAGGAGCTGATAAATTATCTGGAGTATCAGATATGTATAATTTATCACGTACTACATTTGATATTGGTAAAGTATTTGGTGTTAGTTCTCCACAAATGGCTGATATAACAAAAAGTTTTTATAAAGAATTAGGCCAGGGTGCAAAAGAAACTAGTGACCAACTTTTAAAGCTAGCTGAAACAGCACAAGCTGCAAATATACCAGTTGGAGAATACTTAAAAACAATAGCTTCATTAAGTGTTAAATTTAAAGGTATGGGTGTTGATGTTAGTTTAGCTTCAATCGGTATGAATAATATGATAAATGGCTATGGTATGACAGAAACTGAAGCTGAAAACTTTATAGGTGGAGCAAGTAACATGGTATCTCATATGTCAAGTAGTACAGGTGAAACAGCTTACTTCGGTAATTTAGCTGGAATTAGTTCTAATCCTTGGACAAATATGCGTTCTGTTAGAGATAGATGGTCTTTAAAAAATGGTAAAGTATCTGTTAATAACAATGCTACTACAGATGCATTTAAAATGATTGACCAAGAATTAGCTTTATATAGTAAAATTGGTGGAGCTAATAAAGATTTACAATGGAATACTGTTTATGATAGAATGAAAACTTTAGGAATGCAAGACGACCAATCTGCATCAATAGCAACTAATTTGTATATGAAAGGTGATATGAAAAATCTTGAAACATTTTTTGATAAACAATTAGCTGGTACTGATAGCAAGCAACAAAGTGTTAAAATTGATGGTCAAGCAGATTTAGAACGTCGTATAGAAACCACTGCTGATAAAATGGATTCATTAACACAAGCTGAAAATTCATTAAGATTAATGCAAGCAACTATGGGACAAGAATTAAAAGGCATGTTTGACTTAATAGGCGGTAGTCTTCAAGATAATATTCTAAATCTTAATGATACAATGGCTACATTAGTTAAATCAATGCAAAGTAATAAAATGGTTCAAGGTGTAGAAAATTTATTAGAACAACTTGTTAAACATCCTGGCTGGGCATTATTAGGATTAATTGCTGGTAAAATTGTTGGTAATGCAGCTAAAAGTTTTATTGCGAGTTCTATAGTCGGAGGCGGAGCTGGGGCAGCAGCATTAAATGGTGGAAAAGTGGTTAGTAAAGGTGCTATAAATGCATTAAAAAGAGCTGCAGGGTCAATTGATAAAGAAGCATTAGGTTCAGCTTTTAAAACTGTAGGTAATGGAATATTAAATGGAACTGAAAAAGTATTAAGTAATCCTATTACTAAAGTAGCAGCTCCTTTAGCAATCGCTGGTGGTATTATTTGGAGTAATAGTGACAAATATGCTATCGGAGACGATAGTATGTCAGGACATTTTAATAGAGATTTAAAAAAATATTATGAGCATAAAAAAAATGGTACTTTAACAGCTAAAGATAAAAAAGCTTATAAAGATGCTATGGATTTTGGTAAGAAAGCATTTGGAACCAGTTCCAGTTCTTATTTACCAAGCGATGCTATTAATTATAAAGATAATCAATATAATCTTACATTTGGTAAAAAAGATAGATTATATCGTGATGAAGATGGACACATAACAGGTACATTTGATAATAAAGGAAATTTTGTACCATTTAAAGTAAATAACAAAAAAAGTTTAACCAAGGATAACCAATTAATTAGAGATATATTTGCTAGTAATATACAAAAAGAAGTTTATGATAAAAAAGGTAACCTTGATTTTTCTAAATTAGCTAATTATACTTCTAACCATCCAAACTGGCATCCAGAAGATGTAAAGAATTTTAAAAAAGAATTAAATAAATTCAAAAAAACATCATCTAATTCTAAATCTAATGGAACTGGAGCTATGCAAGATGAGCTTATTAAAATTAATAATGCTATAGTTGGAGCTCATGGAAAAAATAAAAATAATACTTTCTATGATTCTAAGTTAGGAAAACA
>JAUZPI010000202.1 GCA_030706015.1 Bacillota bacterium
AGTATTTTTAGCCTACAATTTTTTAGAGATATTTAGGTGTACTGACAATCACAAATCTCTAAATACTATAGGTGAGGTACAAGAACATCTAAACAGCCTATCGGCTAGGGATCTTGTATGCTTCGTGTATAAAAAGTCAAAGCAATGTGTACCACTAGAGGACATTCTATTAGAGCTAAAGATTGCCTAAATATTTTAAAAATATATTGTGTAAAATTGGATACGTGTTTTTATCTTAATTGGATACTGTATCCTCATGGGGATATTATATCAACAATAGGTAATTTAAAATTAAAAATTGCCTATCTAAAGGTAGTAAGTCAATTATTTTAATGCAGTTAATCCAGTCTTAGAAAATTACTAACTTACCTTTAGGCCATTCTCCTTCCCATCCACAAGGAAAATGCCCTAGTTCATATATTGATAGTATTTCCAAAAAGAATGTAGGTCTATTTTTGCATTCCTTATATGAATATTCCATTATTGCACCAAGCAAATCCCACTTTACGCAATCAGTAAATACATCATCCAAATTATACTTTTCCTTAATAATGTTGATTTTAGGCACTACATTCTTCTCTAAAAAGCTTTTAGCTTCCTTTGTTACTTCATTCCATTTTGCATACTCCTGACGATACTTGTTGTTTAAGAAAGATGTTAATTCATTACGTGCTTCTAGAGTAGTGTCTTCCCACAAAGATTGACTATAATTATTAACAGCATCTTCCCACGAATGAACAAACTTAACTTCAAAGCTATTTTCTACATATGGATTGCTCCCGCAATTACAGAACCAGTCAATTCTATTTATTCTTTCAAATATTTCTTTTCCTATAGACAAGTTATATTCTCCTCCCTGTACAATTTACTTCATCTTACTTGATTGATTTTACCTGGTATTCTCGGAACAGGTTCGCCTCCTAATAAACCATATTGTACTCTTTGTATCATTGCTTGTCGAGTTATATCTAGTGCCTCATTCCTAGTAAACCCTGCTCCCTGTAACGAATCAAATAAGGCTTTTGAGTACTCAAGGTTTGTTGGAACTTCACCGTATTTTTCTCCACCACGTCTAAATTGATTCCAGAAGTTCTCGAGAGATGCATAAGCTCCATAATGTGAAGTTCCTGACTGCGTAAATGCATTGCCTTCAAGCCTGACAGATAACCCTTTATCACGAGGAATTACGTCTCTATACGCTGCATTTTGATTCAAGTGATGCGCTTGCCCAGTTATTGAATCATTATTTTTTAAGATTCCATACTCATCTACTACTGGAACTTCAGCCTGACCCTTATTAAAGGTCCAAGCTGATTTTAAAGTATCTTTGATTTCTGAGAGACTTCCTTTCATGAATCCACCAAAATCAAAGCCACCTTTTAAACTTCCTCCAACATCAGCTGGTACCATGCCTGGAATAAGATTTTTTGCGTATTGTTAAGTAATAATTTTGGGTACTGTTGTTATTGATTCAAATTTTAAACTCCTCTAAATTTTAGATATAGTATTACCGACTTTAGGTATCTCAAATGCTGAGCCGATTCTTCCAACACCTTCAAACGCGCATACTTTGCTTTATAGACTAAAAAAGGTACACGCATTGATTGGCAAGGAACTCCTTTATCAGATGCTTACACTTGATGAACTGATATAAAGATTTTAATCACCTATCAATTCCTATTAAATTCAGTAGCTTTAGCCCTTATTCAATACTTTTAAAATTTAATACCACTCTTGTTCACAGTCTTTTAAATCTCTGTTTTCTGATGTGTTATCGTCGCTATTTAATATAGTTCTTTTGAATGATATATTTACAGCATATATTAGCTACTAAAAATAATAAACCAGCTTACTTAATTTCAGCTGGTTCATTTCATCTTTTCACTGCATTATTTAGATTATGCAGTGAGAGGTTACTGTAAATTTTAATTGTTTATATCATACATTCTATAATTTATATCTATCTATAAATTATGCATTCACTTAGTTCTGTTTTTTGCAGTTAGTTATTCAGAAAATGTTATAAAAGCATCATTTTTATAATAATACATAAATGCTTCAAACAAGTCTGCCTCTGAGCATTGAGGTCGTTGCTGTTTTGCATTATTAACAATGTCCTGAATTGTCGCCATATTCAATGCATATATAAGATTATTGTCAATAGCAAATTGAGGAGTTTCACCATCTTCCCATAAATCCTCATCATCTAAATCATCCCAATCAATTAAAGAACATATGGATTTTAATGACCAGTTTTTATCTTTTGGAAGAAAAAGATACTCCTTCCAACATAAATCATTTGCATTCATTAAAATATCATTAAATTTGGTTAAATTTCCCATTATTACACCTCCATATTAATTATCTTCCACCGCCCCAATTCTGCATTCCTCCTCGTCCATTTGGATGAAAAATGCTTTGGATTAGACCTTTTGCTTGATGTTGTTCTCTAGGTATTAGTTGTAACACCCCTTCTCTATTAGCTTCATGATTCCAACTAACATCTTTAGTAGGTGCTTGACGGGGAAATGCACCTCTTTTGCCTGGTTTTACTCCGTCAATAATACCAGGATATAATTCTTCCATTGATTGTGCAAAGCTGGCATCACTTTGGAAAGCATTGTACAATTGTCTATTAGCCTCTTGAAAATGCTTAGCATCACTTACCCCAGGGTACATATCCTTCGGCAAATTCACTTCATAAGCAACTGAATATATCCCTTTCTCTGAGGACCATTTACTAGCATCAGCCTGCCCCTTATTATTGCTCCAAGCTGATTTTAAAGTATCTTTGATTTCTGAGAGACTTCCTTGCATGAACCCACTAAAATCAAAGCCACCTTTTAAACTTCCTCCAACGTCAGCTGGTACCATGCCTGGAATAAGATTTTTTGCGTATTGTTCAGCAACAACTTTGGGCATCCTCGCCATTGATTCAAACTTTGAACTCCCCCAAATTTTAGACATAGTATTACCAACTTTAGGTATTTTAAATACTGAGCCAATTCTTCCAACACCTTCAAACGCACCATACTCTGCTATATAGCCTAAAACATCTCCTAAAAAGTTAGCTCGTGTATGCTTATCTCCCTTTATCACTTTTTTGTTAAATGACATAATAAAGCTTGTATTGGAAGTAAATAACGATAATTCCATCATCGTCGGCATCAT
>JAUZPI010000203.1 GCA_030706015.1 Bacillota bacterium
CTATATGTTTCACTTGCTTTATTAGCTGTTCCTAAGTAATGCATTACTTCATTACCATCTTCGTTTTGTCTTATAGGGCTGTTTATTATTGTCATTTACTCACAACCTCTCACACAATATATTAGATATATCCTGCCTCCATTAATATGTCTGCAACAATCTCTGGAACTTCTACTTTTTCACCTCTGTTTATAAAAAAGTTATATCCATTAACACAAACTGGTACAACTACATCGTTTTTATTAAGCTTATCTGTAGGTATTCTAATAGTAACCTTGTTTTGAGTATTAATATCTTGTCCTGCTTTAACACTTAACTTATCAATTTCTTTATCGGTTAATTGAGGTGTAACAACCTTTGAAGCCTCTTCTAAATTTTCGTTAATATTCTTTTCGTTCATTAAATGTGTCCTCCTAAAAATATTTATTGTAATATTGTAAGAGGGGATAAACCCCTCAATTTAATTAAGCACTTACAGAATGTTCTATTCTTACAAGTGCAAGTTCTTGTATTCTAGCTGCTGTAAGCATAGCTTTCCAACCTGCTGAACTTCTTTGGTCTAGCGGATCAGCTACACCAGATGAACCATTTGCTTTTATAATAGTTTGTGGTTTAGATGAACCATCAATATCTACTACACCGTAAGCATTTTGACCGATTATCATAGTTGCATGAACGTCAATTCCTGCTGCTCCTGCACCAGTGTATATCTTAGCGTTAGTTGCTCTAACAAATCTAACACCGAATAAAGTACCGATTTCACCTTTATATATGTTCATTTTATCCTGGTATTTAGATACATCTATCCACATTGAATCTGACATCAAGTCAAATTCTGCATCTGCATCAATGATGCCGACAAAGAAACCATCGCTCATAGGTTTTGCATTGTTTTTTCTAAGTGTTCTTACTGCCTTTTTAATTTCTGTTCCTGTTAATTTGTCTGCTGCTGCTACTGTAACTCTTGAAGCCTCTCCATTAGCATATTGTACAGATGTTCCTGCTGTAACCACATCTCTTATTACTGTATCAATAGTAAGTGCTGCCTGTTCTCCAAGTACTTGTACAGTTTCGGTTATTACTGGATCAATAGCGGTTGTATCTACCTTATCAGAAAATACTACATAGTCACCATACTGATTAACTGTAGCGTTTACTGCTGTGATTGATAAACTATTACCATTAGGTGTAACACCCTCTGTTAAAGGTGTTGTAGCTGCTGTAAGCGAATTAAATCTTCTAAAGTTTACAGTATCGCCCTCTTTTTTAGGTGATGGTTTCTTTTGACCGAACTCTTGGTATACTAAATTAGGTATCAATCTGTCAAGTAAAGCCCTATCATAAAATGTTTTTTGTTCTGCTGAAAGTCCTGCGTAAGTTTGTGTTGTTGCCATGTTAAATCACTCCTATAATTCTATTCTCTCCCCCGACATTACTCGTTTAAGGAGGCTATCAAAGTCTTTATTGCTCATTGCATTAATATTAGTCTTTGCCTGTTCCTGTGTTCCACTAAGTGAACCAGGAGAAGTCATTGAGTTTTGCTTTAAATTTTGTAAAGTTCTTTGCTCTGCAATAGTTAAAGCGTTTTTACTTGCGTATCTAGAATACACATATATAAGCGGTATACCCTTTTGAATACCCTCCGCCAATACGTTTTCTGGTACCTTAGATATATCGGCATCTGGAAATTCTCTAAGTAGTTCAGTTACTTCATTTTGTAATTTTGTATCTTGTTGCTGCTTTGCTAAAAATTCTCTAGCCTGTTTAACTTCTGGTAGTTCATTTACAAAGCTTTTTAACAAGTCTGGATTAATTCCTGCCTGTTCCATTTGTTGTCTTTGTTGTGCCTCTTGCTCTGCTTGTACCGCTCTATCATATTCTGCTTTAGTATGAATACCATGTGATGCTCCATACATTTGAGATATAAGTCTATCCTCTGCCTCTCGTTCAGCTTGTCTACGAATATTTGCGTACATTGCGTTTTGTTCTGGTGTTTGTGTATGTTGACTTGGTTCTGGTGTAGAGGTTGCGACATCTCCGTTTACGCTTTCACTAGAATTTATCTCAACATTTTCTGGTGTTGGAGAATCCACGACATTCTCTTGTCCTGCGTCTACAGAATTTACATTGTATTCATCCATTAATTTTCTCTCCTTACCTTTTTACGCATGGTTTGCGAATTTATATCAATTTTACAGTAATTAGCAACCTTTTTTACTCTTTTTCATAGGCATACTCTTAGGCATAGTTTTAGAATCCATAGGCATTGACTTTGGCATTGACTTAGAAGTCATTGGCATTGATTTAGATTTATTTGGTGTAGATTTCTTAACCATTCATGTTCCCTCCTTGCATCATATTGTTATTGTTTTGATCGTTCATTGTATTACCCTGTAATTGTTGCATTACCATAGCTTGCTTATCTGGTGGTAATTGACTTAACGTTTGCTGTTCCTCTGGTGAAAGCTGTTGCATCCCACTTGCCTGTTGTTCATCAAGTATCTTTAAAAGTTCTTCTTTAAAAGGAACTATATTCTCTGGTGCAAGCTTAATATATGTTTTAGTATCAATCTCTTTAGCATCATGAAGCTTGTCTAGTGTAGTCATTGTAAGACTTTCACTGTAATCGGAAGATGCTCCTACGTTTATTTTAAGCTTTAAACCAGAATCTTTAAAGTCTGTTCCTCTCCAAGCTTGATTTATCATTTGCCCTTGTCCATTATCTATCTCTATAACTCTATTTGTGTTATAGTTTATGGTCCAGAACTCTCTCCAAATCTCTCCTACTTCCTCTATGGTTCTTTTAAATCTTCTCTTAACCTGGTCTAAAGGAACACTTGAAGCCTTTTGAAGCATCATAATAGCTGTTGCGTTCATCTGACTTGATTTAGCAAGTTCACCTGTAGAGGTTTCTGTAGCACCTGTATGAGTTTTAGTAGCACTTAGCATAAAATCAACTAGTTCTTGTCCTCTAGGGCTATTGTATGTAGGTTGCAAATACTGTGCCGACCAACCGACACTAGAGTTATCTACTATAGGAACACTAGGATCATTACTAAAGTTATCAATCATACCTTTTTTTAGCATGAGTTTAGGCATACCGCCATATTGCTCCGCCATCATTCGCATAGCTGTAA
>JAUZPI010000204.1 GCA_030706015.1 Bacillota bacterium
TCCTCCATTACTCGGCTTAGCAATCTAACTGAATCATCTTCTGGTATTAGTTTTTCCATTTCTAAAGGAAAAACTAATTGATAAACTCTGTTGTAATTGTTATAATTCTTTTGTATAATTTCGTTACTAGTCATATCAAAATTATACACAAAAAGCGGGTTCCTTGGAATCCGCTTTTTTCTATCATAAGCAAAGAAGGGGGGGCCTCAAAATAGAATTTAAAATTCTATTTTGAGGCCCCCCCTTCTTTTTTTGATGGGAGAGATGACTAATAATTAACGTATTATAACTAACTTTTACACTTATTTATAGGAAATTAATTAAAATTTTAAGATATGTCAAAACTATAGATGAGGTGATGATATGTCCTTTAAATTAACCTGGAGAACACATATTATAATAAACCTAATAGGTACTGCTATGATAGTTGTACTGTTTCCGATGGTAAATTATATTATAGAGCAATATATATATTATGTATTTAATATAACAAAATCAAGTAATTTGTTAATGTATTTAATTATTATCATATTACTGTTGGTTCCAGTAACCATTGTGCACGAATCAATTCATGGGATAGCACATATTTACTTTGGAGGTAAAGTAAAGTTTGGTTTCAAGTGGATTTATGCATACACAGAAGAAACTTCCGGTAGACCTATAGGAGCAGAAGCCTTCTGTATTGTTCTCCTCGCTCCCGCAGCGGCTATAACAGTAATGACCTTTTTATTACCTGTATGATTAGGAGGATTGGTTTATATTATTAACCTTTTAGGAAGTAGTGGTGACATATATATGGCATTTATAATGTGTAAGTATGATAAAAATAGTAAGATTATTGATAAGAATTATGGATTTGATGTTATGCAATAACACTTTAACTTATAGAACATTTAGAGTCATTTTGCAGAGATTCTTAATTGTATGAGGCGAAGAAAAAAATTTTTTCTTCGCAGGTATAGATGAGAATAAATTTAAATAATGTTCACACTTACTGTGTACTAATGTCTAAAAAAACGAATAATAATAAATAGGATCAATTTATTAAAATTGAGGAGGATATATGATAAAAAATTTTTTTATAAATTTAGATACAATAATTTTGTAAAGTTTAAAGTGGGAGCAATAATAATCAGTTTTATTGTACTAGTATTTGCAATCATATTCTTTCCTCATTTTTTTAGAAACACATACAAGGTAATCGTTATAAATAAGCAGCTACTAAAACACAATAATATTAATGAGTATTTAATTTACACACAAACCGAAGATGGTAACATAGAGGTATTTCAAGACACTAATGATTTTTTTGAGCTAAAATTTAATTCCGGAGATTCATTTAAGGTAATGCAAATTAATAAAGAATACGAAGTCGTTGCCTATGGCTTGAATATACCCTCATTATCAGATTACCAAAATATTTTAAAAGTTAAAGCCATTAGAAAGTAAGATATTTTAAAAGTAAACAAACTTTAAAATAAAGAACAAAAGTACTTAACTGAAGATCAAATTCTTTGTTAAGTACTTTTTGTTTTATCCAATTTGAAGTAAATGAAGGAATGTTACTATAAATGTTGAAATATACAAAATAAGGAAGGATTTTAATGAAAGGAATAGATATTTCACCATATCAAGGAAACGTTAATTTTCAAGACGTAAAAAACAGTGGCGTTGAAATTGTTTATATAAAAGCCACCGAAGGAAAAACTTATGTTGCAGATACACTTAGAGATTACTATAACCAGGCAAAATCAGTAGGTTTAAAGGTAGGATTTTATCACTTTTTAAGAGCCAATGCAATGCAGGATGAAGTAAATAATTTGATAAATGCCACTGCTGGGCTTTCTGTAGATTGCAAATATGCTATTGATTGTGAAGTGGATTTAGGACAAAGCCCACAGCAAATTACAAATAACGTTAGTTCTTTCTTTGATCTTATGAAGGGACAAGGAAAGGAATGTGTACTATATACCTATACATCTTTTTTAAATGAATATATAAACCTCAGTACTATAGCTGATATTCCAATCTGGATTGCAAACTATGGAACAAATCAACCTTCTGTGCCAAACATGGTAGAATGGCAATATTCAGAACATGGAAGTGTTGCTGGAATAAATGGAGATTACGACCTTGACCAGTTCGATGAGGGTATTTATATAGGGAATACAAGCACTAATTATGCTGCTATACAAGAAACAGCAGTAACAGGTGGGAATAATACAATAATAACAATTCAGAAGCAGTTAAATACTCTATTAAAGAAAGGTTTAATGATAGATGGATTAGAAGGTCCGCAAACTGACTCTACAATTAAAGAGTTTCAAAGCGCAATGGGATTAACATTATATTATGAAGTTAATTCGCTTCAGTTTCTAGGTGCGAGCTAGTGCTATAAAAGGAGTTATTGATATGAATAAGGATTTGTTCACGAAAGCTTTAGGGGTGAATGATGAGATGCAACAAGTTTACAAAGAAGGACTGCATGAACAGACAACAAAATTTCTAAACGATTATAAGATACCGAATGAAGTTGCGGATTTTTTAATTTCCTTTTCATTCAATAAAAATATTAGATTTAATCATGTGTATTTTTATAGAGTAAATGATATTTTTGATAATAATACTTATGAAGAAAATAGAAGATGTCTTGAATCAAGTTTGCTAATAATAGGTTCAGGACTAAACGGAGATTTTATTGCACTAGATTTAAAAACCCTTAAAGTAGGATATGTATTCCATGATGATTTATGGGAAGATAGCAGTTTAAATCCCAGAGAGATATTTATATGTTTAGATTGTACGGTAGGAGAATTTTATTACTATTCTATGGTAATAAAAGATTTTCCCGTTGATGGTTTTGATGCAGAAGAATATCTGAAATAGATTGCAATGTATCCAAAAAGGAATTTATTACAAGCGGATATGGGGTACCCTGATACCTTTGTAGTTATGCCGTTCCTGTTGCATATAGTGGACACTGCCAAACGTAGCAATACACCGTCTACTACTGGCAATTTTTCTGCTATTTTACTCAATTCAAGCTGTAGATAATATTTTGTAATCATTATTTTTGTACTGTGGAGAAATTTCGAAATGGCACATTCTCTTTTAA
>JAUZPI010000205.1 GCA_030706015.1 Bacillota bacterium
ACTGCATCTAAAATAAGTGTTGGTGCTGTTACTATTGTTGCACCTTTTAAAGCTGTTTGAAGAGGTTTATCTTTTGCCTGCCTTGCTAGTTTATCAAGTCCTTGAACTCCTGCATTAAGGTAAGGTATTCCGAGATCAAGTTTCTTAGTTACATCACCGCCACGACTAAAGTTAGTTGTAACTTCTCCTGCATCATATAAAGCTTTTTGTACATCACCAGTTTTATTAAGTGTTCTTTTAAATTCTGCATAACGTGGTACCGACTCCGTAAGATTATTAAATACCTCTACTTTATCACCTATTTTATTTAATGTTTTCTTTACTGGATTTATAGGCTTAGAACCTGTTATGACGTTTTCGTCAGTTAAAAGTTTTCTATCCATTAGCTGCTGTGCTGTTTTATGTGCATTATCTGGACTAAAAAAGTTAGAACTTTCCCCTCCAAGTGCTTTATACTTTTGATAGTCTGCACTATTTTTTATGATGTCTTTTCCTGCCGAACCTAAATCTTTGAAAAATTTAATAGGATTGTTCTCATTTCCGTTTATATAAGCTGTTGGAACATCTCTTGCGATATTTCTAAATGCGAATACTGGATTTTTGGTAGTTATAAGAGATTTAAAAGCATTATTAGCAGTCTTTAATCCTTGCTCAAAACCGTTTAAATCGTTAGATTTATATATGTTGTTTAAAGCATCTAAAAGGTTTTTATCATTTATTTCTAAATATTTCTTTTCTCCGTTTTCAAGTACCGATACTATATTATTAACATTAGAATTTATGTTATCGGGATTTCTAATAACAACTACCGATTCATTAGTGGGATTATTTTCTGCATAATTTAAAAGCTTTTGACCTACTTCGTTATATCTAGCACGTCTTACGGTAGAGTCTACAAGATTAGATAAATTAACTATAGGGTTTATTATGTTTCTGTCTGAGCCTGTAGCTTTTTTCAATCCACTTGATTGGTTAACAAATCCTTTTTTACCATTAGCAGAAACAGAACCTTTTTCGAGGTCTGTGAAATCTCTAGAAGAGGTTATATAGTTCTTATAAGTGTCCTGTAAGTTCTTCCATAATTCATCACTTACAAGTCCGGATTTATTTCCCCACGCATCCATAAACTTATTAGTAAAATTAACAAGCCTGTCACCTAAAGCTTTATATTCTGGATGCTTCATTTCAATAAGTTTTACAGCTTTTTGCGATTGTTCTGAGGTAAAATTAGAATCAATGTTTTTACCCTCTCTAGCCCTATCTACGTTATGTCTTTGAAATACATAATTAAAGAAGTCTGGTTCCTCATTTTTAGGTATATCTTGAGCAATAGACTTTAATCCCTCACCTATAGGGTTGCCTTTCATATCTACCAAGTTATCGTGTAGTATGTGACTTACTGTTCCACTTGCTTTTTTAGAGTTAGTAGCTATAACATAAGCTTTTTCATCAACTTTTTTAATAGGATTATTAATGTCTATAGCATGAGTATAAAAGTTATCCCAGCTATTTTTAGCATTTGCAATTAATCCAAGCTTTTGTTTATTATCTCCTGTAGTAAAATCTACATTAAGTTTAGTTCTATCCGTTGCACCTATTGAGGGATTTATAGTTTTATTCTCATTTAGAGCCTTGCTGAGAGGTTTTTCTAGGGTGGGTAATGTATTTATACCTTTTTGAGTTATAGGTTTTTTAATGATCGCTTGACCAGTTTTAAAAGTACCGTTTTGTAAATCTTCTATATCAGCCTTTGTTAAGATGTAATCCGTTT
Source organism: Bacillota bacterium (assembly GCA_030706015.1). Taxonomy (GTDB): domain Bacteria; phylum Bacillota; class Clostridia; order Clostridiales; family Clostridiaceae; genus JAUZPI01. The sequence continues at coordinate 1,772 of JAUZPI010000205.1, forward strand.
GAGGTAATACTTCGTTGCCTAAAGTATCAGCACCACCATAAGTTAATCTATAATCTAAAGATAACTCTATTTTTTTAGATACTGCGTTATTCTCTCTACCGTTATCATGGATAATATCTTCTAAGCCTTTTCTAATTTGATCGTATGATACAGTTGTTTTACCTGTCTTTTTATTTACAATATCATTTTGAATATTCTGAATAGTAGATGATACGTTTTTCTTAGTAGCTGCTACGGCGGTTTCTCCTGTTATATTATTATAACTAACTTGTCTTACCCCTTTTGTACTACTATTTAATTCATCTAAAACTTGTTTTGCTTCATTTTGTAAATATGGTTTTAATTCTGCATATTCATAAGATATAGCTTTTACTTTTTTATTGCCTACATTTTTAGGAGTTCTATTTTCTATAGGTAATGTAGTTTTGTATCCATCAGTTTTAACAATATTATCTTTTAAAATTGTTTGAGTAAAGCTTTTACCTTTAGGATTCAATATATTTAATTCGCTTTGTGGTGGATTCTCCGAGGTTTTTAATTCATTAGTGTTAATTATAGGCTTATTGCTTGAAGTAGGCTTAAATGTGCCTGTAGGATTTTTAATTGTATCTTCTATGGTATTCTTTGAAGTAGTTAAAGCGTCACTTAGGCTATTAGAATTTAAAAGTTTACTTCCTGCTTTACCTAAAAGATTAGCACTACCAAACATTAAGCCACCACCTATTGCACCCTCTAACGCACTTTTACCAGTATCACTTAAATTTTGATTAAGTCTTACTGAATTTAAAGCATTTCCTAACCCTCCATTGATACCACCATTTATAAGCGAAGTAGTTAAAGTGTTAGATAGAGGATCAGGTAGCTTGCTCGCTACCTTTCCACTAACTAAATTAGCTATTTCATCAGCACCATTTAAAAGATTTTTATTAGTCGTAGTGCCTATACCTGTTATTGGTGTAGATAAAAGTCCTAGCATATCACCTGCATAGTTTCCTACTGTATCTATAGCTTTATTCCCTGTACTATTGCTATACTGCTTAATAGGTGCATTATCGGCTATTGCATTTTCTCCACCTACTGTTTTAGCTGCCGAACCTAAAATATTATTAACTAATGGATTTCTAAAAGGTGTTTCTAGTGCATATCCTAGAGGTTTTAATATATTTGGTGTATCTGGATTATTCTGTGCATACTGACTATAAGAATCTTTGAGTTTATTAACTTCTTTGATAGGATTTAAAAAGTCTGGCACAAGATTAGATGCTTCATTAGACACTTTGCCTAAATAGTTTTTAATAGTATTTAATATTCCGTCA
>JAUZPI010000206.1 GCA_030706015.1 Bacillota bacterium
GTAAAGAGGAAATTGAATTCTTTCACTTGAGCGGAAAAACAAAGCCAAAAGACAGAATCAAAAGAGTTAATGATTTTAACTCCAGCCAGCAGGTTAAGGTGTTCTTAATTTCATTGAAAGCTGGAGGTACGGGTCTTAATTTAACCGCAGCAAATTTAGTTATTCATTTTGACCCATGGTGGAATCCTGCTGTTGAAGCTCAAGCTACAGATAGAGCCCATAGAATTGGTCAAAGGGAAATAGTAGAAGTAATTAAATTGGTAGCAAAAGGAACTATAGAAGAAAAAATTATTCTGCTGCAGGAAGATAAAAAAGAGCTAATTGGTAACATTCTCACTGGAGAATTACAAAATAGCAGTTTACTTAGGAACCTATCAAAGGAAGATTTACTGCAGCTGTTTGATAGGGATTAAAATCAAAAGATAAATTAGAGGTGTATAAAATGTTTAAAGAAAAAGCTAAAATTAAGAACATCAAAAAAATAGTTGAAGAATATTCAGTTGGAAGCAAAGATATCATTAAAAGTATAGAGTATAAATTTAAAGCTATAAATAAGATTTCATTACCAGTGAAAAATATGATAAAAGGTGTTATTGATGTGGCTATTAATATTAGTGCATTTAACGTAAAGATGAAACACCAATCAAGCACACTAACATCTAAATCCAAAAATTTGAAAGAATATACAGAGCATATTACTAATGTAATACATGAAGTAAATGAAAATATGAATGCCATATCAAATAATGTTATGGAGTATGCTTCATCTATAGAAGATATATCAGTTCAAGCCAATTCGCTGTCAAATTTAAATGAAGAGAATAATAAATCTTTAGATAAGGTAGATGGCTTGAAAAATGATGTGCTTAATCATTCTTTGTCAATGGAAGACGATATAAATGATTTATTACAGCTTGTAGCAAGTATGAAAAGCACTGTTGAAGGTATTAAACAAATATCAGAACAGACGAATCTGTTAGCATTGAATGCAAGTATAGAGGCCGCAAGAGCAGGGGAGCATGGTAGAGGATTTACTGTCGTTGCTGAAGAAGTGAGAAAACTTGCTGATGTTACTCAGCAACAGCTTACTTTTATAAACAATCTTACTAACGATATTGAAGAAGCTTCAGCAAAGAGTAAAGATAGTATATCTCAAACTAAAGATGCCATATTTAATATGAGTGATTCTATTAATGGCATTTCTAAGGCTATTAAGGAAAGCAAAGAGAGTATCGAATTAGTTTCAAGCAATGTTGCTCAGGTGGCTAGCTCATCACAGGAAATAAGCGCATCTATTGAATGTATCAGTGATGAAATTAACTCTTTGAATAATGATGTTAATAATATTAAGAGTATATCAGAAGAAGTTTATACTGAGGCAGTAACAATTAGTGATATGGGGGATTCTATATCAAAGATTGAAGATGATATTTCAAATTTAGCGAAATTGAGTAATGAAATTTTTTATGAAAATAATTTTAAGATGGACAATAATACCTTTATATCTGTAATGGATAATGCAATTTCTGCTCATATAAACTGGGTAAAGGCTATTGAAGGTATGGCAGAAAATATGCAAGTACAGCCAATACAAACAGATGGACATAAATGCGGGTTTGGACATTTTTATGAATCAGTAACACCAAAGCATGAGGGGATTAAGGCTATATGGGCTAGAATAGATTCAGTACATATGGAATTACATAGAATTGGACATGTAGTGCTTGATAAAATTAAATCCGGCAATAAAGATGAAGCTATAAATAATGCTAACAAAGCAAAAAAATTATCTTTAGAGATCATTAATATGTTAAATGAGATTAAAACTCAGGCAAATATACTGATAAACAATGGCGAAAATGTTTTTTAGCTAATACATAGATAGGGGGGACATATAATGAATACCATTCTTATCATTGAAGATAACCAGGATGTTAATGCGATGCTGGCAGAAGCATTAAGTGATGCAGGTTATGGCGTAAAATCGGTCTATACTGGTATTGAGGGTATTAGTGAAATAAAAAATAATAGGTATGATTTGATTTTACTTGATATTATGCTCCCTTATAAAAGTGGGGATGAAATACTTAAAGAGGTAAGGGGATTTTCTGAAGTCCCAGTTATTATTATTTCTGCAAAAGATATGGTTGGCACAAAAATAGATTTTTTGAGACTGGGAGCGGATGATTATATTACAAAGCCTTTTGACTTAGGGGAAGTAGTAGCGCGGGTGGAATCCAATTTGCGCCGCTGCCAAAAGCAGATACAAGACAATAAAGTCCATAGTTATAAAGATATGGTACTTGATGATAGCCTAAAGCGTATTTCTGTAAATAGTACTGAACTAGAGTTGACTGCAAAGGAATATATGATACTAGAAATGTTGATTAAATATCCAGGCAAGGTTTTTACAAAAGCAAATTTATATGAATCCATTTGGCAGGATGAATATCTTGGTGATGATAATACCGTGAAAACACATATGAGTAATCTAAGAAATAAGCTGAAAAAGGTAAATCCAGGGGAAGAATACATTGAAACAGTATGGGGCTTAGGCTATCGTCTATACAAGGAATAAATTATCTTTTTCCTTACACTTTCTCCAAGATTCTTAACCTTTTCTAAACCTTTGACAAGTACACTGATCCTAGAAAGGACAGGTGAAAGAAAATGAGTGAATATGTTTTGAAAACAGACAGCCTGACGAAAAGCTATCATGGTATTAATGCTTTGAGTAATGTATCAGTAACTTTGAAAGAAGGTAAAATATATGGTTTAATAGGGCAAAATGGAGCAGGAAAGTCTACATTTATGAGACTTATCACAGGACTTAGTTTTCCTACAAGTGGAGGCATTGAGCTTTTCGGTCATTCCGGTAAAAAAGCTTTGCAGGTTGAGCGAAAAAGAGTTGGATGCATGATTGAGTATCCAAGTCTTATTCCTAGTATGACTGCAAAGGAAAATCTTAAACTACACAGAATTATGAAAGGTA
>JAUZPI010000207.1 GCA_030706015.1 Bacillota bacterium
AGCTTTTTTACGCTCTCCTCTTTCTTCAGCTTCATTAATCATGCTCATCTTCTCAATTAATGCTTCTTCTCGCGCTTTATAGAGCTTTATTGTTTCTTCATCACTACTTAACCATTCAAGTCTTTCCTCTGCCTTACGGATTACTGGATCCATTTCAACAACCTCCTTAAGCATTTCTTATGGCAGCTTCTTATCTGAATCTATATATGACATCATGCACATGCTTGCTCCCCCTATGCTTATCGTAATACCATTTATTTTCATTCCTATCTCTGAACAGAATCTTAATTCACTAAAATCACCTTATTACACCCTTCTATTAACTAATTGTAGCATTCACATATTCACTTTTTAATAATGAACAAATAACCAAATCATTTCTTTCTCCAGACTCTTTGTCTATTCTTCTATCTCTTAAAATTCCATCCTGCTTCATTCCTAATTTTTGTAATAGCTTTGCTGATGCCCTATTTGTAATATTATATTTAGCCTCAACCAAATAAAAATCCTCATGACAGAATAAGTAATTTAATACCTTTTCTAAGGCTTCTGAAGCATAACCTTTATTCCACCATAAAGCTCCAAGCATATAAGCAATTTCACACATTTCCAAAGACGCAAACGAAGTATCTACAGTAACATTACCAATAACATCTCCAGTATTTTTCACTTCTATAGCCCATATATAAGTGCATTTATCTTCATAGGACTGAATCCATTGTTTTATCATATTTTCTGTATCACTTTTGTTTTTATGTGGATAATGGATAAAGTATTTTGAAGAATACGAATCAGATGCCCAATTAGTAAAACTTTGATCAATATCCTCCATAACAAATCTCCGTAAATTTAATCTATCTGTCTGAATTAGCATTGTTCCATTATTTCCCAACATGTTATTCTCCTTATTAATTTACTTCTATAAAACCCCGCACAAAACGTGCGGTCATTTGCATAGTATTTTATATAAAGATATATTTCAGATTAGAAAATTCAGTTCCTGGGTAAAACTTAAGTATTAATTATTTCATTAAAAGTACCATTCCATGATTTAATATTAAGTGTATCATAGTTGTCATAACGGACTTTTAAAGAAGTTCTCTCTTCAGGCTTAATGAAATAACTAAATGTACATTTTCCTTCCCTTTACCAATAATGGTTATGATTACCTCATTTACTATCTTCTTAATCATTTCAATTGCTTCATTAATTATTACAATTCTTTTGTTAAGATATTTGGGATAGTTCACTTCCACAACTTCCTTCTCTTCTTTCTAATGGAACATATCGTATAACGTTTCGTATGACCGACAAGGGAGAGGCTTAGATAGCTCCTATCTTAGCCTCTCCCTTGTGACTCTAGCCCTTGCGGTCATATATTGTTAGATGTCGTGTCTTTAATCTGGACCATGAGTTAATTCAAGCTCTTTTTCATTTGTTCTATTTCTTCTATAGTTAATCCTGTTTTATCTGCTATTGTCTCAATATCTAATATATCAAGTAAGTTTTTAGCGATTTCTCTTTTTGTTCTGTCTTCAACTTCACCAATTAAGCTCATTTTTTCAATTAATGCTTCTTCTCTAGCTTTATAAAGTTTAATTGTTTCTTCATCACTACTTAACCATTCAAGCCTTTCCTCTGCCTTGCGGATTACTGGATCCATTTCAACAACCTCCTTTAACATTTCTTTAGGTATATCATTCTCTAAGAAAAGTAACCATCTGTGTAAAGGGTTATTTATGTCCTTGAATGCACTTCTAAATTTAGGCATCTCAACAAAATTAAGTTCAAACTTGTCTGTTAACATAAAATCTTTAATTTCATCTTCATAGAAATGATAAGTTGAATGAAATTTAGAAATATGAAAATAATCAAAGTCCAGAATTCCAATTACAATTGTTTTCTTTAAATCCTTATACTTACCACCGGACTTTATAGATTCCGAATACATCTTTGATAAATAATAAAGCATTCTCTCTACAATGTTCTTCTGGTCTATTAGTTGTATCTCTATGTCAATTTGAGTATTTTCCATTGTTTCTGCTCTTACATCAAGCCTTCCTGTCTTATCTGTAATAAGTTCTTTTACTAGCTCCTTATTATCTATAATTGTAATATCTTTTAACCTTCTATCACCTTCAAGCTTTAAGATAGCATTCAGTAATGAAATAAGGTTTTCCTTAACTTCATTCTCCCCGAATATTTTCTTAAATATAAAATCATTGGTAGGCTTCAATCTATTTGGAATCATGTTATCATCTCCTGTATTTTTACAGCTTCTATATTAATATTTTACCATATTCTCGTTGAATTAATAATATCAGAAGATCAAAGAGAGTATTTTTTATATAGCCGACCTAATAAAGTAGTAACTTTAAACCACCACTATATAATATCTTATCACATTTTCTTGAATTTCTGCATTCCCAAGGAAGCTAATCCTTCGTACTTAATAAAAGTTTTTACAATCTTTGATGCCATTAACATTATTGCATCTATTCCAACATTGGAATAATTAGTGTTCAATTATTAAGTACTTCATTTAAGGTAACCACAGAGAAAAGCAAAATATTATTACACCACAAATTTCTAGAAGCATAGTTACATTTAATCTATAATTAAATGTAATCATTAAGTTTAGTACGACAATTAACGCCGCAATAGGAAGCATTTGCTTAGTGGTAATCTTAATATCCATATTCTTCACTTATGGCAAATAAATAGCCTAAGCCTGCTGCTCAATATTAAGTTTATATTAAAAAATTAATAGTCTTTTGAAAATCCACGAGTTTTATGGTAAAATTATCTATGTATTTTATTTAATGTAAGTTTACTAAAATTTCGAAAGGTTAGGATAACAAATGAGTAAGCTTTTTCTTGATTTTGATTGTACTATTGCAGATTCAGTTAAAACCTATTGTAATGTATACAATTCATCTTATAGATTGCGAAAAGGATTTAAAGTAGCTGACC
>JAUZPI010000208.1 GCA_030706015.1 Bacillota bacterium
CTAATCCTGATGGTATTCATATTGATGCAATTTCTCAAAGAAAATTTGGTTTACGATATTTTGAAGCCTTTTCAAATAGGCAGCATATATTGAAACCATTAATTAATGAAAATGAGCTGCTAAATTTAAATCATGCTAGAACACATACCAAGGCAGAAAAGATATATATAAAAAGTATGGATTTTGCATTGGGAAAAATATCCTATGATGAATTCGCATCTCAAGTCATGCAAATCAACAATGACTAAACCTTAAAGTTATGAAACAGCTATTAACATAATTTTGATAAAGAATATAAAGGAGGTATTTTTTGATACCATTACTAATATTAGGGTTATTAAAACAAAACCCAGGTTCTTACGGATACGAATTATTAGCCTTAATGGAAGAGAGACACTATAAATATATAGTGAATTTCACTAAAGGGTCATTCTATTATAATCTTCAACAATTAGAAGAAAAACAATATATTAAAAAAGTGGACCAGTTAGACAATACTAGAGAGACACGTAATTATATCATCACTGAACTAGGGGATAAAGAATTTGAAAAATTGATGTATAAATATGGCTCTAAGACTGAGTATGTAAATTTATCTTTTTATGCAGCAATGCTATTTGCTAATGAATATAAAAGCGAGGAGCTAACAAAACTAATAGAAATACAAATCGAACAAACTAATCAGAAAATTTTTTTATTAAAACAATCTATTGAACATAATGAGACTATCCCTACTTATTTTAAAAAAATGTTGGAAAATTCACTTTCTCATCATTTAGTAAATGTCCAATGGTTTGAAGGCCTTCTAAACGATTTAAGAAATGAAAATTAACGTTTGTAAATATTTTAATGTATTAGGTGTATCTAGGTGATAGGGCCTAAGAACTCTCTTAATGTTCTCCCAAACTGATTAGTTTGGGAGGATTTTTTGGAACAAAATTAGTTTATACTAAACACAACGAATACAAATGATTATACCAGTGGTTCTAAAAAGCTTATAGCTATGAGTAGAAAAAAATACCTCCCTTTGTTAGAATAAATGTAGGTTCGCCAACCGCATTAATAACGAAGGAGGTAATCCAGATTGGATAGGCATGCCAATTTAAAGTATAAGTATGGAAGTAGGCAGTTTTTGGGGTAGAGCATACCACCCGTTTTACGGGTGGTCATGACTGCTATAAATTCAAAAATAAAGTCATACATTTATATAAAATAGTTATGTTAATTGAGATAATTTTACTTTAGGATGATGATAACGCTGCTTGTTTTGAGTTTTGTCTTTGTAATTGATGGCTTTTTGCGGGCACCAATGAATACAAGCAAGACATTTTTCACAGTTGTGCTTGAAGGTTACTTTTTCATCTATAATCTCAATATTTTTTGCCGGACAAACTGAAACACAAATGCCACATCTTGTGCAACTCTTTGAAACACTATAATCTTTATCGGTAGACTTAAAATTAGCAGAGGCTTTGTTGTGCATCTTTCTAAGAAGGCCCAAGCTTCCCTTTATTTTAAACTCTTTTCTGCTTTTGATATCTTGAATGATGACAGCAATTTTGTCGTCGGCCTTTGCGAGCAGTTTATCTACTTTATCGGTCTTTATATCGACCATCAATATATAGTTTGATAAAATAGGAAGCTTAGAGCCGTAATGTAAATATGCACCTTTTTCTTTCAGCATATTGTCCACATCTGTCAGACATGTACCGATAGCTCCCCCACAGGTAACCACTGAAAAGAAATAGGCATTTTTATTGAAGTTACTGCTTTTTATAAAATCATATACCATATTTGGCAGTCCCCATGCGTAAACAGGAAAAACAAAACCGATTACTTCGCTATTGCAATTATAATTCATCCCGGCTTTGGAGATTGATATAACATCAGTGTCACCCAAAGCATTGGCGATATCAAGGGCGGTTTGCAAGCTGTTCCCTGTGGCAGAAAAGTAAAAAATTGTTTTATTCATGGTCATATACCTCACTGTCAATTTCTGAAACAAGTCCTGGCTGCACTGGTGTCCATCCAAGCAGATCCCTTGTAAAATTGCTTGATGCCGGGCTGTCCATGCAAGCGAAGGGTGCGAACCAACCGAAATGATTGTATGCTTCCTCGGAGGATAAAGCGGCTACCGGCAGATTTAGGCGGCGGCCAATTGCTTCTGCGATGTCGCGGAATAATACGCCTTCTTCAGCGACTCCGTGGAGTTTTGACCCGGCTGCAGAGAGTGATTCTGCGGCCTCATCCGAGCGTGCGAGGCCGAGCACTTCATATCCAGCACGGATTAGTTCACGAACCACTGCGGAGCCGATAAATCCTGTGGCACCTGTAACAAAAATACGCATAATAAATTCCTCCTAAACAATTAAGTAGTTGTTCTATGAATTTATTTTATCGTGAATTTCATAAAAAGATTTGCCTGTTCCGCGTTAATTCTTGCCTAATCCTCCGAAAGTAGCAATTGAACTCTCACTAGGTATGGAAGGTGACAGTTTTTTGTGCAAATCCGTACTGCATGGTCAGTCTAGTTTTTATGTTCGTTGACGCAAACTGGCGACGTCTCTCCTCGGTGGTCTTCCAAAAAAGCGGCTGTAATCTCTGCTGAATTGAGAATCGCTGACATAACCCACCAGCTGACATGCAGTAGAAGCATCCATTGAATCGGAGACCATCAGATGCCTGGCTTCATGAAGGCGCAGTGCCTTTTGATATTGTAGTGGACTCATCGAAGTAACTGACTTAAAATGTTCGTGAAAAGAGGACTCGCTCATGTGTACCAGCTGGGCCAAGTCTGCAACCTTTATCTGCTCAGAGAAATTGTC
>JAUZPI010000209.1 GCA_030706015.1 Bacillota bacterium
CTCTATGTACAAAAAAATAGGTTACTATGATAGTTTTAAGGATTTCTCACAGTATATTGGTATAAGTAAAGAATCCAGTGGATACAAATTTACACTAGATAAGATAGTTGCCGACGAGGATAATATAATAGTTGCTATGAGGGTATATAAACCAGGGCTAAATAAAGACAATGATAACTATGGAAAAGTAATAGGTAACATCAATTTAAGAGCAGAAATACCATTCTTTCTAGGCTTAACTGGTGGAAGTATGGAATCAAGAAAACTAAATGACGATACTTCTCTTATCGTTTTACAAGAAGAAACCTCTCCAACAAAACATTTACCCAAGAGATTTAATATGAGGTTATTCGTCGATGTTAATCAACATACAGAGGCACGTTTTAACTTGTCTGTATCAAGAGAAAAGATTACTGATAGCACTACACAGAAAAAAGATTTAGGTACTCTTTCTGTAGGCAATAACCATAAAATTAATATAGATCAGCTAAAAACAACCCCTATAAATACCACAATAACATATTCCACAGATAAACACACACCAACTAGCGAGATTTTTGGCTTTTACCTCTATGACGATAAGGGTAGGATATATCCATGGCGAAGTGATGGAACTGATAGCAACGGCTATCATAAAAGTATATTGGACAGCATAGATAAGGATGCAAAAAAAATCTATATTACACCGTTTTTACAAAATCCCCCTACTCAGCAAGACGCAGATAAACTTAGAAGCTTAGACTTTTTTAATAAAACCTTCAGCCTTGATACAACGAGAAAATTTGATTTTGGAGAAATGGGAGAGATCAATGTTTATAAAATAGAAAAAGGCAAAACTACTATTAGGATTTATTACACCTTCAAAGGCGTGAATAGTGTGCTAAATAAGTCTAACCCTATAATGCTTTATGAAAAAGGAGAAGCTATAGCATATATTAATGGCGCCAATGCTATAACTAACTTTAAGTTATACAATCCTGATACCAATAACAAAAGTAGTTATTGTGCTGAATTCCTAGATGTTGACCCTAATAAAGAGTATGTATATTCCGTGAAACCATACTCTTTATCAAGCACTATTGATGGCTCTACTCTAGAGGTTAATTTGAAATAGCGTTAAGCTTATGGCTATTTATTATAAAAACTTTTGAGCATGCATTTAGATTTATGTAAATGCATGCTTTTTTACTATTGCCGTTTATTATCTGATAGTTTTTCACACAATTCTTACATAGCTTCTTTATAAATTCTAAATTGTTATCCATTTTATCACCACACCATAAATATCTTCTTTATTTATTATAACTCTAATGAAGCAAAAACTTAATTGCTTGAGAATAAAGAAAATAGTCTTAGATATAGGACAACCTTCTTCCTAAATTAAACAATTCAGAACTTTATTCCATTATACTTGTTGTAAATAAAGTAATATAATAAATCATATTATTTATTATAAAAGGAGATAACAAATGGACGATCGATATGATATAGATAATAACGAAAATAATTCAATACCCATATATCACGAAAACCCTGAGGTAGGCAATAACAATTCTGGGAAGAAAAAAGGTATTCTAGCTGCTTTAGGCGGACTTGTAGCTATTATGGCAAAGTTCAAGGTTGGTCTGCTTCTACTGCTTGGTAAGCTAAAATTTTTGTTCATTCTTCTTAAACTAGGAAAGATACTCACTACTTCTGGTTCCATGCTTTTAATGATATTAATCTATGCCAAATTATACGGATGGCCCTTCGGCATAGGCTTCGTAATTCTTCTTTTCTTCCATGAGATGGGACACTATATTACAGCAAAAAGACTAAAATTAGATGTTTCAGGCCCTGTATTTATACCTTTCTTAGGTGCTTTTATCAATATGAAAGAACAGCCTAACGACGCTGTAATAGAATCGAAAATAGCATTAGGAGGTCCCGTGCTGGGATCTATAGCTTCCTTAACTTGTGTTCTTCTATATTGGGGTACAAATAAAGATTTCTATTTAGCATTAGCCTATAGCGGCTTTATAATTAACCTGTTTAACCTTATCCCTGTTCACCCTTTGGATGGAGGCAGAATAGTATCCAGTATCTCTACAAAGATTTGGCTTATTGGTATTCCAGTTATGCTGCTTGTACTAATTAAGTATTTCAACCCATTTTTATTGATATTCCTTGTATTAGGTGCAGTACAAGCATTTCATCAGTGGAAAAGTCCTGATGTTGAATATTACAGCGTAAAGCCTTCTACTCGAATAATATTCGGAATAAGTTATTTTGGTCTGCTGGCATTACTAGCTGTTGGATTAATATACATCCACAATCTTCAAGGCTACCTAATTCACTAAGATACTGTTTTAACCAAAGTGTAATTCATGAATATTATGTATTATAATAATTGCACAATGGAGGCCCCTAGCATGGATAACCCCACTGCCAAACCATCAAAAAAAATCGAAGTACTGCATCAAAATACTAGTATAAAATATGAAGTAACAAAAATCGATGCTGACACAAATTATCTCATAGGATTTTTTCATATAGAACAAACCATTATGGATACTTGTGAAAATAAAACATATCTTGTCGAAAGGCAGCTGCCTTTTTCAGTACTTGTACGCCAGCTAAAATAATGAAAAAATCTAACAAATATAAAAGTCAACTAATGGGGGCTGTCGCATTAGCATAAAAAATATGCTGAGGCGGCAGCCTCCTTTTAACGTTTTGTGGAAATTTGTATAGTGATTTAAGATACGATATACTCTATAAATAAAAAATTGCGCACTTTAATAAGCCCTAGCTGATA
>JAUZPI010000021.1 GCA_030706015.1 Bacillota bacterium
AAACTTGTTGAAATAATCAGAGGTATAACTACTTCTCAAGAAACATTTGATGCTGTTAAAGAAGCTTCACTTCAAATAGGAAAAGATCCAGTTGAAGTTGCAGAAGCTCCTGGATTCGTTGTAAACAGAATATTAATACCAATGATCAACGAAGCTGTAGGAATATTTGCAGAAGGAATAGCTTCAGCTGCAGATATAGATAAGGCTATGATGCTTGGTGCTAACCATCCAATGGGACCTTTAGCATTAGGAGATCTTATAGGATTAGATGTATGTCTTGCTATAATGGACGTATTATATAATGAAACTGGAGACACTAAATACAGAGCTCATTCATTATTAAGAAAATATGTAAGAGCTGGTTGGTTAGGAAGAAAATCAGGAAGAGGATTCCACGATTATTCAAAATAAGAACCACAGAGGTCATTGAATTTTGATATTCAATGACCTTTAATTTTTGGGAACTCTTAAATAAGAGCTTCTTTATAAGCTAATAATGAAGCCTTTGTTTAAAAGTTTCAAATATTTTGCTATTTAATAATTTAATTTTATATTGTATAATTATACTAAAACAATTTTGCATAATAAAATGGACATTTGTTATAGAGAATAAGAGTTATAAGGGGGCCTTACTCTATAAAATCTGGTTATGGATTAATTTATCTTGCAAAATTTTTGATGAAGGTGTAATTTAGTTATGCCTTTTATTTACGGTAATATTTACGATTGTATTTAAATATTGCTGAACTAAATATAACAATCCGGGGAGGAATAAAGTTGTTTAAAATTGTACAAAAAAGAGAAATAGCACCACTAATTTATTTAATGGATATAGAGGCTCCAAGAGTAGCAAAGTCTGCTTATCCAGGACAATTTATCATAGTAAGAATGGACGAAAAAGGTGAAAGAATTCCTCTAACTATTTGTGATTATGATGCAGAAAAGGGTACTGTAACAATTGTATTTCAAGCAGTAGGTGAATCCACAAAGGTGATGGCACAATATGAAGTAGGTGAGTATTTTGCTGATTTCGCAGGACCTTTGGGACAACCATCTGAATTTGTTCATGAGGATTTAGAAGCACTAAAAAAACAAAAAATTGTTTTTGTTGCAGGGGGAGTAGGAGCAGCTCCAGTTTATCCTCAAGTTAAATGGTGCCATGAAAATGGAATAAAGGCAGATGTTATTGTTGGAACAAGATCAAAAGAAACTCTTATACTTGAAGAAGAAATGAGAAAAGTGGCTGGCAATTTGTACATATGTACTGATGATGGGTCCTATGGATTTAAAGGCTTAGTTACTAGTCAGTTACAACAACTTATAGATAATGGTGAAAAATATGATCATGTAATTGCTATTGGACCAATGATAATGATGAAATTCGTTGCGAAACTTACAAAAGAATACGGAATTAAGACTACAGTAAGCTTAAATCCAATAATGGTTGATGGAACAGGTATGTGCGGAGCATGCAGAGTTACAGTAGGTAACGAAGTTAAATTTGCCTGTGTAGATGGTCCTGAATTTGACGGTCATTTAGTTGATTTTGACGAATCCATGAGAAGACAAACAATGTACAAAACTGAAGAAGGAAGAAAAGTACTTAAGGCTGAAGAAGGAGATACACACCATAGACCTGGATGTGACTGCGGAGGTGATAAATAATGGATAGAATGAAAAGAACGCCAATAACAGAACAAGATCCTAAAGTAAGAGCAACTAATTTTGAAGAGGTATGTTTAGGATATACTGAAGATGAAGCAGTTGAAGAAGCTTCAAGATGTTTAAATTGTAAGAATCCAATGTGTGTTACAAAGTGTCCTGTAACAATCAGCATACCTGAATTTATTTCTCATGTAAAATATAAAGAATTTGAAAAAGCTGCAAAAGTAATAGCAAAATACAGCTCTCTTCCTGCAGTATGTGGAAGAGTTTGCCCTCAAGAAAAACAATGTGAAAGTAAATGTGTTCTTGGAATAAAGGGTGAGGCGGTAGCTATAGGCAAGCTTGAAAGATTTGTTGCAGATTGGTCAAGAGTAAATGATATAAATCTGTCAGAAACTGAACCTAAGAACGGTAAAAAGGTTGCAGTTATAGGAAGTGGTCCTTCGGGTCTTACTTGCGCTGGAGATTTAGCTAAGCTTGGTTATGATGTAACAATATTTGAAGCACTTCATGAGCCAGGTGGAGTTTTAGTTTATGGAATACCTGAATTCAGACTTCCAAAGGATACAGTAGTTAAACATGAAGTTGAAAATGTTAAAAAGTTAGGGGTTAAAATAGAGACTAATGTAGTTGTTGGAAGAACAGTTACAATAGATGAGCTTTTAGACGCAGAAGGTTTTGATGCTGTTTATGTTGGCTCAGGAGCTGGATTACCTAAATTTATGGGTATACCAGGAGAAAATCTTAATGGTGTATCCTCAGCAAATGAGTTTTTAACAAGAAATAATTTAATGAAAGCTTTTAAGGATGGTTATGTAACACCAATAAGAAAAGGTAGAAGAGTGGCTGTTGTAGGCGGAGGTAACGTTGCAATGGACGCTGCAAGAACAGCAGTGAGACTTGGAGCAGAAGTTCATGTAGTTTATAGAAGAGGTGAAACAGAACTGCCGGCTAGAGTTGAAGAAGTACATCATGCAAAAGAAGAAGGAGTAATATTTGATGTATTAACAAACCCAGTAGAGGTTGTAGGAGACGAAAAGGGCTGGGTAGCAGGACTTAAATGTGTTAAAATGGAATTAGGTGAGCCGGACGAATCTGGAAGAAGAAGTCCTGTGGCAGTAGAAGGATCAGAATTTATACTAGAAGTAGATACGGTAATAATGTCTCTAGGAACTTCACCAAATCCGCTTATTCCTCAAACAACTAAAGGCTTAGAAATAAACAAGAGAAAATGTATCGTTGCAGATGCAGAATCTGGACAAACTTCTAAGGAAAAAGTATATGCTGGTGGAGATGCTGTAACAGGTGCAGCTACAGTAATATTAGCTATGGAAGCTGGTAAAAAAGCAGCTAAAGCAATTAATGAATTCTTAAGTAAATAATAGATAGAAATAAAATCTGCAGTTTTGTGCTGCAGATTTTTTATTGTATAATAATCGTAAGATTAGTAAAAATAGTGTATAACTGCATATTGCAAAAAGGAGCGATATAAATGGATTTTACAAAGGTTGAAACTTGTGAGAATGGAGTAATCATCAAAGAAGTAAAGAACTTTGAACTAGCTCATGTATTTGATTGTGGGCAATGTTTTAGATGGAATAGACAAGAAAACGGCAACTATATAGGTGTGGCCTTCGAAAGAGTTATTGAAGTAGAGAAAAGAGAACAAGATATTATAGTTTATAATACAAATGAACAGGATTTCAATGAAATATGGTGTGATTATTTCGATTTAATGAGAGACTATTCTTTGATAAAAGAAGAGCTAAGTAAAGATAACTTGCTAAAGGCAGCGGTAGAGTTTGGTGAAGGTATAAGGCTATTACAGCAGGAGCCATTTGAACTAGTAATTTCTTTCATCATATCTGCAAATAATAGAATACCTATGATAAAAAGAGCTATAGAAAAAATAAGCAGCCGCTTTGGAAAAACATTAGAGTACAAGGGAAAAATCTATTATGCTTTTCCTTCATTAGATAACTTTAAAGCTTGCACAATTGAAGACCTAGAAGAATGCGGTACAGGTTTTAGAGCAAAGTATATTAAGGACACAATAGAAAATTTGAAGAATGGTAATTATGATTTAGAAGATATTAAATCAAAAAATGATGATAATTGCTTTGCAGAGCTTCAAAAATTTATGGGAATTGGTCCTAAAGTTGCTGATTGTATTATGTTGTTTTCTATGCAAAAGTACTCAGCATTTCCGGTAGATGTATGGGTAAAAAGAGCTATGCAGCATTTTTATTTAGCTCCTGATGTTTCGCTAAAAAAAATTAGAGAATTTGCACGAAATAAATTTGGTATATTGTCAGGATTTTCACAACAATACCTGTTTTATTATGCTAGAGAAAATAATATTAAGATTTAATAAAAAACATAAATCGACAACAATCCGTTGATAATAGGAGGTTGTCGTTTTTTTATTTTATGAATATACTGAATAATTCAAATAATTTTTATGTTTTTATTTTAATAATCCTTGTTACATTTTTATCAAACTTCTGATATAATATAATCTGTTAATGTAACCATATTTAGTATATACCTATGCTTGGTAGTTCAAATAAACGGTAAAGTTAAAGGGGGAAATGTAAATGATAACATTTGAAACTCAATTGAAAAAATTAAAGCATCTAGTTCTTAAAGAAGTTATTACACTTGCAAAAGAGGATAAGGTGGTTAAAGAAGAACTTGAAAAAATTCCTTATTCTATTATTAGCGGAAGTAAAGCAGAATATAGATGCTGTGTTTATAAAGAAAGGGCGGTTGTTTATGAAAGAGCTCAGATTGCATCCGGCTTTAAACCAAATGATAATACCACAAAACCACTTGAGGCATTTGAAGATGATCAAATTATTCATGTGATTGAGGCTGCTTGTGACAGCTGCCCTATAGAAAGATATACTGTTACTGAAGCTTGTAGAGGATGCTTACAGCATAAATGCATGGAAGTTTGTCCTGCCAAAGCAGTAGTAAGAGTAGATGGCAAAGCCTTCATTAATCACGATTTGTGTAAAGAATGCGGTATGTGCAAGAAGGTTTGTCCGTATAATGCTATAGCAGAAGTTGCTAGACCATGTAAAAAAGCATGCCCAACAGCAGCACTTGATATAAAGCCAGAAGATAAGAGAGCAATGATAAAGAAAGAGGATTGTATCCAATGTGGAGCTTGTATGGCTGCATGCCCATTTGGAGCTATATCAGATAGAAGCTATGTAGTTCCGGTTACTAAAGCTTTAGTAGAAGGCAAGAAAGTATATGCAGTAGTTGCACCAGCTATAGCTGGACAATTTGGACCTAAGGTATCTGTAGGCCAGGTGAAAGCAGCTTTAAAAAAGGCTGGTTTTGCTGATATGTTAGAAGCTGCCTGCGGTGCAGATGCAGTTACAGTACATGAGTCAAATGAGTTTGTTGAAAGAATGGAAAAAGGGGATAAATATATGACTAATTCCTGCTGTCCAGGTTTTTTAAGTTATATAGAAAAGAAATTCCCAACAGAAGCTGAAAAAATATCTGGAACAGTCTCTCCAATGATAGCAACTGCAAGAGCTATTAAGAAGGCAGATCCAGAAGCAGTAGTTATATTTGCTGGACCATGTACTGCTAAGAAGAGCGAAATTCTAAGACCATCATTAAAAGGAGAGGTAGATTACACATTAACCTTTGAGGAAGTAGCAGCACTACTTGACGCTTTTGATTTAGATCCTGAAGCCTGCGAAAATGTTGTTGTAGATGATGGTTCAATGTTTGGAAGAGGTTTTGCCCAACTGGGAGGTCTAACGGCAGCAGTGGAAAATTATATACAAGACAAAGGAATAGATATTCAATTTAAACCAGTTAAAGCTAGTGGTACTGAAGAAATTAAAAAAGCAATGACTATGGCTAAGGTTGGTAAGTTAGATGGAAACTTTATTGAAGGAATGATGTGTGAAGGCGGTTGTGTTGGCGGTCCTGCAGCAGCAGTATCTCAAATGAAATCAAAGGTTCAAGTTGCAAAATTTAGTAAGGAATCACCTAAAAAAGCTGTAATAGCAAATGAAAAATTAGCAACTGATTACGAAAATCTTGATTTAGAAAGATAATTGAAATAAAAAGATTAAGAATGGTTAAGAGTATTTATAAAAAATGCTTTTAACCTTTCATTTTTTTTGTAACATGAATAATTACATACTAATTTTTTTGCAACAGGAAATTATAATATTAGAGTGTAAAAATTAGTCTAGCTAAGTTAGCAGGATATGGTGATGTTATGGTAAACAATAATTCCAAAATTAAAAGTATATTAAGAGACTTAAAATATTATTGTATAGTATTATTCGTATTTATTATATTAGGCTGTTTTTTTTATAAATACTACCATGAGTATACAGGGTTACTTCAAGATGCAAACAAAATAAAAAAGTTTATACTTTCATTTGGTAGTTTTAGTGTATTGGTGTTTATTATAATTCAGGCAATACAAGTAATAGCCTTCTTTATACCGGGGGAGATAATTCAAGTTGCTGGCGGATATATATATGGTATATGGACAGGGGCTATGCTTTCTTTTATAGGTATAACCTTAGGGAGTGCTATAGCATATTTACTGGCCGGTAAATATGGTAAGCCTTTGGTTAAAAGACTAATATCAAACAAAAAATTGATGTTCTATGAGAATATACTCAACTTTGGTAAATCGAAAGCTGCAGTGTTAGTATTATACATAATACCTGGTTTTCCAAAGGATATATTAGTGTATATATGTGGATTAACAAATATGAAGCTGAGAGATTTTTTACTGTTATCTAGCGTAGGCAGGCTTCCGGGTATAATAATTTCAGTGTATTTTGGACATAAAATAAATTCAGCAAGCCTGATTACATTAATGCTTTTGGCAAGTGTAGTTGGTATAGTGCTTATAGCATTGTACCTTAGTAAAGATACTCTCATATCAAAGTTTAGGCAAAGAAGAAAAGATTAATTAATACGTCGTCTATATATTATATATAAAACTATACCTGCAAGGTTTGTAAGTAATAAGATAAGGACAACGCAGTGAAAGAAAAAGGTTTGAGGTAATAAGTCTATTATAGGATCTTCAGCGGGATCCAAAAGCCAGTAGTTATTATTAAACAGTAAGTGGTGCATAATTGTAAAATACCGTTTGAAATTTGAACCAAGAATTATTAGAAGTAAATAAGGCAAAAACAAAAGGGCTAATCCACTCCATTTTAAACATTTATAAAAGTAATTATGTTTTCTGAAGGCATAAAAGAATGAAATAAGTAAAATTAATTGAACTATAAGTGCTATTTTAGATAATCTGAATAATCTTCTCACATCGCTGAAATGAGTTTTACCATTAGCAGAAGATGGTAGTGTAGGAAGTTGAAAATCATAATTAGTTTTTCCGTTTACATAGTTTATAACATAGTTATAGTTATCTTTAATTTCTGCCACAGTCATATATGAATCATTTTGTATATCCAGATTTACCACATCAAAATAATATAATGGCTTAAAATCTAATGCTGCATTCACAGAAAATAGTAATGTAGTAAAAGTTATCATAATACTAATAAATATATTAAATAAACAGGCAGTTAATTTATTGTAACTCATTAATATATCCTCCCTAACAAATTCATCTAACATTATTGACATAAATGTTTAACTTTATAATAACTGGGTATAAATATTAAATGGTGAAGGTTTATACTATCTTTAAACTAATATAACTATAAGCAAAAAAAAGCAAAATAATGATAAATAGCTAGATAATCAATGATAATTGACTAAAATGGCATATTACGCTAATTCATAATGTTTGCCAATATAATTAGTATTATTTATCATAATAATTGTGTTAGCACTCGTTGAAGGTGAGTGCTAATAAGTGAAAAAAAACTAAATTTAATTTTTAAAATATATAAGGAGGGGTTTAAAAATGAAAATTAGACCACTTGGAGACAGAGTTGTTATTAAAAGAGTTGAAGCTGAAGAAACTACTAAAAGCGGTATTGTTTTAGCAGGAGCTGCAAAGGAAAAGCCACAAATGGCAGAAGTAGTAGCAGTAGGACCTGGCGGAATTGTAGAAGGAAAAGAAGTAAAAATGGAAGTAAAAGCTGGAGACAAAGTTTTCTTTTCTAAATACGCAGGTAATGAAGTTAAAGTTGATGGTGTAGAATACATCATTTTAAAACAAGATGATATTCTTGGAGTAGTAGAAGAATAGTTAAATGGGAGGGAATTTAAATGGCTAAAAGTATTTTATTAGGTGAAGAAGCTAGAAGATCCATGCAAAGAGGTGTAGACATCCTTGCAGATACAGTTAAAGTAACACTTGGACCAAAAGGAAGAAATGTTGTTTTAGATAAAAAATTTGGTGCACCACTTATTACAAACGATGGTGTTAGCATAGCTAGAGAAATCGAATTAGAAGATCCATATGAAAATATGGGAGCTCAATTAGTTAAAGAAGTTGCTACAAAGACAAATGATGTTGCTGGAGATGGAACAACTACAGCTACACTTTTAGCTCAAGCTATAATCAGAGAAGGATTAAAGAACGTTACAGCTGGAGCAAACCCAATGTTAATAAGAACTGGTATAAAGAAAGCTGTTGAGACTGCAGTAGCAGAAATAAAGAAGATATCACAACCTATCAACGGAAAAGAAGACATAGCAAGAGTTGCTGCTATATCAGCTGCTGATGAAGAAATAGGTCAGCTTATTGCAGATGCTATGGAAAAAGTAGGCAACGAGGGAGTAATAACTGTTGAAGAATCAAAATCAATGGGAACTGAACTTAGCGTTGTTGAAGGTATGCAATTTGACAGAGGTTACTTAAGTGCATATATGGTAACTGATACAGAAAAAATGGAAGCTGTATTAGAAGATCCATATATATTAATTACTGATAAAAAGGTAACAAACATACAAGAAATATTACCTGTTCTTGAACAAATAGTTCAACAAGGAAGAAAGCTATTAATAATAGCTGAAGAAGTTGAAGGAGAGGCTCTTGCAACTTTAGTTGTTAACAAATTAAGAGGAACATTTACTTGTGTTGCTGTTAAGGCTCCTGGCTTTGGTGACAGAAGAAAAGATATGTTAAGAGACATAGCTATTCTTACTGGTGGAGAAGTTATATCAGAAGAATTAGGAAGAGAACTTAAAGATGTATCTATAGAAATGCTTGGAAGAGCTGAAAGTGTTAAAGTTTCAAAAGAAAACACAACTATAGTTAACGGAAAAGGAAATAAAGAAGAAATCCATGAAAGAGTTGCTCAAATAAGAGCTCAAATAGAAGGAACAACTTCAGATTTCGATAAAGAAAAATTCCAAGAAAGATTAGCTAAACTTGCTGGTGGAGTTGCTGTAATCAAAGTTGGTGCTGCAACAGAAACAGAATTAAAGGAAAAGAAATTAAGAATAGAAGATGCTCTTGCAGCTACAAAAGCAGCTGTTGAGGAAGGTATAGTTGCTGGTGGTGGTACTGCATATATTAATGCTTTACCAGAAGTTAAGAAATTAACTGATGAAGAAGCAGATATCCAAGTTGGTATCAATATAATTGCAAGATCACTTGAAGAACCAGTAAGACAAATTGCTGCAAATGCAGGACTTGAAGGTTCAGTAATAATAGAAAAAATAATCCACAGTGAAAAGGGAATCGGATTCGATGCTCTACATGAAAAATATGTTGATATGATAAAAACTGGTATAGTTGATCCAACTAAGGTTACAAGATCAGCACTTCAAAATGCTGCATCTGTTGCATCAACATTCTTAACAACAGAAGGTGTTGTTGCTG
This sequence comes from Bacillota bacterium, assembly GCA_030706015.1. GTDB lineage: Bacteria > Bacillota > Clostridia > Clostridiales > Clostridiaceae > JAUZPI01. The sequence goes on from JAUZPI010000021.1 coordinate 9,464, forward strand.
ATATACCTGAAAAGAACCCAGCTCCAGCTCCTGGAATGGATGGAATGGGCGGAATGGGCGGAATGTACTAGTCCAATAAATAAAACCTCACAAGCAAGCTTGTGGGGTTTATTTTTACTCAATAGGAAACTAAGCGAAGTGAAACACAGTCAACGTGCCATAGAACCTTTTATAATTCCTCAATAACATAATCACTATGTTTGGCCATTTTAGCCTTCTTTTTCACCTTACCAGCTATCTGAGCAATTTCATCTGGAGAATTATATTTGTTAAAATTTCCTGTAAGGCCAGCTATAGAAATTGATGTAAGAGGGAATATATCCTTATTACCCTTTCTATCATAAGATTCTATGTAACCATTGTACCTATCGGTTTCGTTAAAAAAGTCTAATACATTCTTATCAAAATCATTAATTATATTTTTGCATATATTTATGTATTTATCAGGTGAACCCTGAAGTATGCAGATGAAATCATCGCCGCCAATATGTCCAACAAAAGCATTAACGTTAAAAGGGAAGAGTTTATTTACATGATCCCTAATTAGGTTTGCAGTAAATTTGATTATCCTATCTCCATTCTCAAATCCATAAATATCGTTATAAACCTTGAAATTATTTAAATCTAAATATAATACACAAAAACCATTACTATAAGATAATAAATTTCTTAGGTTGGATTCAATAATAATATTTCCAGGCATACCCGTAAGAGGATTTAATTCTTTAGCGTAGTTCCTCTCTAATTCTGTAGTAAATTCAAGAAGAGTTTTTACTGTAGCTATCCCATAATATTTAGAGTTTTTAGTTACTATAACATAATCATACAAACGGTCATTTTTTCTAGCCATGGCTGCCTTTGAAACTGTACTTACAGGAGTAAAGAAATCAACAATAAGTGCATTAGTGTCCATAACCAAAGATATAGGACGTTTGGAGAAAACTGCTACGCCATATTTAGTTGCTAAAACTGAATCTAGTTTATGTTCCATCATCAAGCCTACAGGTTCATTTCCGTTAACTATACATGCTCCATTGATAGAAGTAGTAGTAAAATACTCCTTTATATCATCACAGGATGCATTTAAAGAGAAGGCAGGTTGTTTCATTGCAACTTGACCTATGTAATTATGAAAATAATTGCAGTTGATTATTGAAATTGTATTATGTTCTTGTATTATTTCTTTAATATTCAAGTTTATGTCTTCAAATTTCTCTGAAGGTTTTTGTAAAAAGAACCCCTGAGCAGCATAAACGCCTAATTTAATTAAGGTGATGAGTTCATTTTCAGTTTCCACCCCTTCTGCGATAAGCTTCATACCTGTGGTGTGGGATAAAGTAACGAAAGTTTTTATTAATGCCTGTTTGAAGGAGTCCACATCAATATTTCTAATTAAATCTATATCAATTTTTAAGTAATGAGGTTTTGTTTCAGATATAGTTTTAAGACCGGAATAACCCGATCCAGTATCATCTATGGCTATTTTATAACCCTGATCAGTGTAGTTCCTCAAAACGTTTCTAAAGTTTGTATAGTCATCAATAGCTGTTCTTTCAGTAATCTCAAATATTATACATTCTGGTGAAATATTGTGACTATCTAAAAAATCTTTTGTAAACCCCCTCCTAAATTTTTCGTCTTTTAAAATTAGAGAATCTACATTAATAAATATAAGTTTATCTCTGCCGATGTTCCTAGATCTTTCAATGGCTTTAATTCTGCATAATGCATCTAGTTCCCAAAGGCGGTTAAAGACCCTAGCTGTTTCAAAAAGTTTGTCAGGATAGTACAGAGGAGACTCTGATGGTCCTCTGCTTAAAGCTTCATAACCAATAATTTCACCATCACCCAAAGAAACTATGGGTTGATAAAGAGTTGTTATACTTTCTTCTGTAAGTATTTTGTCTAACTCGGTATTCATATTCATTGGTTCACCTCTAATAATTATTCTTTCAAATTTAATTGTAGATTAGCATAATTAAGTAGAGTTGAAATTAATGTTAATTGGATGTTAACTAAATATTAAAAATAGACAAAATATGCTACAAAAATTTAAATAATGATATTTGATAACGATTTCTGATATTAAATATTATATTTTTACAAGATTATAGTCAAAAAAAAGACATTATTAATTGACAAATTGCAATATTTTAAATAGAATATAGGAAATAGAATTTTAGACGAAAAAAATAGACTCGTATATCCCTTGAATATGGCAAGGAGTATCTACCGGAGGCCGTAAATTTCCGACTATGAGTGAATCTTATCGTATGTGAGACAGCATACTGATTTTCACTTAGTATATTTCGTGGAGATTAGTATGTTTTTTTGTTTTTCACGGGAAAGTGTCTTTTAAATAAATAGATATTTCTAATAATAATATTATGTATTAAAAAATGAGATAATAATTTGGAAAGGAAGTTGAGATAAATGGCAAGAATATTGAAAAAGGCTTACACATTTGATGACGTATTACTAGTACCAAACAAGTCAGAGGTATTACCAAAAGAGGTAACACTTGCAACCTATCTTACAAAAAAGATAAAGTTGAATATACCACTTATGAGTGCAGGTATGGATACTGTTACTGAATCTAAGATGGCAATTGCAATGGCAAGAGAAGGCGGTATTGGTATTATTCATAAGAATATGACAATAGAACAACAAGCAACTGAAGTTGATAGAGTAAAAAGACAAGAAAACGGAGTAATAACAAATCCTTTTTCTCTTTCACCAGATAATTCAATTGAAGATGCCTTAAACCTAATGAGTAAGTACAGAATATCTGGAGTTCCTGTAACTTTTGAAGGTAAATTAGTTGGAATAGTAACAAACAGAGATATCGTGTTTGAAAATGATTATTCTAGAAAAATAGCTGATATTATGACAAAAGAAGAGCTAATAACTGCTCCAGAAGGAACAACTTTAGATGAAGCTAGAGAATTACTTAAGACTCATAAGATAGAAAAACTTCCTTTAGTAGATGCTGAAAATAATCTTAAAGGCCTTATTACTATAAAAGATATAGATAAGGTTAAAAAATTCCCTAATGCAGCAAAAGATGCTCAAGGCAGATTATTATGCGGTGCAGCTGTAGGGGTTACAGGTGATATGTTTGAAAGAGTAGATGCGCTTGTAGCAGCTAATGTAGACGTAATAACTATAGATACTGCTCACGGACATTCTAGAGGAGTATTAGAAGCAGTTAAGAAGATAAAAGAAAAATATCCTGAATTACAAGTTATCGCTGGAAATATAGCTACAGCTGAAGCAACTAAGGATCTTATTGAAGCGGGAGCAGATTGTGTTAAAGTAGGTATCGGACCTGGTTCAATCTGTACTACTAGAGTAGTAGCTGGTGTTGGTGTTCCTCAATTAACAGCAGTTATGGATTGTGTTGAAGAGGCAAATAAATATGGTGTTCCAGTAATTGCTGATGGAGGCATCAAGTACTCTGGTGATATAGTAAAAGCTTTAGCAGCAGGTGCTAAAGTAGCAATGATGGGTTCAATGTTTGCTGGCTGCGAAGAAGCACCAGGAGAAATTGAAATGTATCAAGGAAGAAGCTATAAAGTTTACAGAGGAATGGGCTCTCTAGCTGCTATGGCTTGTGGAAGTAAGGATAGATATTTCCAAGAAGGAAATAAAAAGTTAGTTCCAGAAGGAGTAGAAGGAAGAGTGCCATATAAGGGTTCAGTTGTAGATACTCTTTATCAGTTAGTTGGTGGAATACGTTCAGGTATGGGATATCTAGGTTCAAGAACTTTAGTTGACTTGTATGAAACAGCTACTTTTGTTGTTCAAACAGCTTCAGGACTTAGAGAGAGTCATCCACATGATATAGCAATAACTAAGGAATCTCCAAATTATAGCACAAATCTTTAATATTAATACTTAAATCAAATATAGTGCAAAGTATTTAATTTTAGATTATAATTAATATAGTAAAAACTTGTTGAATTTGAAAAGTAAATATAAATTTGGAGGAAAAGATGGAAAGAGAATTAGTTCTAGTAATAGACTTTGGTGGTCAATATAATCAGCTTATTGCAAGAAGAGTCAGAGAAAACGGAGTATATTGCGAAATATTACCATATACTCGTTCCCTTGAAGATATTAAGAAAAAGAATCCAAAAGGAATAATATTAACAGGTGGACCTAATAGTGTTTATGGTGAAAAAGCAGCAAGAATAGATAATGGAATTTTCGAATTAGGAGTTCCTGTGCTTGGAATATGCTATGGACATCAATTTATAGCTCATGCACTTGGTGGAAGAGTTCAAAGTGCAGACATAAGAGAGTACGGAAAAACAGAAGTTGATTTAAGAAGCTGCCAAGGTTTATTCGAAGAAATCGAAGGTAAAGGACAATGCTGGATGAGTCATACAGACTTCGTAGCTGAGGCTCCAGAAGGCTTTGAAGTAACAGGGTATACAGATCAATGTCCTGTTGCAGCTATGGCTAATGTTGAAAGAAGAATATATGGAGTTCAATTCCATCCAGAAGTTGAACATACATTATTCGGTAAAAGAATGCTTTCCAATTTCTTATTTAACGTATGTAAGGTAAAGGGAGATTGGTCAATGGCTTCCTTTGCAGAAGAAAAGATAGCAGAAATAAAGAAATTAGTTGGAGATAAAAAAGTTTTATGTGCTTTATCTGGCGGGGTAGATTCCTCTGTTGCAGCTGTAATAGTGCACAAAGCTATTGGTAAACAACTAACTTGCGTATTTGTTGATCACGGTCTTCTTAGAAAAGATGAAGGGGATCAAGTTGAGAACATATTTAGAAATCAATTTGATATGAACCTTGTAAGAGTTAATGCAGAGGATAGATTCCTTGGAAAATTAGCTGGAGTAAGTGATCCTGAAAGAAAGAGAAAGATAATCGGAGAAGAATTTATAAGAGTATTTGAAGAAGAAGCTAACAAACTTGGTCAAATTGATTTCTTAGTACAAGGAACAATTTATCCTGATATAGTTGAAAGTGGAACGGATACATCTGCAACTATAAAGAGTCATCATAATGTTGGCGGACTTCCTGAAGATATGCAATTTGCACTTATTGAGCCATTAAGAGAATTATTTAAGGATGAAGTGAGAGCAGTTGGAGAAGAACTTGGAATTCCTCATAAATTGGTATGGAGACAGCCATTCCCAGGACCAGGACTAGGAATAAGAGTACTTGGAGAAGTAACTGAAGATAAGCTAGAAATAGTAAGAGAAGCAGACGCTATATTCAGAGATGAAATAGCTAATGCAGGCTTAGATGAAGATATATGGCAGTACTTTGCATGTCTTCCAAACATACAATCTGTAGGTGTAATGGGTGACGAAAGAACTTATTGCCACACAGTTGCTTTAAGAGCAGTAACTTCTTCAGATGCTATGACTTCTGACTGGGCAAGAATACCATATGAGGTATTAGATAAGGTTTCAAGAAGAATAGTAAATGAAGTTAAAGGAGTAAACAGAATAGTTTACGATGTAACTTCTAAGCCACCTGCTACAATTGAGTGGGAATAGATCATTAGAATGATTATATAAATATACCTAGATAGTATCTATGATAGTTAATATTAATTATCATAGATATTTTTTTGTATAAAATTTAGAAGTTTATTGTAGGAAAGATTAACTATACATAAAATATTAAACTAATATGCTATATAAGGATTATATATTTGTACAATTATGTAAGATGTGATAGGATATCATTAGAAAAAAGTGGACAATTGGTAGTAATGGGAGGGAATTATGAAAATTAAAAGAGTATGTATTGTAGCATCATCTATTGCTTTTGTAATAATTGCAATGATTTATTTGTTGTGCTTTTCAAGAACTAAAATGAACATTTTATCTAGTGCATATAACGAAAAGGGATTAGAATTATGTAATTCTAAAAATTACAATGAAGGAATTAAGTATCTTGATAAAGCTATAAAAATTAACCCTAACAATTCATTTGCTTATTATAATAAAGGACAGGCGCTATATCAAATGAACAAAAATGAAGATGCTGTAAAATGTTTTGATCAGGCGATTACAATTAGCCCTAAAGATAGTTTTATATTTTCTTCAGTTTTAACTAATTCGTATGAAAAAATGGGTAAAACTTTTTATGACCAAAAAAAGTATAAAGAATCTATAAAATATTTTGATGTAGCAATAAAATTTGCTTCAAACGGAGATTATATTCCGTACTATTATGAAGGTATAGATTTTTATCAAATTGGTAATTATGATAAGGCCATTAATTCTTTTGACAAGTCAATTCAAAGAAATCCTAAGGTTGATAATTTATATGCTGGAAAGGGTCTTGCGTTACAAAAGGAATATAAATTCGATGAGGCATTAACATGTATGGACAAAGGGCTTGAACTTAATTCTAAGAATTACGTGTTATACACAGATAAAGGTCTAGTACTACATAATATGGGTAAATATGATGAAGCTTTAAAATGTTTTGATAAAGCCATTGAACTAAATCCAAGTGACTATATAGCATATTTTAATAAGGGACGTACATTGAAATCTAATTCCAAGTCTGATGAAGCTAAGATAGCCTTTGAGCAAGCTATAAAGATAAATCCTGACTTTACTAATGCAAAAATCGAGTTAGAGCGAATGTCTAAATAATAACTAATATAACTCCAAAACCACCAGTTACTATTAGGAAGCCATCGGACAAAACTAGAGAAATAATTGAATGTTAATAAAGGTGTTTATGATTTTCATTAAATCTAAACACCTTTTAATGCTTTATATAATTGTAAGTTTCATATTCTGCTTAAAGCAGTCAGTCCTGATAGAAGAGCCCAATCCTTTACACCTAAAGGTACTGTACTCAATAAAGAACCCATAAATGGAATATAAATTATTCCAGCAAGCAGGGCTGCAGAAGTAAATAGAATTTTCAACATAAACTTACTAGCAGGTCTATTTCTATTTCCCCTGGAATCATAGCAATTTATTATTTGAGTAAGTACCAAATTTGAAAATGCTAAAGTCCTTGCTTTTGCTATTCCATATCCTAATAGTAAAGGTATTTCATAAGCAGCAAAGGTGGTTAATCCAATTCCTGCACCTCTCCTTATTACACTTTTGCCAAGTTCTTTATCCATTATTGGTGCATCCTTTTTTAATGGAGAGGTGTTCATTATATTTTCGCCTGGTGGTTCTACCGCTAGAGGAGATCCTAAGAGAGTCTCACAGATTACATTAACCCATAATATTTGCATAGATAACAGCGGCAGGCTTCCAGTTACTGCGGAACTTAAAAAGATGGCCAGCATCTCTCCAAGACTGCCAGAAAGTAAGTATTTACATGTTGTCTTTATATTATTGGATACAGCTCTACCTTCCTCTATAGCACTAACTATGGTGCAAAAATTACCATCAGCTAAAACTATAGATGCTGCGTCATTTGCGACATCACTACCATTAGATCCCATGGCTATTCCTATATTAGCCTCTTTGATAGCAGGAGCATCATTTACTCCATCTCCAGTCATAGCTACAACATCACCAGCGCGTTTAAAAGCTTTTACTATACGGAGCTTTTGTTCTGGTGAGGTTCGCGCGAAAACCTGAACCTCTGTAATCTTTGAAGCAAGTTCGCTATCGCTTAGGTTTTCCAAGTCAGAGCCTGACAATACCGAGCCCTTTGTTAATATGCCAAGTTCTCTTCCGATTGCAGCAGCAGTATTTTTGTTATCCCCTGTTATCATAACTACCTTTATCCCCGCGTTATGGCATTTCTTAATAGCTTCTTTAACGCCGTCTTTAGGGGGATCTTCCATAGCAATCATTCCAAGGAAAACATGATTATTTTCTATATTTTTAACTGAAGAGCTTCCTAATTTTCTAAAACTAAAAGCCAAGACTCTTAAGGCTTCATTTCCCATGTACTCGCAAATTTTAGATAATTTGTCTTTATGGGAAGAAGTCAGAAGTTTATTTTCTCCATCTTCATAAATGGTGGTGCAATTTTTTATTACCGAACTTAAAGCACCCTTGCAGATGGCTATTTTACCATTGGGAGTATCCACAACTACAGTCATATAACGTGTTGAACTATCAAAGGGTATCTCTTTTAAGCGATTAAAGTTTTCTTTGATATATGTTTCATCTATTTTATATTTTTTTACAGCTGTTAATAAAGCACCTTCTGTAGGATCACCTTTAATAACCCATTTATCCTCCTTTCCTTTTATAAGACATGCATTGTTGCACAATACACCATAAGTCAGAAGTTTTTTAAGGGAGTCTTCACTTGTCTGAGAGAATCCTTTTGTAAGTGTTATATTACCCTTTGGCTCATAACCTGTTCCGGATACCTTGTAATAACTATTATCCACATAAATTTTTCTAACTGTCATTTCATTCATGGTTAGAGTTCCTGTTTTATCGCAGCAAATTACATTAGCAGAGCCTAAGCTTTCAACGGATGGAAGTTTTCTTGTAATTGTTTTTCTTTTTGACATTCTCTGTACACTGACCGCCATGGCCACAGTTACTACCGCAGGGAGGCTTTCAGGCATGGCTCCTATTGAAAAGCTTATCCCCATGGTCAATATCTCCACAAGAGATCTCCCCATTATCAATCCGAAAGCTCCAGCAGCTAGGCAAAGGGATATACAAAGTTTTGTAAGACCTCTGGTAAACCTCATCATCCTCCTTTGAAGAGGGGTAAGTTCAATGTTTATATTCTGCAGAATAGCAGCTATTTTTCCAATTTCAGTATTCATGCCTGTAGCCACTACTAAGGCTTTACATTTGCCCAATAGGATACTTGTTCCCATATAGAGCATGTTAAACCTATCGCCTAAGTTTGCCTGTTTTTCACAAACTTCAGGAGATTTTGATATAGGTATAGACTCTCCTGTAAGAGACGCTTCAGAAGTTTTAAGATCAGTACATTCTATTATTCTTGCATCTGCAGGTACTTTTTCGCCGGCTTCAAGTAAAATTAAATCACCAGGTACTAGATGTTTTGCATCTATTTCCATCTCATTTCCGTTTCTTATAACTTTTGCTTTATGTACCATCATATTTTTTAAAGAGTAAATAGAATTTTCGGCTTTACTTTGTTGTACAGTACTTAAAGCAGTCTCTAGAAATACTATTCCCAGAATGGCTGCTGCGTCTACAATATTACCAATCAATAATGATGCTGCACTTACTCCTAACAGAAGTTTTGTAGAGAAGTTGCCGAGATTATCTACAAAGCTAGAGAAAAGAGATTTTTTCTTTTTTTCCGATAATATATTAAACCCAAATTCCGTAGTTCTTTCTGTAACATCTTTATGGCTTAGCCCGGATTTTATGTTTGTACCTAGAACAGTTTCCGCTGAAGAATAATGCATGTTATGCCATAGTTTGTTCTCATCAGCATTTATCGCAGGATCAATTTCTTCTATACTTATTGGCAGTGCGGTTTCCATTTCATTTTTTTGGTTGATTTGTTTTATAATATTTCTCTGTGCTGAGTTCCTTTGTAACTGAACAAATGTTTTAACATGCTGTTCAATAATTTCCTCATTAACCAAAAACTCATTGAATATAACTAATACTCTGCCGGTTATTGGATTAGCTTTGCATTCAACTATTCCTTTTTGCATAAGCATGTGTTTTGCTATACTTTTAGAAATGTGCTCATTTCTATACACAATGTTTACAGATATTCTAACCCTTTTAAATAACAATTTTTCATCATCTGCAGTTTGATTAGTCAGCTTATTTTGAAAATATGCCATATTCCACCACCGTTCGCATATCAGTTAATCTGTTAAATCCTTGTTAACTTTATCAACAAAATTTTCCCCGAAAAACTTATTATTATTCATTAATAAGAATACTCATAGTACATAAAAAGCTTTGTAAAGTTATACTTATGCTTTGCATTATTTTTAAAACATATGGGAAATATATGATGTGAGAATAAAGTAATTTGATTCGGAGGGTTGAAAGATGGGAGAAAAAAATAATGAATCTCAACTAGATTCAGAGAAAATACAACAGGAAATTCAGGATTTAAAGTCACAATATAATGAACTAAGTAGTCAAGTAAAGCAACTAGAAAACACTAATTCAGCTCTAGATACAGAGTTAAAGCAAATGCATGGAGAATTTCAGCAGGTAAACAGTAATATTCAAATGATTCTGCAAAAGCTTAACAGTGTTTCTAAGGAAAACGGACAAATGGGAGTTCAGATGAATGCAGATATTAATATGACTGCCTCCATGAAAAAAGTTTTTTCTAATCCATTAAGAAAAGTTGCAGTAGGAACCCTTAGTGTAATGTATGCTATGGCTGATAAAACAATTGAAAAAACCTTAAGCTTTAAAGAAAACCTGGAGGATATTGTAGCTGAAGCTCAATATATAAATAAAAAGAAGAAAATGACATCTGTGGAAAACAGTTAATGAAGAGGAGTATTTAGATGAGATCAAACGTTCAAGAAACAACACTTTGTCATAATATAAGGGAAATAGATAACAAGCTTGTTAGTATAGAAAAATCCCTAAAAGAAATGGTTAGATTAAGTGTAGAAGAAATTACTAATAATCCCGCCCAGGAAAAAGAATTAATTTCATTGTGGGCAAATCACTCAAGAAATATAAGTGATTTTTTCTTTGAAGAATGTGAAAGAACAGGCAATAAAGAACTTTACAAAGGTATTGTAAAAAGTTTACTGTTTAATAAGTAGTGATTACTATACCTCAATTAGTCAATAATTTGAATATTAGCTAGTTGGAGGTGTATTAAATATATGATAAATAAGAAATTTCTATATGGAGTAGGTATTGGAGTTTTAGGCTGCAATATATATCCACTTATTAAAGATAAATTGCGTCCTGTGGCTGTTAAGATGGTAGAAGGTGCTATAGCTGCAGGCAGCACTACTAAGTCCTTTATAGAAGAAGTTAATAGAGAAGCTATAGAGCAGCGTCAGCATAGATATAAGAAAAGGGCAGAGGATTTTGAAAATGAATCTCTAAATAATAATATGGAAGTATCTGAAAATATTGAATTGCTAAAAAAGCAGATTGAGGAGTTACAAGCCAGAGTTAACAAAGTATGAGTTTTAAGGAGATTTTGCTATGCTTTATGAGATAAGTGTTATTCCGGGACGTGTTCGTTTTAGAAGTAATAGAATTTATAGAAATAAGCCGCTAGCAAAATATATAAATTCTTATATTGAAGATCTTTATGGAGTGTGCTATAGCAGCATAAACTATAGCACAGGTTCCATTTTAGTAGTATATGATGAAGATAAGACAAATCATGAACTATTAGCAAAAAATATTAAAGCAGCTATAACCTCCGAAGATAATGAAAAAGTAAAAATGTTAAAGCAAAATGAGCGTTATTATAAAACTATAGAGAAAAGAGATAATGCCAAAAGAAAGTCATTTTGTTTTGGTATGCTGTATTTGCTGCTTAAATTAAAGCACTCAACCATTGGAAAGTTTTCCTTAAGTCGTAATGTAGCTGTTCTTGAAGCTGCTTCTGCAGTTACAATTATAGGAGGTTATCCGATGCTGAAGACGCTGTATAAGAAATTTAGCAGGAATGTACCTGCAGATGCAGATATATTGCTTAAGCTCACTGCTGCATCATTTACTATATTACGTGAAAGCAGTAAGGGAACTTTTGTACTTTTCCTAAAAAGCATAAATGACTATATTAAACTTTCTGCTGAAGTTGAATGTATGCGTATGCTTAATTCGGGTATGAGTAAAACCTCAGGAATGGTTTGGCTTGCATTAGATAACAATCAAGAGGTTCTAGTCCCTTTGAGTTCTTTAAAAGTTGGTGATGTAGTAAATATTCATAGAGGTGAGATATCTCCTATACAGGGAAAGATTGAGAAGGGAACTGCTATTATAAATTGTTTTTATCAGACAGGTCAACCCATGGTAAAACGTGTCGGAAGGGGAAGCAAAATACAAGATGGCTCTACAGTGGTATTTGGAGATTTGAGAGTAAGAGTTCAAAATATTCCAGTGTTAACGGAAAAGAAAGATTTGTCACTAGAACATCTAAATATACATAAAAAGCTTGAAACATATCAAAATAGTATAACAAAGTTTGCTTTAGGAGCGGCAAGTTTAAATTATATTTTTACTGGCAATATGTTAAATGCATTAACGGTACTTTTGGTATTTACGCCATCAGCAGCAGGTACTGCACTTAGTAATGGTATGAAAAACTATGTAGCTGCACTGAAAAAATATAATATATACTTAAAAAATCCTAATACCTTTGAAAAAATTGCAAGTACAGATAGTGTTATATTTGATAAAACAGGTACTCTAACCTATGGTAATATGAGGATTATGAGCGTTGAATCTTTTAGTGAGGAGTACTCCAGTGATGAGCTTCTAAAGATATGTGCTGCTTGCGAAGCTGATAAGTATCATCCAATTTCCACAACACTGCAGAATTTTACTGGCGAGAACTATGATGTTTCAAAGGTAAAATGGTCAGTATTAATCCCATCTCAAGGAATAGAAGCTGTTTACGACAAACATAAATTACTCATTGGTAATATAAAATTGTTTAAGCAGAAGAACATAGATATATCAAAGGGTATTGATAAATATAAAAGCTATGAAAAGCAATTTAATACCCCTATACTAATTGCTATGGATAATGAACTTGTAGGAATAATATCTATGAAAGACGAAATGCGTAACAAGGCTAATCTGCTTGTTGAGAAACTAAAATATAGTGGTATTGACCATATTAGTTTAGTAACTGGAGATACATATGAAAAAGCCTGCGATACTGCTGAAAAAATTGGAATAGAACGAATTTATGCTGAATGCAGCTATGAAGATAAGGTGTCAATAGTTGCTGAGGAAGGTAAACATCATACAACAATGATGGTGGGAGATGGAATAAACGACATTGATGCTATGAAAGCAGCAGATGCCAGCATAAGCTTCGTTAATTCTGCCTGTGATAAAATTAAACTTCAATCTGATTGCATTATTCTAGATGAAGATATGGATAGATTGGCAGATTTAATTTATATGTCGCATAAGTCTTATAAGCTAATGAAACAAAGTATTGGACTTTCTGAGCTATACAACCTCATATTTGGTTCCCTTGCATTTTTCGGGCATTTTGATGCTTTTAATGGTAAAAGCTTAAATACAATTAATACATTAATGGTTCTATTACTCAATGAAAGAATTCGATGGATTTTACCTGATAGAAATTTTAAGTATGAACTTGATAAAAAGTAAATTTCATAAGCTATTAGATTTTCAGATTAACCTAAAAAAGAATTCATAGGACAATTATTAATACTCATTTTGTTTTTTTTCGAGAAGGCGGTTTGTTTTGAATTATTATACAAAATAAACCGCTTTAATTTGTTGGGGCTTAAGGATTATCTCTTTATACTATTGTTCTTGTTCTTCATAAAAAATAAAAATATAATTAAAAATGAAGCAGAGCTTTTAAATAATACTGACATAAGGAAGAGGTATATAACATGAAGGGAATAGTTAATGGGAAGATTATTACTACAGATAATTTAGAAAATGGGAAAATACTTCTCTTTGAAGATAAGATTATAGATATTATTGATGAAGCCTTTTTAGAGGATTATAAAAAGGAACAGTCAATTGATGATATAGAGTTAATTGATGCGAAAGGTAATTATGTTTCACCAGGCTTTATTGATTTACATATTCACGGTGTTGGCGGCTGCGATACTATGGATGGTTCAATAGAAGCTTTGGCTGTAATCAGCCGCATACTTGCAAAAAGCGGTGTGACTACATACTTACCAACGACTATGACTATGGGAAAAGAAGCAATATATCAAGCATTAAATGTGGTTAGAGAAGCAATAGGAAAAGACCTTGGAGGAGCAAAGGTATTAGGAGCTCATATGGAGGGGCCTTTTATAAATGAAATTTATAAGGGGGCTCAAAGTGAAAAGTATATAGTGGATCCTTCCTTTGAGTTTATTAAAGAATATCTAGATGTTATTAAAATATTAACTTTAGCTCCTGAAAAAGATGAAGACCATAAATTTATTAAAGAAGTAAAGCAAAAAACAAATATAGTTATGTCCATAGGTCATACAAATGCTGACTACGAAGAGGCAGAGGAGGCTATAAAAGCTGGAATTAGCCATGCTACTCATACCTTTAATGCAATGACGCCGTTTAATCACAGAAGGCCGGGTGTTGTAGGTGCCATATTTAATAATAATGTTAGCTGTGAAGTAATTGCAGACACGATTCATGTCCATCCAGCAATTTTTCAGCTGCTTGTAAAAATAAAAGGAAAAGAAAATGTGGTATTAATTACAGATTGTATGAGAGCGGGAGGAATGAAAGAGGGAAAATACGATTTAGGTGGTCAAGATGTCTTTGTTAAGAATAGTTCAGCAAGACTTGAAGATGGTACATTAGCAGGTAGTATTTTAAGTTTAAATAGTGCAATTAAAAATATGTTAGAGCATACAAATTTAGATATAAACGAGGTTGTTGCAATGACCTCTTTAAACCCAGCAAAGGTTTTACAATTGGAAGCTTCAAAAGGCAGCTTAGAAAAGGGAAAAGATGCAGATATCACAATTTTTGATGAAGCTGGTAATGTATATATGACAATTGTTGAGGGAAAAAAAGTATTTAACAATATATAACTAAGGGGGAATCACAAATGAGAGTACTTGTTGTAGAAAATTATGATGAGATGAGCAAAAAGGCAGCTTCAATGGTGGCAAGTCAAGTGATTTTAAAGCCAGATAGTATACTAGGTCTTGCCACAGGTGATACACCACTTGGTTTATATAAAGAGTTAATAAGGCTTTACAGAGAACAGTTAGTTAGTTTTAAAGAAGTAAAATCCTTTAATCTAGACGAATACCTCGGTTTAAGTAAGGACAATGAGCAAAGCTATCATTATTATATGATGGAAAATTTGTTTAAGCATATAGATATGAATTTAGAAAATATCAATATCCCAGATGGCATGGCAGAAAATATTGAAGAAGAATGTATTAGATATGAAAAGAAAATAGCAGAAGCTTGCGGAATTGACATGCAGGTATTGGGGATAGGTACAAATGGACATATAGGATTTAATGAACCAGATATTAAATTTGAGGCAGAAACTCACTTGGTTAATTTAGATGAAGAAACAATAGAAGTAAATTCAAGATTCTTTCAGTCAATTGGAGAAGTGCCGACACAAGCATTAAGCATGGGAATTAAAACAATAATGCATTCTAAGAAGGTAATTTTATTGGCATATGGAATTGGAAAGGCTGATGCTATTGCTAAAACAATAAGAGGTAAAATTACTCCAGACCTTCCAGCTTCTATACTCCAGCTTCATAGAGATGTAACTATAATTATGGATAAAGCAGCAGCAAGCAAGCTGTAAACAGAAAAATGAAATAAAGCTAAAAAACCCAATTCATAAACTTTGTATATTTATGAACTGGGTTTATTTTTATTTCCCATAATGTCGCCTTTCTTATGAAAAAGTACCTGTTACAACCTTATTATAGTCATTAAGGTTTGATAAATTTTTAACTTTTACATTGTTAAAAATATAACTTCTATTATCTGAATAAAGAAGATCAGAAAAAAGAGTATAGAAGAATGTTGTTGGCACATCTTTAGTTCCTGTAAAATCCAATACTACAGAATCATTTAGGTGATTCATTAAATCTCTTTTTATAATTAAAGCATCCTCACAAATCAAGTTTTCTCCTAACACTTCTCTAATTCTTATAACGTAGTTCAAGTGCAATCCCTCCATAAAATTAGTTTAATATTTAATTATTCAGACTATTACGTATATTCATATTATACAAGAAAAAAAGTGAGTTGTCAAACTTTTCACAATTTGTTTGTTCTGAAAATTAAATATTATGCATTAAATAAAAATGTTATTAATATAATCTAATATATACATTTATATATACATTAATAATTGATATAAAGGAGATGAGTTTATGGATCAAAACCCTGATAATCAGTCTTTAAATGAGGTAACAAGTGATGATAAAAATATGGCCATGCTATTAAATTTACTGGGCATATTTACGGGCTTTATAGGACCACTAATTATTTGGCTGTTATACAAGGAAAAGTCGCAGTTCATAAATGAAAGTGGAAAGGGGTGTTTAAACTTCCAAATATCCTTTGTGATTTATTACTTTGCAGCATTTATATTAACTTTTATTA
The DNA here is from genome assembly GCA_030706015.1 of Bacillota bacterium. Classification (GTDB taxonomy): domain Bacteria; phylum Bacillota; class Clostridia; order Clostridiales; family Clostridiaceae; genus JAUZPI01. The sequence goes on from JAUZPI010000021.1 coordinate 25,693, forward strand.
TTATCGGGTTAATTGCATTTCCTATACTGGGTATATTATTCCTCATATTTGCTATTAAAGGAACTATAGAAGCCAGTAATGGAAGATTATACGCTTTTCCGATGTCAATTACTTTTTTAAAATAACATAAAAGGGCTGTGTATAGTTCTACTGTCAGTACTATTAAAAGGGACTGACAGTTTTTATTTTTTAAAATAATTGATTTTTATGAATTAAATTGAGCCCTTTGGTGAAACTAAACTATGAAGTCCTAGTTAAAAAAGATTTATACCTCATTTATTGGTTTAGATCCAATTTACAAAGTAACATTAAAAAATATCACTATATTTGTTTGACTATAGGATAAATTAGCCACATAACTTGATTTATTTATGTAAATAGTCTAAAATTGCTATTAGTGAAATGATTTTAATTTACTATATGGAGGTATAATATGAAAAGTGCTTTGACTTTAGACTTAAGAAACACTAAACCCTATTTACAAGAACATGAAATTCAATATTTACAATCAGCGGTAACTGCTGCTCATGATGCACTCCACAATGGGACAGGCGCTGGAAGTGACTTTTTAGGATGGGTCGATCTTCCTGTGAACTATGACAAAGAGGAATTCGCAAGAATTAAAAAAGCCGCTGAAAAAATACAAAATGATTCTGATGTTCTTATTGTTATAGGAATAGGTGGATCTTATTTAGGAGCAAGAGCTGCGATAGAGATGCTTTCTCATACTTTTGCTGCAAGTGCTACAAAAGAAGTAAGAAAGAGTCCTCAAATATTCTATGTTGGAAACAATATAAGTTCAACTTATATGGCTGATCTTCTTGAAGTTATAGAAGGTAAAGAAGTGTCAGTTAATGTTATATCAAAATCTGGTACAACTACTGAACCTGCTATTGCATTTAGAATATTTAAGGAATATCTTGAAAAGAAATATGGAGTAGAAGAAGCAAGAAAGAGAATATATGCAACTACTGATGCTGCAAAAGGAGCATTAAAGACTTTAGCAGATAACGAAGGATATGAAAGTTTTGTTGTTCCAGATAATGTTGGTGGTAGATTCTCAGTATTAACAGCAGTAGGATTACTTCCTATAGCAGCTGCTGGCATCAGCATTGACGATATGATGAAAGGTGCTGCAGACGCTAGAGAAGCATATTCAAATTCTTGCTTAAAAGAGAATCAATGTTACCAATATGCAGCAGCTAGAAATGCACTTTACAGAAAAGGAAAAACAACTGAAATGGTTGTTAATTTTGAGCCAACTCTTCATTACTTCGGTGAATGGTGGAAACAGCTTTTTGGAGAAAGTGAAGGCAAAGACGGAAAAGGAATATTCCCAGCAGCGGCAGATTTCTCAACAGATCTTCACTCAATGGGTCAATATATACAAGAAGGTTTAAGAAACCTTACTGAGACATTCATTAATGTTGAAAAACCAGCAAAAGAAGTTGTAATTGAAGCAGATAAAGAAAACTTAGATGGTTTAAATTTCTTAGCTGGTAAGACAATGGACTTCGTAAACAAGCAAGCATTCAGAGGAACTGTTCTTGCACACAATGATGGTGGAGTTCCAGTAATGATAGTTAATGTTCCAGAATTAACAGCTTATTATTTTGGATATATGGTTTATTTCTTTGAAAAAGCATGTGGAATTAGCGGTTATCTCTTAGCAGTTAATCCATTTGATCAACCAGGTGTTGAAGCATACAAGAAAAATATGTTTGCATTACTTGGAAAACCAGGATTTGAAGATTTAAAGGCTGCTCTTGAACAAAAACTTGACTAATTATGCGAATAATAGTTGATGGAGATGCATGCCCAGGTAAAGAATTAATAGAAATGGCAGCCAAGGAATATAATATAGAGGTTATCATTTATTGTAACATTAATCATGCAATTAAGAGTAATTATAGCAGAGTAATTCAAGTAGATAGCGGCTTTCAAAGTGTTGATATGAAGGTAGCTAATGAAGCAAAGGCAAACGATATCGTGGTAACGCAGGATTATGGTGTTGCTGCTATGGTTTTGGGTAAAAAATGTTTTGCTATTAGTCCTAAAGGAAATATTTATGATAACGAGAATATTGATAGATTGTTATTTGAAAGACACATTTCTCAGAAAGTTAGGAGAGGCGGCGGAAGAACCTCTAATCCTAAAAAAAGAAATGAAGATGATAACAAAAGACTATATAATAATCTGAAAAAACTTATTATAAAACTGGCAAGCCTTTAACGATAAAGGAATCTTCTAAAAAAAGAAGATTCCTTTTATATTTTCATATAAAAAGAATCTATTTTTATTTTTATTTATGCTTCGCTGTATAAAACATTAATATCTATGTTATCAACATTAATATTGTGCTCAGCAATTTTAATAGTGTTTATATTAGAAGAATGTTTATTTACAACAAGATTCCAAGTTCCATCTGGTAATGGAATATTTACAGATGAATTATTTGCGTTATAAATAACCATAATCCTTTTCCAATTATCTTTGCCAGAAGGATCGTTTAGCACAAATGCAATGGTGTTTTTAGGTGTATTGTTAATAAACATAATATTTTTCTTTATTTCCTGAGAGGAAGTCATTCTAAAAGCTGGATGATATTTTCTAAGTTCAACTAGGCATTTAGTGAAGTTAAATACATCTAAATACTGATATTTTCTATCCCAATCTATCCAATTAATGCTGTCTCTAGAATTATAGCTGTCCTCAACTCCATTCTTTGTTCTGCAGAATTCACACCCTGAATGAAGGAATGGTATCCCTTGAGAAGTTAACACTATTCCTAGCGCTAGTTTATGCCTATCCATTTTTAATTGCTCGTTCTCAGATTCGTTCGTGTGGTTTATTTTATCCCATAAGGTATTATTATCATGACAAGATACATAATTAACAGATTGTTCTGGAGAAGTAAAAACTCCCTTTAATGCTTCACTGTAACCATCTATGCATCCGATAACTGAAAGCTTGATCTTGTCTTCTAAGCCTTGTTTACCATTTACAAAACCGCCATCCTTAAAGTAAAAAACACTACCTTTAACTGAATCTCTTATTATATCATTAAAATAACCGATTTTAGGAGTTTTAGAAGAGTTTGCTATAATAGCTTTACTCTCTTTTGGTATATTAGTAGTTAATTCCCAACCTTCACCATAAAGCATAATAGGTCTGTTAAACTCATCTAAACCCTTTCTGATTAAATTCATAGTGTCAATATCATGAATTCCCATAAGGTCAAATCTAAAACCGTCAAGATGATATTCTTTAGTCCAATATAAAACTGAATCTACTATAAACTTTCTCATCATTTTGTTTTCGGAAGCGGTATCATTACCACATCCACTTCCGTTGGTAAGTGCTCCATCATTCCATCTTCTGAAATAATATCCAGGAAATATTTTTGAAAAGTTGCTTTCTCCCACACTTATCATATGGTTATAAACTACATCCATATTTATAGATAATCCATTTTTGTGAAAAGCTTGAACCATTTGCTTCAGCTCAAGAATTCTGCATTTTGGATCATATGGATTTGTAGCATAACTTCCTTCTGGAGCGTTATAGTTTTGGGGGTCGTATCCCCAATTATATTTAATTGGATTTTTTTCATCAACGCTATTATAACTGAAATCGAACATAGGCATTATTTGAACATGAGTTACACCTAATTCCAGCATATGGTTCAAAGCTGTTGGTAAATTATTTACAGATAACGTATGCTCATCGGTCAAACCTAAAAACTTACCCTTATTAATAACACCACTGTTAGGGTTTATAGTAACATCTCTAATAGAAATTTCATAAATAACTGCATCAGTAAAACTTTCTAGATTATTTGGTGAGAAATCTTTATCCCAATCCTTTGGATCAGTATCATTCATATTAATTACAGCGCCTCTAAGTCCATTTACCCCAAGTGCCTTAGCATATGGGTCCACTGCTTCATTAATCTTGTTGTAGGCTTCAACCTCATATGTATAGAAGAAACCATCAAGGTTTTCGTTTACAATAACTGTCCAAATTCCTTTTTCTTCCTCTGACATATGGATTTTTGTTGGAGTCTCAGTTACGGCAACATCGCCATTTTTATATAATAGCAGGTTTACTGATGAAGCAACTGGTGACCACACTTTAAATTTTGTTTTATGCACATTATATTCAATGCCAAGCTTTCCATCATAAAAGTATCTAGAATTAAATGCCTCTGATGAGAAAAGTCTGTAATAATTACATTTTATATTTAAAGTGTTATCATATATAAGAGAACACTCTTTTTTTATATTGATTTCATTTGATAAAATTAAGATTGCCATATTATCATTTGTAGATATTCTTTCTACAGGGATAATCTCATCATTATTCATTATTTGGAATTTAGAAGTCATAAATTCTGAAAAGTTGTCCACAGTTATCTTAATTTTATTAAAATCTATAACCGCCGCTTGGATAATATTCATTTGTATCCCCCTTTACTGAACATAGAAATTAACGAACAAGGTCCTACTAATTATAATATTAGATTATAATAAAAATGTAAACAAAAACCTTGTTACAAAATATGGTATTATAGTATAATAAAGCATGGTTATATGAGAGGATGAAGGTATTATGAATGAATTTCCAATTGAATTTGACAATGAAAGTCCACAAGAAAAAAACAAAAAAATAACCATCAAAATAAATTATAAACTAGAGGATGATTTGCTGTATAAGTTTATTATTGGTAGTGAGGGTAAGTGGAGCACTCTGAAGGACTTTTCAGAAGATATGGATGCAATTTGGGTACCAGACAGAGAAGGGATTTATACTATAATGGTTCAAGCTCGAAAAAAGGAAGAACAAAAGCCCTTTAATTATGTTTCAAAATGCAATTATGTAATAGGACAATCTGATAAATTACTAATAACTGATGTGAAATTAGATAAATATAAGTTAACTGTCGGAGAAAAGAACACTGTAGTTGTAACAGCAAATGAAGAAAATTTATTATATAGATATAAAGTTAGAGAAGATAAAACATGGCATATCATTATGGACTATGTTACTAAAAACGCGATTACTTGGACCCCTAAGTTTCCAGGAAAACAAGAATTAGTAGTTCAGTGTAAAAGATTTGATTCACAGGACAACTTTGATGACTCTCAAAAGGTTATTTTTGATGTGCTTCCAGCAACAAAGGTAGAAATAGTTGATTTCAAATGCCTGAGCTCAGAATTATACCAAGATAATGAAATTACTTTTCAAGTTGAGGCAAGCTATGAAGATACTAGGATGGTTTTGTATAGGTTTATGCGAATAGATAGAGAGGGAAATACACAAATTATTCAAGATTATTCTACAAAAAGAATAGTAAGCTATTTTGAAAAGGAAAGTGGAGAATTTAAGCTGCTTTGTTTGGCTAAAGACATGTATTCACCAAGTGCCTATGATGACCGAGCTGTTATTTCCTATAAAATAAAGAAATATAAAGAGGTAAACATACACAGTTTTACAACAGATGTGAGTTCTCCGCAGCTTTGTGAGACAACAGTAACCTTAAAAGCTATTGCTGAGGGGGGCCGGGATTTACGCTATAGGTTTATAATTGATGGCAATTATGGTGAAGACAGTGGATATATTAAGGAAAGTAACTATATTTGGAATACAAAAGCACCTGGAAAATATAAAATTAATCTGATGATTAAAGATGTATCCTTTGAGGGGAAAAGTGAAGCAGAGAGTAGTCTTGAGTTTGCCATAGACGAGGTAAGCAGGAGTCCTGTTAAAATTAACGATGTGATTTTAGATAGGAATACTAATTTGCTCGTAGGGGAAGTAGTCAATATAAAGACCATTGCAGAAGGTGGCATTGACCTCAGATATGCTTTTGTAGTCACGAAGAATGGTAAAGTTAATGAAAGTATTTCTTATGGTACATGTAATTTTGTAAACTTTACTCCAGAGGAAGAAGGAGAGTATGAATTAGAAATTAGAGTGAAAGATAAATATTCCATAAAGGAATATGATGCACATTCATTAATACATATTAATGCCTCTAAGTTTTTAGCGGCTAACATTGATTACGTTCTTATATCTAAAAAAGATTACTTTCTTATTGGCGATCAGATTAAAATTGATGTAATTACTCAAAATACAGGTCAAACTTTGATTAAATATGGTTTATATATAAATGGAAACAAGGTGGAACAGGGTATATATTCAGAAGATAAAAGTTATATAATTACCCCTAAAGTCAGCGGCATTTATAATGTAGAAATATTCGCAAAGAATAAAAATAGTGACAAGGATTTCGATCATAAGAAATTAATAAAGGTAATTGTACATGACAGCCTAAAGATTGCTAATACAAGAATTGAATGTGACAAAACAAAACCTGTTGTTAATGAGGCCATAACTTTGACTGCTCACAGTGAAGGTGGGAAAGAGGTTGTATATGAATTTTATATGATGGAAAAAGGAGAATGGAATTTAGTTCAGGAATATAGTAGAAAAAATTACTATGTATTTATGCCTTTTAACAGGGGAAAATATAAAATTCTAGTTTTTTGCAAGAGTCAATTTAAAAAATGCAGCTATGAAGATTATAGTTTGATAGAATTTGATGTTAGCTAAATTTGGTGTTTTATAAATAAAATATTAGGTGAAACATGTACGATTAAGGTGTATAATAGATTATAGTTATTACAGAGTAATGAGGTGAAAATAGTGGAAGTAAATAGTGCTAAAAGTGCATTGCAGTCTCAAATGATGATGAGTTTATTCAAAGAGATGATGGGCGACTCTACGTCTTTTCAAATGGTTATGGAGAGCCTTATGCAGGCATCTACAAATAGCGATGGAACTATAGATTTTAACAAGCTTGGTTTGGACGGAAATATGGATTTAAGTCAACTTGGATATGGACAAGGCACTCCGTTATATAATAGTCCTGAAAGTGCTTATTCAATAGGGGCGGCTGCTGATCATGTTAAATCATCCATAAGCAGCGGCAGTGCTACCATAGAACAAGCTATTGAAAATGCATCCCAAAAATACGGTGTAGATGCTGACCTTATTCGTGCTGTTATTAAGCAGGAATCCTCCTTTAATCCTAATTCAACTTCTGGAGCTGGTGCCATGGGACTTATGCAGCTTATGCCTTCAACAGCTAAAGAACTTGGAGTAAGCAATGCTTACGATGTTCAGCAGAATGTTGATGGTGGCACAAAGTATCTAAAAGGATTGCTAGATATGTATGCTGATAATAAGAAACTAGCATTAGCTGCTTATAATGCTGGCCCTGGAGCGGTTAAATCAAAAAATGGAGATATAACTCAGCTTCCATATGAGACAAGAGACTATGTGACTAAGGTTATGAAATATTATGGTAAGTAATAGATAAACTAGAAACTGAATGAAAAATTATTTTTGCTTAAGGTACTGAAAGTATAATTTTTTATTTAAGTGCTTATTATAGAAAAGTCCCCTAGTTACAAGGAGGGCTTTTCTTTTTAATATATAATTATTTTTAGATTCAGCATATGAAAAGAGGTAGTAAATATGGAAAGGTTAGATAAAGTTCTTTCTAATTTAGGGTTTGGCTCTAGAAAGGATGTAAAAGGAATCGTAAAGGATGGAGCTGTAGAGGTAGATGGAGTGGTTGCTAAGAGCAGTAATATGCAGGTGGATCCAGAGAAAAGCAAAATAACTGTTAATGGCGAGATAGTTAGATATAGAAAGTTTATATATCTTATGATGAATAAACCTGATGGAGTTGTTTCTGCCACCTTTGATAATTATGATGAGACTGTGATAGATTTATTAGAAGAAGAATATCAAGTGTTTGAGCCATTTCCTGTTGGAAGATTAGATAAAGACACTGTTGGATTACTTTTACTTACTAATGATGGAGAATTGAATCATAGACTAATTTCTCCCAAGTGGCATGTAGACAAAATATATTATGCAGAGATAAATACTAGAGTGGATGAGAGTGACGTGGAAGCATTTGAGAAGGGGATAGTATTAGATGACGGATATAAATGTATGCCAGGCAAGCTTGAAATAATTAATTCGAATGAAGATGGTTCAGAGGTTTATGTAACTATACAAGAAGGCAAGTTTCACCAAGTTAAAAGAATGTTTCAAAGCTTAGATAAAAGGGTAGTGTATTTGAAGAGAGTACAGTTTGGAGGACTATCGTTAGATGAAAAACTGCCGGAAGGAAGCTATAGAGAACTTACTGAGGAAGAACTAGAAAAACTTAAGAGTGTTTAATGCACGTACATTTGTATACATATGAAAGAAAAAAACCATTTTAAAAACTATTTTACAACAAATTCTGCAAAAATACTTGCTTTTTTATAACCTTTTTAATATAATAATCCTGCAAGATAAATAAAAGGAATAAATAGCCCCCTTTTTATTTATTACAGACAGCCCAGCCCCAAGGGCTGTTTTACATTTTTATTTTAAATTTACCTTCTAATAAAAATCATTACATTAATAAAAGCTGCAGATTTTAATCTGCAGCTTTTATTAATTATTTTGCTGTAATGTCTTGTCCAAACCATTTTTAACTTATTTTCTCCATTGGCGCAGATATTATTACAATTTAACGTGATAAGGGTGTAAAGTTAATATGTGTACAATAAAGGATTGAGGCTATGACTGTAAATTAATAAAAACTAAAATGCTCGAAATTGTTATTTAAATATGGTAGAATAAAAGTGTTTAAAGGTAGAAATGATTTAAGTTATACACAAGTTCTATAACCTTGATGAATTAAAGGAGTGTAGTAAATGGCTGAGTTTGAATCGATACTAAAATCAGAGGAAATGGATTTTTTTTGTGATGCTATTTTAAGTTTAAAAGACAGAGAAGAATGTTATAGATTTTTCGAGGATATATGTACTATAAATGAGATAAAGTCAATTGTGCAGCGATTGGAAGTAGCAAGGATGTTAAAAATGAAACAAACTTATACTGATATTGCAAGTAATACAGGAGCTAGTACAGCTACTATAAGCAGAGTAAATAGATGTTTAAACTATGGAAAAGACGGATACAATATAGTGTTGAAAAAATTAATCGACAAATAAAATATTTTTAGAGTGCGGGAAAATTAAGATTATTAGTGATTTTCGCCATATGAATTTCTGTTATTTTTGTAGACTTGTACTATGGTTTTTGTAAGATATAAATAGTTATTTTTCCTATAGCCAGTAATCAATTATTAGTACAAAAAAAATATAGAAATTTGTAAAAAAATATCGAATAAGTACTTGTATAATTATTAAAAATAATATATATTTGTAACGGTAATGTAAACATAGATTATTTATAAAAAAACAGCATTGATTTTGCTTGTTTGATATGATATATTACTAATAATTAATAAGTTGATAAAAGTATGCATTAAAAATTAGCAAATCGTTAATAATTTGTTTAAAATAATTATTAATGTAATATAGCTAAAATAAATGCATATATAGTCATTATGTAACTATGTTGCGGTAAAGGTATAGTAAGGACTTTTACAGTGTCATGGGAAATACAAGGAGAGTGATATTTATGAAGAAATTTTTAATGTTAATGCTTACATTAGCTCTTGCAGTAACAACACTTGCAGGATGTGGACAAAATGCTAATAATACTGCCAGCACAGGAGCTAGCCAAGTTAAGGGCTTATTGAATCAAGGCGAACTATCTATAGGAGTTGATGATTCATTCCCTCCAATGGAGTTTAGGGATGAAAATAACAATCTTGTTGGATTTGACGTTGATTTAGCAAATGAAATTGGAAAGAAACTTGGAGTAAAGATAAAGTGGGTACCAACTGATTGGAATGGTATATTACTATCATTAAACTCTAAAAAGTTTGACATTGTACTATCATCACTAAGTATAACTGATGAAAGAAAGAAACAAATAACTTTCTCAGACTCTTACTTTGATATCAACCAAGTTATAGCTGTTAAGAATGGAAATACTTCCATAAAGAGTTCAGCTGACTTAAAAGGAAAAGCAGTGGGCTGTCAACTTGGAACAACTGGTGACGATGCAGCTTCAAAGCTAACAGGACTAAAAGAGTTAAAGAAATATGATAAGGCTACAGAAGCTTTTCATGATTTAACTATAGGAAGATTAGATGCTGTTATAATTGATAGCCCAGTAGCTGGTTACTATAGCAAAAAAGGCGGCGGCTTTAGCGTACTTGATGAAAAACTTACAAAAGAACCTATAGGAATCGGATTTAGACAAGGTAATACAGATTTACAACAAGCAGTACAAAAGGCTATAGATGAGTTAAAGAAGGACGGAACACTTTCTAAGCTTTCAGTTAAATGGTTTGGTGTAGACGAATATAAATAAATGACTGGCAGTTAACATATATGCCCTTGAGTAATTTTGTTTACTCAAGGGTAATAAATTTTGCCTATTTTTAATAGTACACATTATAAAAATCAAAGGTATTGTAATTGGTAAAGTAGAAAAATTTACAGGGGGAGAAGTCATGGATTTACACATCGTTATGCAAAGGTTACCTGTGTTATTAAAGGGTAGCGAAATGACAATTGAATTAACAGTACTAACAATAATATTTGGTTCTCTATTAGGAGTATTATTAGCATTATTAAAGATTTCAAAAAATAAAGTTATATCAAATATAGCAACATTTTATATATGGATATTCAGAGGAACACCATTACTATTACAAATATTCTTTATTTATTATGCACTCCCAATGACTATACCGTCCCTTACACTTACTCCGTTTACGGGAGCAACTATAGCATTGAGTTTAAACTGCGGTGCTTACATGGCTGAAATTATACGTGGTGGTATAGTTTCTATAGATAAGGGACAATTTGAAGCTTGTAAAGCTTTAGGATTTACTTATGGACAAACTATGTTTAAGGTTGTTTTGCCGCAAACTTTTAGAGTAATAATACCACCTGTTGGAAATCAATTTATTTCAATGTTAAAGGATACCTCTTTAGTTTCTACTATAGCTATGGTTGAGCTTATGAGAACTGCACAAGAAATATATGCTGCAACATTTAAGCCTACAGAAATATTTGCAACTACAGCAGTGTTGTATCTATTAATGACTACTGTGTTTAGTACTGTATTTAACAGTATAGAAAAGAAGCTATCGGTATATTAATCTAAGGAGGGTGTTAAAAAATGCATATGATTGAAGCGGTAAACATAACCAAGAAATTTCACAATCTCACCGTATTTGAAGATATAAATGTTAAAGTTGAAAAAGGTGAAGTACTTGTAATTATTGGACCTTCTGGTTCTGGTAAAAGTACATTCTTAAGATGTTTAAATCACCTTGAAACTATAGATGGTGGTAAAATAATAATAGAAGATGAAGAATTAAACGGAAAAGATAAAGCACTTATGAGAAGAATTACAACAAAAATGGGTATGGTTTTTCAGAACTTTAATCTTTTTCCACATATGACTGTTTTGCAGAATGTAATGGAAGCACCAATTTTAGTTAGAAAAGAAAATAGAGAAGAAGTGAAAAAAAGAGCAATAATGCTTTTAGAGAAGGTTGGACTAAAAGAAAAAATGGATTACTATCCATCAAAGCTTTCTGGAGGACAAAAGCAAAGAGTAGCTATTGCCAGAGCCCTTGCAATGAATCCAGATATAATGCTTTTTGATGAGCCAACTTCGGCTTTAGACCCAGAATTAGTAGGCGAAGTATTGAACGTTATGAAAAATCTTGCTAGTGAGGGAATGACTATGGTAGTTGTAACTCACGAAATGGGCTTCGCAAAAGAAGTTGCGGACAGAGTTATATTTATGGATGGAGGAAAAATTGTAGAAGAAGGCCCTCCAGAGGTGATTTTCAGCAATCCAAAAGAAGAAAGAACAAAGGCGTTTTTAGATAAAGTCCTATAAGTGGAGGAGCAAGGTTGGAAAAAAGATAAAGAACTTCAAGATGCAGTAAAGAAGGCAATGGATGATTTAAAGAAAGATGGTACTTTATCAAAACTTTCAATTAAGTGGTTCGGATTTGATGCATATAAATAGATTTCTTATTAAAAAAGAGCAATAGATTTTATTGAGAAATAAAGTCTATTGCTCTTTTTTTATAATTTATAAAGGTAAATGACATCTAGCCTTAATATTCCATGTGTAATCCATAAGTTGTCGGAAATACTTAATTATAAGTAATAATTATTTATATATTATCTGCTAAATAAGGTGGTGAGATATTTGAATTCATCCAATAGCAAGTTAACTGGAAGTAATACAGGAAATGACCCAAATAAAGATGGTAATGATCAAACCTTTAATATGCCATTAACGGACAACTTGAATATAAACCTGATAACTATAAAGAAGATATTCTCTCATCCGATTAACAAAGATTTTATTTTAAGAAGGATCTATATTAAGAGCATATCAAAAATGGGAGTAATAGCTTATTTGGCAGGTATGGTAGATACAGATACATTAGAAAAAAATATTATTAAACCTCTGTTACAGGTCAGTTTGGAAGATACCACTGGAGATGTTGGTGCTGTATTAATGGAAAAGGTCTTAACAGTAAAAAGTGTAAGTAAGGTTAACAATTTTAATGCAGTGGTAAAGGAAATTATTGATGGAAATGCAGTTTTGTTTGTAGATGGCTTTGCAGAAGTAATTGCAGTTGCTACAACACAATACGAACATAGAGCTGTAGAAAAGCCTTATTCTGAAAATACAATTAAAGGTCCAAAAGAAGCATTCACGGAATCAGATCAAAGTAACAGATCACTTATTAGAAAATATCTAAGGGATCCTGATTTGATTACCGAAGGTATACTTATAGGAAACAAGGCTCCAAAGGAGATTCAAATACTCTATATTAAAGATATAGCAGACCAAGAACTTATTCAAGCAGTGAAAGCTAGAATTAATGAAATTAATGTAGAATCAATTCAAACAATATCAATCCTGGAACAGCATATAGAAGAGAGACCCTATTCTTTGGTTCCAAGTGTATTAGCCACTGAGAGACCTGATAGAGTTGTATCCTTCTTGATGCAGGGCTGTGTTTGTCTTCTTATGGATGGCTCCCCTGAATGCTTAATTTTGCCAGTAACTTATTGGTCTTTTTTTCACACATCAGAGGATTATTATCAAAGATGGGCATATGGTAATTTTATTCGTGCTATTAGATGGGCAGCTATTTTTGTTGCACTACTTACTCCAGCAGCATATATTGCCATCAGCAGTTATCATGTAGATATGATTCCAACGGATCTAGTATTAGCTATAGCGGCTAGTAGAGAGAGGCTGCCTTTTCCAGCTATAGCAGAAGTGGTTATTATGGAAATATCCTTTGAACTTATAAGAGAGGCGGGAGTCAGAGTTCCTCAGCCTATTGGACCTACTATAGGCATAGTTGGTGCTCTTATACTAGGGCAGGCAGCAGTGCAAGCAAATATAGTAAGCCCCATATTGGTTATAGTTATAGCAATGACAGGTCTTGCTTCTTTTGCTATTCCAGAGATAAGTTTAAGTTTTACTGTGAGGATTACCCGGTTTCTTCTGTTGATAATTGCTAATTTTATGGGTTTTTTTGGATTGGCAGCAGGGGTTACTATGATAATAGCCTATTTATCAACAATAAAATCCTTTGGGGTGCCATTTATTGCGCCTATGGCACCTCATACACGTTCATCGAAGGATATGCTGTTTCGTCCTCCAGTATGGAAGATGTGGATTAAGCCTTTATTTATGCATCCTAAGGATGCCATAAGGGAGAAAATACCTAAGGAGGATGAATAGGTGTTTAATAAACCAGATGGAAAAGTTGGAACAAGGGAATACGCTTGTGTGATAGTACTTTGCGTAGGCATCAAATTTACTGGCACTCCCCCTATAATATTATTTCAGATAGTAAAAGAAAAATTCATAGATGTACATAATTTTTAAATAATCCAATGATACATTGTCCTGTACCCTAGATTTCATTACTAATAGCTCAGTTAAAGGGGGGTATAAAAATGAAGAAAAAATTCAAGGTTGTTGGTTTTAGTGTCATATTAATTATGTGCTGTAATCTAATAACAGCATGTTGGGATAAGGTGGAATTAGAGGAGGAGGGATATGTAGCCGCCATTGGAATTGATTTTGCTCAAAATCCTCAATTACTAAGAATAACCTTTCAGATTACCAATCCAAAGGCTGTTGCAGGAGGTGGAACCGAAGCTGGTTCCTCTGGAGGAGCTGGAGAAAAAAGATCAGAAATTGTATCCATGGACGCTCCAGGAATATTAGCAGCAAGGGACCTAGTAAGTATAACATCCACTAGAAGAATATCTTTAGCTCACTCCAAGGTGTTTATTGTTTCAGAGGAGTTAGCAAAATCAACACGTTTTTTTCACAATATTGAAGCAGCCTTACGTGAAAGAGAAATGAGAAGGGCAATGGAATTTATGGTTGTTAGAGAAAAAGCAGAAGAATTTATTAGGAATAATATCCCTCTTTTAGAAGATAGACCCCAAAAATTTTATGAGTTTATGGCAAAGAGATGGGTGGAGACTGGTTTTGTGCCTCCTTTTTCAAATTTAAATAGATTTATGCAGAGAACTGAGGAAGGTGGAAGCTTATTTTTAAGTATTTATGGTACTACCCATAAATTTGGCGGAGCCACAAGTAATATACAGGGTGATTTCTTACCGGGAGAATCGGATGTAAGGGCTAGTAACAACACCCAAATGATTGGAGCTGCAGTATTTAAAGGGGGAAAGATGATTGGTAAGCTGACGGGGTACGAGACCAGATTGGCAATACTTTTAAGGCCAAAACCTGAGGTTAAAAGCTTTCTTCAATCCCTCCCAGATCCATTAAGTAAAAAGGATAAAATTGCAGGAAGATTATTTAAAAATGAAAAAACCAAAATAAAGCTTAATTTGGATGGGAAAAATCCTGTTATAGATGTAACAGTGCCAATTTCAGTGGATATATTGGGTATAACTAGTTTTATAAATTACCCTGAAGATTTAGAAAAGCAAAAAGTACTTAAGAAATCAATAGAAAAGTATTTTGAAGAAAAATCCAGGGACTTAGTATTAAAAACCCAAAGTGTATATGAAGGGGAACCCTTTTTGTGGGAATTGGAGGCTCGAAAAAAATTTTTAACCTTTGATGAATATAATAATTATGATTGGATGAAGCACTATGCAAAAGCAAAGGTTAACATAAACTATGTGGTAACAATTAAAGGATTTGGAAAACAGCTGAATCCACCTAAGTTAAAGCAGGAAAAGAATACACAATGGGAGGAATAGATAAGTATGAAATGGACAATTATTTTCATATATTTATGTATAGCTTATTATACTTTAAAGCATGCGAAAGTGGTTTGGAAGCAGGGGTACAGATTTGCTAGTATATTCGTAGTTTTATTAGCAGTAAGTTTGGTGGTAATACCAATTACTGCATTCATGGTAGACATAAACTTTATAAATAAATAGCGTTCAGTACTAGGATTTTAAGTCCTTGGGAGGAGTTCAATGTTTACAAAGTATGATGGAAAGCTAGGTATCAGGGAGTATGGAGCCTTAGTTACTGTAGTTACTGCAATAAAAATATGCGATCAGACTCCTGTTTTTGTGTTTGAAGTTTCTAAAAATGCAGGGTGGATGCTGCCAGCGGTATCCGTAGCTATAGTTATACCTTCTTATATTATGTTACTCATATTAATAAAAAGATATAAAAACAAAAATTTGATGGATATTGTTTTTAATCTTCTTGGCAGGTATGCAGGCTTTATTATTGGCATGTTATTTTTCATATCAGCCTTTTCTTTTACTGTGGTAGCTTCAAGAAGTTATGTGGATATATTATCTGAAATGTTTTTTCCAAGAACTCCATCCATAGTACTGTATGCCGTTTTGATGGTCACAAGTTTTTTTATTGCAAAGCGTGGAGCTGAGGCTATAGGGAGGGTTTCCTTTCTTACTCAACCCTATGTAAAAGTGATTATAGGGATTATGATAATGCTAGCATTGAAGCAGGTGAATTTTGGTTTTTTATACCCCATTGCAGGTGCAGGTGTTAAACAAATTATTTACGGAGGTGTGCAGTACAGCACCTTTTGCCAAGAATTAATCTTGTTCGCAGTATTTTTCCCTATGGTTCGAGGATATAAGGAATTTAAAATGGGCAGCATTATAGGATTTTCTATGGGAATAGTTGAGCAAATCTTCTTTTTTATACTTTACGTAGGAATTCTTGACTACCCGCCGCTGATTATCAATAATTTTACATATCAAGCTGTTGCCAGGGTTTTATATTCTGGAAGATTTATAAGTAATCTAGAAGGTATCTTTTTACTGGCATGGATTGTAGACTCATCTATTTTTTTTGCAATATACATTTATGTAAGTTCAGCGTATTTTGCATATTCATTAAAATTACCTGAATTCAAAGTATTTCTACTACCGTTTGCAGCATTAAGCATTATGCTGGGAATGATACCTGATAATAATTTTGTCAATGCAGTTATAATGAGAGATTATATATTAAAAGTAAATTGGATATTCATATTTGGTATGCCGTTAATATTATTAATCATTTCTCAAATAAAGGGAGATTATAAAAATGAAAATTCTTAAGCATTCTAGTAGAAAATCTGGGGTGCTTTTATTATAATTAATATTCTGAAGATGATTAAACAGCATTATAAATGTTATAATTATAGTATGGTTAAAATTAAGGAGTGTATAATAATATGGATTTAAAGAAACTTCTAAACAAAGAGCAGTATGTAGCAGCAACTACTGTAGAAGGTCCCATTTTAATATTAGCTGGTGCGGGTTCAGGCAAGACTAGAGTTTTAACTCATAGAATAGCATATATGGTGGAGGATTTAAAAATATGGCCTTCCCAAATACTTGCCATTACCTTTACAAATAAGGCAGCAGCAGAGATGAAGGAAAGGGTTAAAGCTTTAGTTGGAGAAGTAGTTGAAAGTATGTGGGTTTCCACTTTTCACTCCAGCTGTGTTAGGATTTTACGAAGGGAAATAGATAAATTAGGGTACAATAAGAATTTTACAATATATGATTCTTATGACCAAAAGACACTTATAAAACAATGTATGGCCGAAGTACAAATTAATGATAAAGATATTACTGAACAAGAGGTTATAAGTAAAATTGGCGCTCAAAAGGACAATTTAATATCTGCAGAAAAGTTTAAAAGAGAAAATGAAAGAAATTATAAATTAAATAAGATTGCGGATGTGTATTTATTATATCAAAAAAAACTGAAGGCTAATAATGCTCTAGATTTTGATGATTTAATATATTTAACAGTAGAGTTATTTAAAAAGCATCCTGATGTGTTAGAATTTTACCAAAGAAAATTTAAATATATTATGATAGATGAATATCAAGATACCAATAAAGCGCAATATGAGATGGCAAAGCTATTAGCTTCAGCTCACAAAAACATATGCGTAGTTGGAGACGATGATCAAAGTATATATGGCTGGAGAGGGGCAGATATTAAAAATATACTTGATTTTGAGAAGGATTATTCTAATGCAAAGGTAATAAAACTAGAGGAAAACTATAGGTCAAAGGCTAATATACTCAATGCAGCAAATGGTGTTATTGCAAATAATCCTCATATACATTCAAAGATACTTAGAACTTCTAACGAAGCTGGAGAAAAAATAAAATTATATAGAGCATATTCAGATTTGGAAGAAGTTGAGTTTATAGCAAATGAAATAAAAAGGGCTATAGACAGTGGGAAAATAAAATTTAAAGAAGTAGCTATTTTATATAGAACAAATGCTCAATCACGTTTATTTGAAGATGCCTTCATAAAAAGAAGTATTCCTTACAGAATAATTGGAGGCTTGAAATTCTATGACAGAAAAGAAATAAAGGATATTATGGCTTATTTAAAGCTTATAAACAATCCTTTAGATGACGTGAGTCTAAGAAGAATTATTAATGTTCCGAAAAGAAACATAGGTGATGCTACTGTAGCTAAAATTCAAGCTTTTGCAGACGAGATTGAAGAATGCTTATACAGTGCATTATTAGACAGTGATAATATTACAACACTATCTGCAAGAAATTTATCATCCATAAATAAATTCGTAAGCATAGTAAATGGATTTATTAGAATAAAGGATGAAATCAAGGTTTCTGACTTGATAAAGGAAGTAATGAATCAAACGGGTTACTTAGAAGAATTAAAGAAATCTAATGAGTTAGAAGATCAAACCAGAATCGAAAATCTTCAAGAATTAGTTTCTGCTGCCGTTAGTTTTGAAGAGAGTGCAGAGGATAAATCTTTATCAGCTTTTCTTGAAAGTACAACATTGGTAGCAGATGTGGACAATTATGATGAAGATGCAGATAGTGTAGTTATGATGACTGTACATAGTGCTAAGGGTTTGGAATTTCCTTTAGTATTTATGGTAGGAATGGAAAATGGTATTTTCCCAGGTATGGCATCATTAAATGACAACAAGGAAATGGAGGAGTCCAGAAGACTTGCTTATGTAGGAATAACCAGGGCTAAAGAAACATTGTATATGACCTCAGCACAAGTAAGAAAGGTTTTTGGCAGAACAGTAGCTTATGCAGAATCTGATTTCATAGCTGAAATACCTAAGGAATTAAAAGAATATGTAACTGGGGAAAAAAATGGACGTGCTTTTTCTTCTAATAAATCCTTTGGAACACAAAATGATAAAGGCAGTGTAGTTTTTGGAAGTACAAATGATTTTTCTCCAAGAAAGTCAGATTCTAATCCTTTTACCCTAAGTGCGTCTAAACAAAACTCTGAATTACTAAGAAATACTTCAGTACCAAAGAGCAGTCCTAAAACCTTAGCTGAGAATGAAGCTGTAATGGGCAGAAAGGTACGACATATTAAGTTCGGAGTGGGAACAATAGTTGCTGTTATGAAAAAAGAAGGTGTAGTTAATCTTACTATTGCTTTTGATAACATGGGAATAAAGAATTTAAGGCTTGATATGGCTCCACTTGAGCTGATGTAAAAAGAAGTATATTTATGAATGGAGTAATAGGGTATGAATAATAAAGAAAAGTTTAAACGTATGGAAGAGCTTATAGTTGAATTAAATAAATTGGCGTATGAATATTATGTACTAGATAATCCTTCAGTTTCTGATAAGGAATACGACAAAAAATATGATGAATTAACTAGTCTGGAAAAAGAAACAGGCGTAGTATATCCATATTCTCCAACTCAAAGAGTTGGAGATGTGGTACTTCCTGAATTTCAAAAATACACTCATAAAGCAAGACTTTGGAGTTTAGATAAAGCTCAAACTATAGAGGAAGTGCTGGAATGGCATAATAGAAATAAAAGACTAGTGGAGTAACATAATAAAACTCATGGGGATAAATTACCTCCAGTCAAATATATAATTACAAAAAAATTCGATGGTCTTACAGTTAACTGTACCTACGACGAAAATGGAATTTTAATAAAATCAGCAACTAGGGGTACTGGTGTTATTGGGGAGGATATAACTCACCAAACAAAAACAATTAAATCCATACCATTAAGGATTAAGAACTATGCAACAATAGAGATTCATGGAGAAGCTATCATGACTAAGGGTGCATTTGAAGCGTATAATAAGTCTGCTCAGGTGCCTCTAAAGAACCTTAGAAATGGAGCTGCTGGTGCATTAAGGAATTTAAACGTAAAAGAAACAGCTAAAAGAAATTTATCAGCTTTTTTTTATGATGTAAGTTATAACGAGGGGACTCCCTTCGAAAACTATATGGGAATGCTAAATTTTATTAAAGAAATGGGATTTCCTATAGATAATTATATTAGAGAAGTTAACTCAATTGATGAAATAAAAAAAGAAATAGAGTACATAGGAAGTATAAGAGATGATTTGGATTATGATATAGACGGTATAGTAATCGCCATAGATGATATGAAAACAAGGGAGTATCTTGGGTACACTGTAAAATTCCCTAAATGGGCTATTGCGTTTAAATTTGAGGCTGAGGAAGCAACCACAAAGCTTTTAGATGTAGAATGGAATGTAGGAAGAAGCGGAAGAGTTTCACCGACAGCTATCCTTGAACCAGTTGAATTAGCAGGGGTCACAGTTAAAAGAGCAACCCTAAATAACATGGATGATATTAAGAGAAAAGGTGTAAAGATTGGCTGTCAGGTATTTGTACGCAGATCTAATGATGTTATACCAGAAATAATGGGCGTTTCTGAGGAAGAAGGTATTGAAGGAACAGAAATTCAGCCGCCAGAACTATGTCCATACTGTGGGAGCGAAATTGTTCAAGACGGAGTACATTATTTTTGCGAAAACTCTCTTTCTTGTAAGCCACAAATGGTTAAAAGTATTGTTCACTTTGGCTGCAGGGAGGCCATGAACATTGAGGGATTTAGTGAAAAAACTGCCGAACAGCTTTTCGAGAAGCTAGACATTAAGTCAATTTCCGATTTATACAGATTAACAAAGGAACAGCTGTTGAGCCTTGATAAATTCGGTGACAAAAAGGCACAGAACTTATTGGATTCTATAGAAAAAAGTAAGAATTGTGAACTATCAGCCTTTATATATGCTCTTAGCATTCCGAATGTTGGAGTGAAGACAGCTAAAGACCTAGAAAAAAGATTTAAAACTTTACAGAACATTCAAAATGCAAGCTTTGAGGAATTGATTTCAATACAGGACATTGGAGATATAGTTGCTAGAAGTGTTCTAGAATTTTTTAAGCAGGAAAAGATAATAAACAGTATACAGGAATTATTGCAACTGGGTGTAACACCAGTCTATGAGGAAAATATAGTGATTGAAAATCCTTTTATGGGCAAAACTATAGTAGCTACAGGAACGCTTGAAAACTATAGCAGAACGGAGATTAAGGAAAAATTGGAGTCCTTAGGGGCAAAAGTATCAGGAAGTGTAAGCAAGAAAACCGACTATGTTCTCGTTGGCAGTGATGCGGGATCAAAATATGATAAGGCGGTTCAACTAGGTGTTCCGGTTATAACTGAAGAGGAATTCCAAAATATGTTGAAGAATATTTAGCATATTAACAAGAAATGGTTATGTGGCAATTTATTTTCTAAGCTAGTATTATAGAATATGATTGAATAAAGGAGTAAATTTTAAAAAAAGTTTACAGTTAAAGTATTTACAGGTTAATAAAAAAGGTTTACTATTATGACTAGGTCATCGTAGGGGGAAAATAAAATGAAAAAATGTATTAACATATTAGGGTGGGTTTTAGTTTTTTTAACATTGCTCAGCTTAATATGTACTATGTTTACCACTTATCATATTGTATATATTGTATACTGCGGAGATTATAAAACATTTCAGTTACTCTTTGTTATTACAATGCTAGTATGGGCAATTAAAATGTTTGATAAGAACGAATTAAAACAAAGTATATTATATACATTAGGTTGTTCGCTTATAGCTGTAGGTACTATTTTCTTTATGTTTAAAGATGTGTTTTAATTAAAATAATCCTATATAAATAGTTGTATATCAGCATTTATATAGGATTTTTATTTTTTTCATTATTAATTTTGTAGCACCGAGCTGTTAATGTGTCCCAGAGCCTTTTATTAATTTTTTTCATCAATTATATTAAGTATAGAATTATTATCATCATCAGCAGTTGAAATTTCATTAGAAATGCGATTGGGATCATCCTCCAAGAAAGTAACTAATGTGGAATCACTATTAATGTTTTCTTCCTTTAAATTTGTATCTATGGAACCATCAACTGATGAAGAAAGTGTAGCGATATTTTTAATTAACTTTTCCATAAGACGGTTTTTATACTTTATTTCACCGTATATTTGAGTTATGGTTATAAATCCCCATATGCCAATAAATACAAATGTAACCATTGAGATAATTCCAATTATCTGTACCGCTAGTAACATTTCATGAACCTCCTTAGAAAATTTAACTAAAGTCATTATATCACAAAAAACTCAAGTTTATTTATTATGCTCTAACTAAAATACATAAATAATAGGGTAGATAATAAACATATTAATATATTCCTTTTAATCCTGGGATAGGAGGCGTTTTTTTTGTATACAATAATTGATTTAGTTTATTTAAAGCTTAGGAGAAAAGAAGTGGCGAAGGCTCAAAAAAAACTAAATAAAATCACTATAAGCACTATATTTAAATGTATTGCTAAAAATTGCTGGGAAAATAATATCAATTATGAGGTATTATTTAGAAGCTCAAATATATTAGTTATCAAAATAATTGGAACAAGAGAAGATATAATTATAAAATATCACAGAACAGATATGGTGTCTCAAAATGATTTTATAGGTTTAATGCAGTATATGGAAGAAAATTTCGTGGATAAAGGAGTTTATATTACAACAGGGATATTTGATAGAGTAGTATTTAGGAGGAAAGATAAAGCAAACTTAAAAAAAATAAAGTTGGAAAATGGAATTCAATTTTTGAAAAGGCATTTAGGATTATTGTTAAAGGCAGAAGCCATATTTAATCATAAAAAATTTAGTTTTCACGAATATATTCCTCAATAAGTTTCAAATATGATAAATAAACACAGCGTAATCTAATTTACTGTGTTTATTTTTTTGTACAATGCTAATAATAAAAATAAGAAAAAAATTCGAAATAAGGGATAATAATGAGTGCAATAAAAAAAATAATATGTTTTTTTCTTATTGTAATAATACTACCGCTGCAGGGGTGTATTGAGAAAAAACAGAAAGTTAGTTTAGAAAGAGATTATACAGTATACAGCATAGAAAAGCTTCCAAGTGATTTAGATTTAATAGGTGGTGATAATAACGAAGGAGAGGAGTTGTTATATTCACTTTTTGAAGGATTAGTAAAGATAGATAATGAAACAAAGGATAATAAGGCAGGTAAAATCAAAATAGCACCTGGTATAGCAGAAAAGTGGGAGATTAGTAAAGATGGATGTCATTACAATTTTAAAATTAGGAACGATGCTGCTTGGAGTGATGGAACCCCAATAACTGCAAATGATTTCGTTGGTTTTTTTTCAGCAATATTATCTCCTCATTACAATAACAAATATGCTGAGGAGTTATATTGTATTGTCGGAGCTAAAGATTTCAACCAGGGAAAAACAGGGGATTTTAGCAAAGTAGCAATTAGTGCCTCTGAGGATGGAAGAACTCTTTCAATTGGGTTGTATAATAAAGATGCTTCATTAATAGATATTTTAAGTGAGCCTCAATACTGTCTAAGGCAATTCGATGAAAATCTGATAAAATGGAAAAGCAGCTACAATAAAATTAAATATTCTGGGGCATATACTATCAATAATGTAGCAGATAATAAAAACGTAATGCTGGTAAAAAACGGCATGTATTGGGATAAGGGGAATATTAGAAGCTCTAAGATATGTATAACCACCAATGACAATAATGCAGCAATGGCAGCCTTTGAACCATTGAATAGTGTAGATGTATTTTCTAATCCTCCTGCCAGTGAATATGAAAATCTACTAAATAATA
Organism: Bacillota bacterium; assembly: GCA_030706015.1. Classification (GTDB taxonomy): domain Bacteria; phylum Bacillota; class Clostridia; order Clostridiales; family Clostridiaceae; genus JAUZPI01. The sequence continues at coordinate 49,222 of JAUZPI010000021.1, forward strand.
AGCAGGTTGCTATCACAAAATTAAGTATTGGAGCAGCTTTAAAATTCAATTTAAAAAACAGTAGCGCTGGCAGCAATAAGAATTTCAGAAAGGCTATAAATGAATCTATTAACAGGAAAGATCTTTGCAGTAAAATGGGAGATGATTTTGTAAGGGCAGCATTATCATATATACCAGATACAACTAATGGTGCTCCTGAAAGTGGTAATTTATTACGAGTAAATGAAAATAGAACTCAGGCTTTAGAATATTTAAAACAATCCAATCTTCCTGTGAACCAAGCCATTACAATAGTTTATCTTGATACAACAGAAAATAATAAAATAAGCAGCTATATTATAGATAATATTAGGCAGGTTATTGACAACTCATCATATAGTGAGATGGTAATAAGAAAGAAGCCTTGTGATGAGGAACAGTTAAGGAAGCTTATTAACAATGATGAATATGATATACTACTTACTGATTATAAGGGCGATTACGATAGTCCTGAGGCGTTTTTAACACAATGGGAGACTAATTCACAATACAATGTTACAGGCTATGATAATTATATATACAATGGATTAATGGATACTATGAGAATTGGTGGGGAACCCAATAAGAGGGTTGTATATGGAAAAGCTCAAACAATTTTACTCGATGATATGGTCATTATACCACTTTTCTTTAAAAATCTAATAACATGCAAGAAAAATTATATACATGATTTAAGTGTGGATAAAAATGGAAATGTCATAATTAACAGTATTTATCCCGATGAAGAAAAAATTGTTCAGATAAACTAAGCTCTATGCCGTATTGTATAAACAGCATAGAGCTTGATTGTTATATTGAAAAAAAGAATACTATAATCTTTTTTACTACTCACCCATGATGTTTTTATTATCCAATAGGTGTATAAGCAAAAAGAAGAGGAAAGTATTTTTGGCGCCGTCAAAACTGGATTTACTTTGTATAAAGCTTTCTTTTTTTCTATTATAAACAACACTTTTAATAAATAGCGGTGCCAATTCAGAAGTTTCAGGTGAAGGTATTGTGGATAATTTAAAGTGCTGATCTCCTATTAAATCTTCAGATTTAAATGAGCAATTATTATACCTTTCTGGATCATCAAGATTTGGAGGATCCGGCCAGCTTCCAATGATTCCAGAATTAATAACTTGATGTTTAAAAACATCTGCTAATATTGAGCCTATGTCATTTGTGCTAGATTCTAACTCATAATACATTAGCAGATTAATAACATAAAGCATTATTTCTTCGCATGAAAATTCTTCAAGTTTTTCAGTAGGATTTTTTGAAAAAATACCGTAATTGTGGTCATATAATTCAATAAGCTTTTCTATATGTGAGGACAAGTAATCTTTGAACTTTGACAAATTGGTAGATTTATAAAGCATAATAGAGTTCAAACAAAGCATACATTGTGTAAATAAGTCATCCCTACAGGTAACTTGATTCAAGAAATATTTATCTATCGTAAATTCAAAAATATCCAGCAGAAGTGCTTTAGCCTCAATCGTGCCAGAATACTCATAAAAAATGTTTAATGCTAGGCATAATGTAAGCAGGTCACTCATGGGTAATGCATATATTTCATCTCTAAATTGAAGAAACATATTGAAGATATCAAGTGCAAACATTTTATAGGATTCATTTTCCTTATCTTCATTGTTGTTTGCATATTTGTAATATGCAGCCATTAATAGTGCCTGATCAGAGAATTTAAATTTATTATTTTTCTCTTCAAGTTTTATCTCTTGAGTAACGCTATCGGAGATGTCTTTTTTATCGACAAATACCCCTTCAAAGTTTCTGAGATTAGCAGCATAAAATTCAAGCTGTTTTTTTGCTGCAGCTGTATAGATTGATGATAAGTAATACTTATTAGGGTGTATGTTTTTAAATTTTTTATAGTAATCTGCTAGTTCTAGTATTGATAAAGTCATAAAGGCATTTCCAGAAATAACTATGGTTTTTTTAAACTTCTTCTCATTCCAAATCAATTCACCATCTATTAATTCAAATTTATTATCGCCTTTTTTGTATAAGCATAGCAGTGGAGAAAAAGCCTTAAATATGCTAATATCATTGTTGGGGATATTTTTTGTCTTTAACTCACTAAACTTAATCGGTATCCCGCATTTCGATTTTAACACTAAGTCCTTTAAGGATTCTTTTGCAAGATGAAAGAGTTGGTTTTTAATATTATCTGCATCCAATGTATTTGATCTTAAGAAAGGTCCGATATACCTCAAAAAGAATACACCACCAAGAATTATTGCTATATAAGATAATATGATAAATAGCATGAATTTGTGCTTGTTTATATTAACAAGGAGATGAAGATTTAAATGAAGGCAGGAAAATTAGCTGTTAATATAAATTGTAGTAATGGTTTTAGAGTGTATTCTGAGGCTATGCCTATAGGTAATGTTACTAGAAAGTTATGTGATAAGCTTAATGTAGATCCTTTAAGATTTATATCGTCCCGAAGCATGTTGATTATACTACATAAAGAGGAAAAGAGCTTGTATCATTATTAGAGAAGAATGGAATAAAAGCAACAATAATAGGCAATATTACTGATAGGGAAGGTATACTAGTAAAAAATAATACTGAATATAAGGTTGGTCCTCCAGAGAGAGACGAGCTTTTTAATATAGATTTGGAATAAGTTTTAAAGGAACAGGTGAAGAAATGAAAAGGATAATTGTAGCTAGTAATAATGAACATAAAATAAAGGAGATAAAGGAAATAATAGAACATTTGCCATATGAAGTAGTATCCTTAAAAGAGGCTGGGATTGATATAGACGTAGATGAAGATGGAACTACTTTTATGGAAAATGCTTATAAAAAGGCCAGTGAGATATATAAGTTAAATAAAGATTCTATGGTATTAGCAGATGACTCTGGTCTTGCTGTAGACATTCTTAGTGGAGCACCTGGAGTGTATTCAGCTAGATTTGCAGGAGAGCACGGAAATGATAAGAAAAACAACGATAAGCTTATTGGGTTACTTAGTGGAAAGAACTTTGAAGAAAGAAGGGCTAAATTTATTTGTGCTATAATTCTTATTGTTGATGACAATAAGGTGATTAAGGTACAAGGGGAGACAGATGGGTATATAACAGAGTCAGAAAGAGGCAAAGATGGTTTTGGGTATGATCCACTTTTTTATGTGCCTCAGTTTAATAAAACATTTGCAGAAATGACTTCTAAAGAGAAGAATTCCATAAGCCATAGAGGTAAGGCATTAAAAATGTTGGAGGAAAACCTTAGAACTATAACGTAAGGAGGTGAAGTATATGAGAATTGGAGTATTAAGCGATACACATAGGCAGCACTATATGATAAGAAAAGCAATGGAATATTTATCTGATGTAGATTTGCTAATTCATCTAGGAGATAATGTTCAGGATGTTGAAGAAATATCAACCTATTACAAGGGTGAAGTCATAGCAGTAAGAGGAAATTGTGATTTTAATGTATATGAATCTTTTGATAGGGTGGAGAGTATTGGTGGTAAGAAGTTTTTTATTACCCATGGTCACAACTATAATGTAAAGAAAGATCTTACTGAGTTAAAATATAAAGCAATTGAGGTAGGAGCTGATATTGCTTTATTTGGACATACTCATATATCCCAAATAGCTTTTGAAGAGGGAATATGGTTTGTTAATCCGGGAAGTACTTCTCTCTCAAGAAATGAAAATAATAGTTTTGCTACTATTGATATAAATGAAGGCAAAATAGAAGCACATATACGTTCATTGTAGTAGGATATTTTTTATATCATGAAGTACATTTTTTTATTAGAAAAAGTGTACAAAGTGTCAAGCTTGTAATATTGCAATTTTTAAGATGTTTTAAAGAATTTTTTTAGAATTATTCTTTAAAATATCTTTAAAAAAATATTATGCATTAAGGATAAAGTGTTAAAATATATGCTTTCAGCCCTGATAAATCAATTAATATACCATAATAAAAATAATTTAATAAAAAGATGAAAAAAAGTATTGACGAAATTAGATACATAGTGTAGAATAGTTTTTGTCGTCAGGGGAGCGAAAGAAAAAATCTCCAAGATGATGATGAATCGGGGTGTGGCGCAGATGGGAGCGCGCGTGGTTTGGGACCATGAGGTCGCAGGTTCAATCCCTGTCACCCCGACCAATAAAATTTCAAAATACACCGTGCG
>JAUZPI010000210.1 GCA_030706015.1 Bacillota bacterium
GGAGGCCACTGAAAAAGCTCCGCTTTTTCTGTGAACATTGAATTAAGACCTAACAAGAGCACGAAATATTTCATCATTTGTGAAATACTTCGTGTTTCTTTCTTTTTTATATGCATCTTAAAGCCTATTGCTCCGTTAGGAGCTTTATAATTCGCTTGATATTGACGGTGAATATTGTGAGTGCTCCCTGCACCTGCATGCCAATTAAGCCCGACGATATTGCTACATCATAGCCGTGCTGATGCTTGAGTTCACTATTTTTAGCTTCAATCATATATCGCTCTCTTGCTCGTTGTTTAAAATATTCCGTTTCTTGAAAAGCCATCTGCTCTTTATGAATATCTGATTTTATAGATAGAGAATATGTTTTGGATTTAGAACCTTCTTTATAGCAACCATCTCGCAAAGAACAATACTTACACTTATTAACATCAAAGTAGTACGTAGTAACTTGATTTTTGCCTTGGCCTTTCTTGCCCTGTCGGGCTTTTCTTATAGCCATATGCCCGGCAGGGCAAACAAACATTCCAGCATCTTTGTTAAATTGGAATTCATCTTCTTTCTTACGAGCTCCACACGAAATTATTGGATTTAGCTTTGAGATTAATCTTATTTGATTTTCTTTTGCATATTCTAAGTTTCCTTTTTCTGAATAAGCAGTATCACCAATTATCTCATTAACTGTCATGCCTGCTTCTTGGCTCTTTTCTATCAAGCTTTGAAGTTCTTTACCATCAGTTTTTTCACCTGTTGTAACGACAGCACCTGTGATTATACGTTCTTCACTCATTGCAATGTGTGTTTTATATCCAAAAAATGAAGAATCCTCGGTCTTATGCCCTACACGGGCATCTTCATCAGTCGAGAGTGCTAAATGCTCGAGATCATCTTCAATAGCCTCATTCAAAAAATTGAGTCGTTGTTTAACCTTCTCATATACTGTTAGCTCAGGTGTAGATTCTACAACACTTACCAAATCCCTACAATACTCAATAATCTCCTCAAGTTTATCGCTTGTTACTTTTTCAGGGAAATTTTCTTTCATTTCAGTATTAATCGTGTAAATCTCTTTTCTTAAGGACTTTGCACGCTCCAGTAAAACTTCTTGTGCAGACTTCTGGTTATATCTTGCTTTAGTATGTGTGGCATCAACAATAAGAGTCTTGCTTATCAAAACTCCATTAGCGATAGCGATTTCTACTGTTTTCTTAATTAATAAGTCGAGTAAGTTCATATCTTTTAAGCGCAGCTTTCTAAACTTTGTTAATGTACTAGGATGAATCAAATTGATTTCCTCTGGCGCTAAGTTTAAGAAGTATTTAAATGACATATCATAGAGTGTTCGTGATACTACATCCTCATCGGATAATTCATAGGTAGTCTTTAATATGAGATACTTAAATAGCATGATAGGATCCTTGGCACCACGTCCCATGTCAACACTATAGTTCTCCAGCAGTTCATCGTAGATGAACGAAAAATCAACTAAATCATTAAGCTTTCTTAAAAAATTGTCCTTTGGAATTATAATGTCATATAATCCTTGATATGCACTCACCACAAATTGCTGCTGACCCTTTATCATCTGATTTATCCCTCTCAATCAATAACATAACTTATATCTAAGTTATATATTCGACATAACTCTCGAAAATCCTTTTTGTTATGGTCTTTTTTTTAAAAGTAAAACCGCCATCACTTTCGCGATGACGGTTTTACATTACTAGTTTTTCAGTGGCCTCCATTTCTGTGGTGAGTTTCACTGATTGATGTTAACCACATCAATCTACTATATAGGTTAAATCAACCTTCTTTTCATTTCCAATCCTCATATTTTTTATTTTTACTTGGTTATTTATAATTTCGTCTTCTCCTATTAATATTACATTTTCTACACCTAATTTATTAGCAAAATTCATTTTTTTCTTTATTGAGTTATCCTCAAAATATACTGATACCCCATAGCCTTTTTCCTCTAGGTATCTCATTACCTTTATACAGTAGCTTATGGTATCTCCAATGGGAATTATTAAATAATCCAATTTATTTTTTATTTTATAGTTCTCTATAAAACCTATTTCTTTTAATACAAAAAACAATCTGGTTATTCCTATTGAAATACCCACACCTGGTAATATCTTGTCTGTATAGTTTTCTGCTAAATTATCATATCTTCCACCTGAACAAATTGAGCCATAGTCTTCATTCCCTACAAGTATTGTTTCAAAAACAGTTCCAGTATAGTAATCCAGTCCTCTAATAATCTTTAGATTTATTTTAAATTGTCCTCTATCTACACCTATGTCCTCCAGCATTGATTTAACCTGACTTAGTTCATTTATTCCTTCAGTAAAACACTCATTATTAATATCAAGTTTCAATAGTTCCTCTAGTATTTCTTCATTAGTCCCTTGGATATTAAATATCCTGGTTAAATATTTACTTTTTTCATCGCCAATAATACCTGCAAGCTCATCCTCAAAGCATTTCTGACCAATTTTATCGTACTTATCAATTAAAATCATTACATCTGTGGTGTTTTCTATCTCTAGCTCCCTTAGTATTCCTTTTAATATTTTTCTATTATTAACTTTAGATAGGCAATTTTTAATTTTAAATTACCTATTGTTGATATAATATCCTCATGAGGATACAGCATCCATTTAAGATAAAAACACGTATCCAATTTTACACAATATATTTTTAAAATATTTAGGCAATCTTTAGTTCTAATAGAATATCCCCTAGTGGTACACATTGCTTTGACTTTTTATACACGAAGCATACAAGA
>JAUZPI010000211.1 GCA_030706015.1 Bacillota bacterium
ACGAAAGGGAAGTTGCGATAGCATAGAATCAAAAAAATAAGTAACGGGTCAGTTTTTGAAGAAGGTCAAAATCCTTATTGCATTGTTGAATATAAAGAATTTAGAACAAACAGTGGGATAACCAGTAGGTCTATTTCCAAGCTGGGTTTGCAGACCTAATAAAGTTATCAATATTTTCATTCCTTAATTGCCCTTTTACAATGTCGTAATATTCCCCGTCTATTTCCAAAGGTTTTGTGAATGTAATACTTATAATGTTTTTATCTCCGTTATATAAGTCTGCACGATGAACCCAGCCTACAGAATCTACGTGTTCCTTGTCTTTTTTTAAAACATAACTGGCCATAAGTTTAATAAACTCCTTTATTTTCTTCTTATCCTCAAGAGTAAACGGTTTATTTTTACCTCTCCCATCAGAAAATACTATTTTTGTAACCTCGCTATATTTTATTTTTGCAACTTCATTTATTTTTTGTGGTTTGCTCTGCAAATCCCCACAGCCCATTAATAAAGAACTAAAAAATGCAATTGTGATAAATATAAGTGCAGCTCTTTTTAACATAAAAAGACCTCCCATATTGAACCATTTATAATACAGACGAAAAACTCTTTTATTTGGTTACTTGTGTTGTATTATTCATTCTATAAACAGAAGTTAACTAATTTTAAAAATTTAGAGATTGTGAGATTCCCTGACATAAATGTTGAAAGTAAGAGGGAGTATATATAGGATTAAATTGTAAATATTTCTAATTATAGAGACTAGTGAGGGGATTTCTTATGGATATTAAAATTGATGATTTAAGTGGATCTGAAGTTGCTGAATTGTTGAGGGAGCATCTTCATGGTATGGCATTGAATTCCCCACCAGAAAGTATACATGCGCTAAATCTTGAACAATTGAAAAGACCAGAGATTACATTCTGGAGTGCATGGGAAGGAAATGAATTAGCTGGTTGCGGGGCACTTAAAGAACTTGATGGTGAACATGGAGAGTTAAAATCAATGCGAACGTCTTCATCACATTTAAGAAATGGTGTTGCAAGACGGCTGCTTCAACACATCATTGAAGAAGCAAAGCTACGTGGCTATCGACGGTTAAGTCTGGAAACGGGGTCAATGGATTCTTTCGTACCAGCAAGAAGATTATATGGAAGTTTCGGTTTCCGATATTGTAAGCCGTTTTCGGATTACATGGAGGATCCAAATAGCGTATTTATGACATTGGAATTATGATAGAGTATCACCTACGCTTTTTTTAAAAAATTCGGCTGCCATTATTGTGCAGCCGTTTTCTTATTGTGCGAGCGAACCAGGGTAGTTATGAAATCCTTAATTATGATTAACAATACGAATTAACCCTACAATACAGTCATTAAAATGTTTTTATTTATTGAACAAAGCATGTTGAATAAGGTATAAATGTTATAATGAGAGAAAAGTTTGAAAAGTTTATGAAACGAAATAAATCTAGTAAATTCAGATTTATGAATATTGTTTTACAAAGGGGCGTAATTTTAGTGAATCCGATTGAAAGATTTTCAAATTATATAAATCAAAATGCGGAGTCAATAAGCAGAGAAATCGTTGATTATAATATAGGGAAATTAGAAATTGAGTTACCAATTGAGGTTATTGAAAGAGCAGTAATTACCAATAGTGAATTTTTGGATTTCTTAGGGACTACGTTAAATACAGCAGATGAAGTAGTTGCGGTAGAGTTTATTGAATGGTACAAAAAAAATCAAGATCAAACTGAAGCTGAAATAAATTTTCAAATCGATGACATTTCCAGTCTCATAAAGCCTTATGCTGAAACTCGGTTACAATTCATAAAAATGCTTACCAAAACTTCAATGAATCAAGGCCTTTCTACAGAGGAAGTTGTTTTTGTAAATAACCGTATCAGCTATCTGCTCGACTTAAGTATTTCTCAAACAATACTCGATCGGGAACGATTAGCAAATGAAACGAATAAAAAAAATCAAAAAGTAATAACTGAGTTATCATCACCTGTTGTGCCTATACAAAATGGTATGGCAATTCTCCCGTTAATTGGGGAGTTTGATTTGAATAGAAATGAACATATCATGAACAATGTAATACCCAAGATTAGTGAACTCCATATAGAGTGCCTTATTATTGATTTTTCAGGATTGGTAACGATTGATACCGAGGTTGCCAGTCGAATTTTTAATATTTATGAAGTTCTTGATTTATTAGGTGTAAGTACCATGTTTACAGGCATTCGACCTGAATTAGCGACGAAAATTATATCTGCTGGTATTGACTTTACTTCTTTAAAAACTTTCGGGACAGTACAACAGGCTATACTTAGCAAAGTGTAGAACAGTTGTGTAAAATATTGTTCGATGAAGTTGTAAGTTTCAACTTTATTGGACATAATGATTAGGAAATTAATTTTATACATGTTAATGAGATCGTGGGTGCTTTGCTTCAATAATGAAGCAGAGCATTTTTCATATTCATGTAATAAAGAAGGATTGTGTCCGCATACCCCCCATGAAGACGTAATCGTGTGTTCTCTCGCGGAGATTCGGTTTTCATCCACCCGATGAAGACGTAATCGCGTGTTCTCACGCGGAGATTCGGTCTTCATCCACCCGATGAATACATAATCGTAAGCTCTCACGTTGAGATTGTGTCTTCATCAGCTTGATGAATCACTATTTGGTTTTGCACCAACAAGGTCTGTCCCACATAGGGCTCCTATTGTTATTGATTAGGCAGATTAATAAATAACTG
>JAUZPI010000212.1 GCA_030706015.1 Bacillota bacterium
ACTCTCAATTTAAAAGTTTAATCTGTACTCAATTAAGTTATCACTTAATTTATTCTCATAAAGAATTGCTGACTTTTCATGATATCTATTTAATTTTCAAAGACCAATTTGTTCTCGCTGTCATCTGACAGCTTTTATATTGTATCAAACATCTTTGTGTTTGTCAATAAGTTTTTTTATTATTTTCAACTTATTGATTTACATTTGTTGTTTCATCTCTGCTGAACCGCAGCGACATGTAATATAATATCACATAAAATCATTAAAACAGAGTTATTTACGTCAATTTCGACAGATTAACTCTCTATTCTTTAATATATTTCTATTTACCTACAAAATACTCATATTGATACACCTGGTTAAGTATAAGCATCTTGTTTTAATAGCTTTGTGTTAATAGTATCTGTTATTTCACAAATAAAATACAAGAAAAAAGTGACAATCCACTAAATTAACTAGATTGTCACCTTATACATCAGCATATCCTTAATAGCGAATGGCTGTAAAATTATTTTATCCGATGACTACCAGCCGTAATACTCCCGCTTCTTTAAGCGGGAGATAACGGCTGCTACGTCCCTGGATAACGATTTCTAAGCGTCTTTGACGCTAAGAACTCTGTTTATTTTCGATTTATATCAATATCCACACTAGCATTAGGCAATAGATTTCCGTCATTATCATCAATGGATATACTTACTGGAATATATGTATCATCTTCTTTTTCACTCTTAATAACTTCTTTTCCTACTGCCTCAACCTTACCTTTATATGTTTTTGATGAATATGATTGAGTTGTTATAGTTACACTTTGTCCAACTTTAACATCATTAGTATTTTCCTCAGGAATTTTAGCTTCTATTTCAATGTTTTTTAAATCCATTAAACTTAGCAGCTTAAGCTGAGAATTTATATTATCTCCCTTTACATACCCAATGTCACTTACAACTGCATCCTCCATATCACAAACCACATTATTGCTATTTATGTATGGCTTATTCAACTTTCCCTTTATATTATTTAATTCATCCGTCAATCCATCAATATTCTTATTCTCTAACTTCTTTTGATCAGAGTCTGTCATCTTATCTAATTTTAAATATTCTATATCTATTAGATTTTGCTGTTTATTTATAGCTGCATTGTAATCTGATAAATCCATCTCAAACAATTTATCTCCCTTTTTAACCTCTTGACCATTCTTTACAAAAACATTTGTAATCTTAGCAGTAGCATCCATCGGCATGTTCAAAACTATATTCTCTGTGTTTTTTGTTTTTACTGTTCCACTAACCTGAATAGTTGATGCATCATTTGGTTTTTTATTCTTACCATTTTGTGAAGAAGCTGTTTGATCTCCTCCACAAGCTGATGCTAAAGCCATCACGCCTATCAACGCCACCGTTACAGTTAATAATTTCATTTTTCTCATTTATTTAATCTCCTTCCTTACACTTAATGCTTGTTTATTTACCTCATAATTCAAAACTTATTAAACCAGCATATCCCTCTTTACAAATAACAAATGTGACAGTATATAGCTTATTAATCCAGTGAGCAAAATTACTATTACTGCAAACTCTACAGAAATATTAGGGTTATTCATCTGCTTAATTATGTCCCCCGAAATAATCTTTCCTGGCATACTATAGGTGTTTATTGCATATTTGCATACAGTCCCAAGGAATCCGCTTGAAGAGCCTGTATCATTACTTTCCAAAGACTGAAAAGAAATGAAACTTATTATTATCGTTGCAACAATCCCAATCCCCATGGACATTGTCACATTCTTAATAATTACAGATACAAAAATGCATAGAGCTGTGAATGCAGCAATAAATAATAGCTGCATAAGCAATACTTCTCCGATATATTTCCACATGGGTATTATGTACGAGCTTCCTAATATGGCAGACACACCATATCCACCTTTTATTGCTTTCATTAGATTGTATTCATATCTAGTACCTACCACCATAGGTTCATTAGCACTGCCAAAGCCTTTTATTGCTCCCAGTATAATGTAGGCTACTAACTCCGATCCTATAATCGCAATTACAGCTGCTATGGTTGAAGATATATATTTCGATAATAGTACCTTCCCTCTAGATACTGGCTTTGTTAAAAGCATCTTCATGGTAGGGACTGTACACTCTCCAGAAACAGAATCAAGCACTATAATTCCAATAATCAGTGGAATAAATATTACCCCTAGATTATCAACAATAAACTCAATAGCATCTATAGCTGGGGCTGCTGAGTTGTCATCAATGTTTTTAATATCATTATCGAGAGCATATCTGTACGTTAATATCTGTTTATTACATTCCTCTATCTTGGTATTATCTGAAGCAACATCTATGCTGCTCTTCTTTTTTTCTTCATCCTGTATCTTATTCTCTAGTCTCTTTCTCCAGTCTAATTTTCGCTCATCCTCATCCTGGTATAACTGCCTTATCATACCTTGCAGCTGTCTTATGGCCTGTCTAGCTCTCTCAGCCTCCTGAGGATTTGAGGTAACCTTTAAATACTCTTTTTCCCCTTTAATATTATCTTGATATTCCTGAATTCTTTGCCAATTTGTCTTATTTGTTTCACTATAGATAACAACACTTATAATTAAAAGTAATATAGAAAAGATAAGAGTTGTCACTATAAATCTTCGCTTTTTAACTATCTTCTGAAATTCGTTAGTTATTAAACTCCACAATCAAATCTCACACCCTCCTAATTTATTTAAGCCAGCATATCTCTC
>JAUZPI010000213.1 GCA_030706015.1 Bacillota bacterium
GTAAACATTGAAAAAGTAGATGAAATTATACCTGATGTAAACAGTACATATTTATTGAAGATAAAGAATTTAAAAGAAGAAATACCTGTTAGCAGAAGCTATCTAAAAGTGTTCAAAAACTTACTTGATCTTTAATAATTATAATAATTAACCATTAACATTAGTTTTCAGAGTAATAAAATTGTAAGTACAAGCTTACTTTTTAGTTGCTTTTATTATATAAAGGGGAGGTGAAATCATGTCTGTTGAAAACGCTAAAGACTTTTTAGATTATGTTGGTAACAATCCTGAATTAGCTGAAAAACTAAAGGGCTTTACCATTGATGAATTGAAACAAGCTGTAAATGAATCAAAAGTGTCTGACTTAGAACAAAGTGTAAATTGTGCAATGCCTATTTTACCAATATAGAATAGAAAATATAAAAAAGCATTTTTCTGTAGAAATTATAGGTATGATTATAATTATACAGAAAAATGCTATTAACTTATATATCTTACTTTGTATTAATTACTATACGGTATAGTAATTTTTAATGATTAGCAAATCAAATGTCTTTTCATAATTTAAAGTTTTTTTTATGAATTGGCATCAGCGCAAGGATAATTTGTCTGTACTCCAAGTACCCATGCAGTTGAGTCTGCAACATAATCAGCATATACTTTTTCTGGAGGGTTAAACGTAATTGTTATAGTTTGATTTGAAGAGTCTTGTGTTACAGAGTGTGAATAACTAGATTCAGAAGCGTTAATTCCCAATGGAATACCAAGAAAGCTTAATCCTAAGGAAGATGATTGATTTAAATCCTTAACCACTTGATCATATTGAGAACTGGTAGTTGTGATGGTTATACTAGGATAATTACTAATGGCAGCACCAGTTAAAAATCCGAAAGAACCTTCAGTAGAAAAATCAATTTCTGGTTTTGGAGAAAATTTAAAGCCTGAAACATCTGAATTACCATTCTTAATTGCTTCTATTATTGGATCTGGCCAATACCATCCTTTTTCTGTAACCATATCAAAGCCTACTGGCCCAAAGTTTACTAAATTAACACCTGTAAAAGTTACAACCACGTTTGTACTTGTTCCACTTTTTGCGATATTGCTTTGGAAATAATTTGCGTTACCACCAATGTTTATACTCAAGAAATCTAATACTGGAAAACTAAATCTGGCACCTCCATTAACACTCATGGAGAACTCATTTTCTGTAGAGTGTTGGATATCCATTGAAAGTGTTATTTTGGACTTATCCGCATTTGCAGGGTCTAAGGCATTAAGAATGTCTGAAACCTCAGTTGATACTTTAAATGCTGGATGATATGTATTATTATCGCCGCTAAGTACTATACCTCCATTGTCAACTGTTGGAGTACTCACTACATTCAACGCATCACTAAGGTAACTAGTATTCAATGTTGAATTGTCTATAAGCGAAATAGATTCACCCATAACAGCTAACCATTTTGAAAGCAAAGGAATAATAGATTTTCCACTTGCAGGCGCTGCATTTAATAAATTATATACATTTTTAGAATTTTGTATATTTGCTAGAGTTGTACGAGGGGAAGCCCAATTAGAACAAATCTCTGCAACTACCCTATCAATAGGTTGTCCTTTTCCATCAGGAAATCCTCCGTAAATGCGGTTCCATGTATTGAGCAATGCCCCTTGCTCGTTAGTGGCTTTATCTGAGGCTGCAGTAAGAGCTGCCTGGTCATGACTTGATAAAGCATAACTAACCTTATTAAATACATTTATATAGGTGTTAGTAAAAGGTTGATCAAGTTGTACTGGATAAGTTTTAGCCTTTAAATTAGCACTAATCCAAGAATAAGTCTTACTGTTAAAAGTTTGGCTGTTAGGATCTAGCCAATAATAAGGCATGTTTCCTAATGCACTAGCATTGAATTTTTCAAGCTTTGAAGTACCAAGACTCTGTGAAAGAATCTTTGTAGCCTCACCCATTAATACATTCAAAATTTCATCTGCAATCATATTTTTTCCTCCTTGAAAATCATTTCTTATAAATTTATTATTTTTCTCTGCAGCATTAATATATCACTTACTATTATTGCTTGTACTTATTTTGGGATGAAATACTAAATGTTACTGATTAAATACAATTTTTAAATGGTGACTTACAAGTAAATTACTGCCACAATATGTTAGGTAATGGAGCATTTTATTTACTATTCCTTTCAAAACATGACGAGATTTTATTTTTATAGATTTTTTTAATTATTAGTGAATATTCATGGTTAGAATAAAAAAACACTTTACCCCAATAAGGGCAAAGTGATATTCTCTGATACCGTCTTCCACAGGGCCTCCCCTGCTTGAAAAAGGCCTAAATGGCCTTTCACGGGTTGCTTAGCCGATGCAATCGGCGCGCTTAAGCAACCCCGTTGTACAAAGGGGAGCACTTTTAAGGGAAAAATAAAAAGTACCAAGATCTCTCTTGATACTTTCGCTTACCTGGCAACTACCTACTCTTCCACAGGGCTTCCCCTGCAGTACCATCGGCGCTCTAAAGCTTAACCTTCGTGTTCGGTATGGGAACGGGTGTTACCTTTAGGCTATGGTCACCAGATTTCAGAGTGTTCTCTGAAAATTGCATAGAGAGTAATTCTTTTAGATCAAGCCCTCGACCTATTAGTATCAGTCAGCTTAACACATTACTGCGCTTACACCTCTGACCTATCAACCTGATGTTCTTTCAGGGGTCTTACTAACTTGTGTTATGGGAAA
>JAUZPI010000214.1 GCA_030706015.1 Bacillota bacterium
ATCTATAAAGCATATAGTTTGCACATACTGCATTAAGTCTATCTAATAGCCTTTTCGGTATTCTTACAAGCCTTCTTGTTTTCAATCTGTTAACCTCCTATGATTTTATTCTAAACCATTGTAATGTATATGTCAATATGTTTTGTATTATAAATTGCAATATATTTTATAATCTTATTATGTGTCAAAAAGCTAGAGGTTATACTCTAGCTTTAGTCATTCAAGAAATTTATTTATTGTTTTGATTGACAAATCGAATGGATTTTTATAAGCCTCTGTAAGTTCTGGTTTAATTTCAAGTTTTTTGGCCAAAGTTTCTACTTGTTTTTCTAGTTGGTTAACTCTTACCTTTAGTATACCATTGGCCTTAATTAATTCTTCTCTTGTGGCCTCTGTGGCCTCGGCCTCTCCGTTTATTATTCCATAGATTTTTCTTATATCCTCGGCCTTTGCACTAGATTTAATTATTCCTCTTTTAAGGTCTGGAAACTTCTTTATCATATGTTCATAGTATTTAGTTTGCCAATCACTCAGCATTTTACGACCATCAAAATATCTTGATATACTTAGTATTGGTTCACCTTTACTATTGGCGAATTTAGGTACAATTAAGGCGTGAATGTGCAAGGGCTGTACTTCATCTTTGTGTACTATAGCAAATCTTAAATGCTCTCCAAAGCTTTCCTTTAAAAAATCTATATTATGATCTATCCATAATTGTTTTTTAGATTCTGATAGCTGCAACATATAATCGTGGGAAGTGCTAAGAAGTAAATCCCTTGCGAATACATTCTTTTTTCTAAAGTGTACATCTTTAGTATAGTTTAGAAAGTCCTCTTTAATGTCTGGACCACCTATTAATATTTTATTTAAATGAGTTAAACTTAAATCGCACGGACATTCAATCTCCCTTAAAACGTGTTGCCTAAAGGTAGTAAACTGGCTTAAATCTTTGAATTTTTCTCCAACCGTAAATACTACATAGTTTTTCATTGATAATTCCTCCTATATCCATACTAAGCCACGTAAGGCATTATCCATAAGCCTTACATCATTGTAGTAGTAATAAATCCTATCTTTTATATACTTATTGTTAGAGTTAACTATAAGACATTCATCATCCTGCATCCTGCGTATTTCATCCGTAGTCATAAGTTTCTTACTTTTCTTTATATTCTTTCCGTTTTCCACCTCATTCACTTCGGTGTCGGAACCTAATAAACTGATGTAGTTTAGAAAATCCAAGTCAGAGATACCACAACCAACGATTTTTGTCTGCAAGCCGTTTAAAATTGTCATGGTCTGATCTCTTCCATAAATGTCATACATCTTTGTGATGTTCTGCATAGCAAGGATTATGCTCATGCCGTAATGTCTGCCAATGTTTAAATATTTATCTATGCTTTGGATTCTACCTATATTTTGTACCTCGTCAACCATAAAAAGTAACTCGTATTCTGGATTATCAAAACAGGATTTCTCAAGTAATTGTGATAAGAAAACATTTAGAAAAGGTCTTAGGTAGTCAGCTTTGGCAAAAGAATATTTTATATAAAGATTAGTTGGTGTTTTTCTAATATCAGCAGCGTTAAAGGTGCTTGTAGCTGTAGATTTAGCTAACCTAGGATCACTATAAAGCTGTAAGGCTGTGGCAACTGAAAGTTTCATACATGACATTGTAGCCTCACTATCTCCCCCCTGCTTAAAGAGTAAGAATTGTTGATATACACGTTTGTCAGGATTATTTGCAAAGTTTTTCTCAAGCTCTGACATTGGAAGTAGTAACATAGACAAAGCTGTATTAATATTGTTTAGTCCTGCATCTTTTAAATACCATAGATGAAGTAGAATAGCTGTTAGAAGAGGCTTAGAGAGTTCTATAAATGTAGTGTCCTTAATCTTTTCTATAGAGGCGTTAAGCATATTTTCGGCTAAGGCTCTAACCTCTTGAAACTCTGTACATTGTTCCAGTATATTATAACCATGTTTGTTATTATGTCCGAGTGGCTCATATAATATACATTTCTCGCCTAAAGATTCTCTAAATCTAGAAGTTAAATTATATATCTCACCTTTAGGATCAAAAATTATTTTACTGCAAGGTGCAAGGTTTTTACTTAAAAGATTAGGTAACAGTATTCCTGCTGTCTTACCTACACCGGAGGGGGCTACAATCCCAACATGAGTAAACAAATCTTTCCACCTAAGTTTTTGATTTTTACTAAGCCTAAAGTAATTATTCCCTTTAGCTTTTTTTCCTTGTAAGCTATAACCGAAATTAGCTGTTGCTATACTCATATACCCTCCAATATACCCAAATCTATTTTTTGAGAAGCTTCTTTGTGTATATTGTTATTTGAAACTGTGTTAGGTTTTGAGCCCTCCACCAGTATTGGATAGAGTATTTGTTTAATGTCATGTGACTTATCGTCTAGGCTCGTTATAGCGTTATATAGGGCTATATCCTTTAAGGTTTCTTTAAAGCTTATGCTTATTTTTTTAGCCATAATTCATTACCTACCTTTTCATAGCCTATTGCATTATCGAAAAATGGATTAGAAGATACTATAAGATTATTAAATCTATTAGAAAATGCAGGTCTAAAAATCTTATTTCCTCCACCAGTTAAATAAATATATCCTTTACTAACGTTGAAAGCTAAATTAATATCTTTCATAAGACTATCAAAATAAGATCTAATAATTGGTTTAATAAAGGATATATCTTCAAACTTTCCGTTTATG
>JAUZPI010000215.1 GCA_030706015.1 Bacillota bacterium
AGGTGGTGGAGTAGGTGTAGAAGTAGTAGTAAGTGGCTTAGGTGGAAAAGCTGAAGAGGTTGCTAAAAGAGTAGCTGCAAATATATCTAACGAACTTGGTATACCTAATCGTGGAGTTAAAGTTATGAATCTTATTGTTTTAAACAAGACAACCTGTCCTGCAATCCTTGTTGAATGTTGTTTTGTTGATAGTTCGGATGCAGACAAGTACAATGCTGATAAGATAGCAAAGGCGATTGCAGAGGGTATTTTAAACACAAGTTTAAATACTGTACAACCTACGGTAACACCAATTGTAAATCAAGTAATAAGTAATGGAGGGGATTACATGTCAAAACCATATCATAATGGTTCTACACCAGAACCAGTATATTCAGAAGAAGCTTTAATTAATAAGATAGGTTCACTTGATCCGTATGAAACTTGTGAAGCTATTGCAGATGTCAATAACAAAATAGTAGTTTTGTATAATACTGCTCATGGTAAAAAGGTCGGAGTAGTAGCATATAGAGGGGGATTATAAAAATGAATATAGTAAATTTATTCTGGGAATATAGATTCATAATCCTTTTAGTTATAGCAGTATTTATCTATGCGATTGCTGAATGGAATAAGTTTAAATCAATTACATATGCTCTTATGCTACAGGCTAAGAGGTACGCAAAAGACGAGGTTTTAAGTTCTGGTGATGCTCAAGTAGAGTGGGTAATAAATAAAGCTTATCAGTTTTTACCTAGCTATTTAACTGTATTTATATCTAAAGATTTAATGCGAAAGATCGTAAGTTATTTATTTTCTAAGCTTAAGGATTACATGGACGATGGAACAATTAACAATAGTATACAGCAATAAAATTTAAAAAAGTAGTATAATTTAGTCCTCTTAGTTCATACTATATAACATATGAATAAGGGGGCTAAAATTATGACTAAATATTATTTAAGTGAAATAAAGAAAAGAGAATTTAAGAACTATAAGAAATGCCGACATTGTGGTGGATACGTTGACAATAGTGACTTCAAACATAAAGCTTATGGAAGATATCAGATGTATTTCGATATATGCTTTGAATGCTTTCATAAAAAAGAAAGTGGATGGACCGTACAGTTTAACGAGGAGTTCGAGGATGATTTTTTTAGCAGGGCAAACTAATGAAAAATAAAAAGCACCTATCTTTTATAGATAAGTGCTTTTTATAATTTGTCGAATATTTTAAAATTGTTCAAGATATATTTAGTATACATATTTATCCTTTGTATGTAAAGTATTTAATAATCCAAGTCAGCATCTATAAGTATTAGATATGGTTCGCTTTCCTCTGAACACATTTTAAATTCTTCTCTAGCTTTTTGTTTTTCTTCTTCAGTATCACAAACATCAAAAGCATTTAACAGTTTATCTAAAGCATATTCCTCTGTAACTTCGATTGGTAGTTCTCCATCCATATCTTCATAAATATGTTCAGTATAAGCATCCATAGCCTCATTCATAGTATTAGCACCTATCAAGGCATACATCTCAAAATTATTTCCAAATTCATAATATTTCATATCTATTCCCCTTTTCTATTTTATAATATAATCTATGCAAACCGTATACGGAATGTGAATTATTTTTTAAATTCTGGATAAGCATATTTACAATTATTTATTTTAAAATCTAAGTCAGCAATATAATGTTCCTCCATGTATTTATATAGGCTACAATCATTTGCGCACTTTGTGCAATCTCTGCAAGCTGTATCCAGTGCCACCTCTACTAAGTCAAAGTAATCTTTATTATTCTCATATCCTGCTGCTATATCGGACTCTATACGCTTTGTGTATTGGTTTATTGCGAATTTATTAGTTAATAGTACACCAGTATCCTTAGAGGCTTTAGATAAGGTTCTTAATGCTGTATCGTTAAGCCTTAAATATAAACTCTCTATAGCTTTAAACATTAGTGTCTTAGCTGTTCTTAGGTTTTTGAGTTCATCTTTTGTGTAATTCTTGTCGGATACCTTTTTAGTTTTATATTTAGAGTCTTGAGGCTTGGATACTATTATATCAATCTTATCTATCATTTTAGATATTAGAATAACCTCGTCACGTTCTGAGCTACTTAGATGATCCTTAATCATTTATTTCACCTCTTTAATATGCAAATCATAGAATGTTACACCTACGGCATAAGCCTGCCAGATATCCTTAGAGAAACCGTAAAACCATCCAGGGGAAGCTTTATGCCCTTTACCTTTATTCTGTACACCTGGGGCAAATCTATCTATTAAAGCTTGAATTATGTTAGAATCTTTAGCTTTCATAGTATTGCATAGATTCATTTTTTCTTCTTTACGGTATATTAACTTAATTTTACCAACGTGTTTTAATACTTCATAGAATCTACCTATCCAAACGCAAGTATCAAAAACCTCTTGTCCGACACTCATACCGTACGATGCTATCATTTCTATAGCTATATAATCAACACCATCAAAATCATTGCACTCTATAGCATTAAGTAAACCGTAATTATCTGTCTTTTCTTTGTAAAGTGGTCTTAAATTTCCATCTAGGACCACGTAAGCACTTTCTAAATTTCCAGGATCAATCGCAAGTATTCTCATAATTTCACCACCTTAAAAT
>JAUZPI010000216.1 GCA_030706015.1 Bacillota bacterium
TAGATTATCAGGGATACCTGTAAATAAATATAGAGTTCTTGCTTATATATTATCTGCAGCTTTCGCGGCTATAGGTGGTATCCTGCTGGCAGCTAGAGTACAGACAGCAGAAATCAATGCAGGAGCCCCTTATCTTATGGATGCAGTGGCAGCAGCTTATATAGGTTTGTCAGTAGGGGGAACTGGGAAGCCTAATGCCTTTGGAACCTTTGCTGGTGCGGTGTTAATAGGAATATTGCAAAACGGTCTTGTAATGTTGTCAGTGCCTTACTATTCAATGGATATAGTTAAAGGAATAGCACTTACCTTTGCATTAGCATTAACTTATTGGAAAAAGAAGTAGAGGAGGGAGAAGGTCATGTCTAGATTCAAATCAAAATATTTTACTATGGAGGAAGCTGATGCTTTAGAATATGCAGCAGCTGAATTAGATTTCTTCTCTAAGGAGGCAGAACTAAGCTGCAGCGAAATAGGGGATGGTAATCTTAATTATGTATTTAAAATAGCAGATGCAAAAACAGGCAAATCTTTAATTATAAAACAAGCTGGTCCTTGCGCCAGAATTGATGAGACCATCAAGGTTTCACCGGATAGAAATAGAATTGAGAGCGATATACTTAAAATCCAGTATGAGCTGTCGGAAGGTTTAGTTCCAGAGCTTTATAAATATGATGAAATAATGAACTGCTGTGTTATGGAGGATCTTTCTGACTATACAATACTTAGAAAGGCCTTAATTGAACATAAGAAATTTCCTCATTTTGCTGAGCAGATTACTGATTTCTTAGTAAAGACGTTACTGCTCACCTCCGATGTAGTTATAAACCACAAGGGAAAAAAGGATTTAGTTAAAAACTTTATCAATCCAGAGCTTTGTGAAATTACAGAGGACTTAGTATACACTGAGCCTTTCTTTAATTGTAATAGAAATGATGTGTTTGAACCTACCAGGCCCTTTGCAGAAAAGGAATTTTGGAACAATGAAGAACTGCTTTTAGAGACTGCAAAATTAAAATTTGAGTTTTTAACTAATGCTCAGGCGCTGCTTCACGGAGATTTGCATACTGGCTCTATTTTTGTAAAGGAGGATTCTATTAAGGTTATAGACCCTGAATTCGCCTTCTTTGGCCCTGCCGGTTATGATATTGGAAATGTAATTGCAAATTTAATCTTTGCCTATGAAAATGCAGAGGCAGCCATAGAAGATAAGGCTTCAAAAGAAGATTATAAGAATTATCTTGAAGCTACAATAGTTAAAATTATCGATTTATTTATTCAAAAATTCAATAAAACCTATGATGAAAAGGTACGGGAGCGAGTGGCAACCTACAAGGGCTTTAAAGAGTATTATTTGGATAGCATAATTCGCGATACCTCTGCTGTCACTGGTTTAGAGCTTGTAAGAAGAATTCTTGGAATGGCTCATGTGAAGGATATAACAGGTATTGAGGATATAGATAAGAGAGCAAGGGCTGAAAAGATATGCCTTCTAGCAGGTAAGAACTTTATTCTTAATAGGAAAGAGATTAAGACTGGAAAAGATTTTATCCAAGTAGTAAGAAATGCAGAGAGCAGCATTTAATATAGAACTTTTCAAAAATATAAAGAAGGATAAGGTGTAGAGATATGGGTGAAAATTTAGAGTTAGGAGCAACCATAATAGAATCTGTAAAACTAGAAGATGAAGAAAATGCACTAATACTTTTAGATCAAACCTTACTGCCTAATGAGAAAAGATTTATTAAACTCCAAAAAATTGAGGATATATGGGAGGCTATACATTCTTTAAAGGTAAGAGGAGCACCTGCTATAGGTATAGCTGTTGCTTATGCAATCTACCTTTGGACAAAGGCTTCACAGGCTGCTTCTTTTAATGATTTATATGAACACTTTAAGAAAGGCAAGGAGTACCTTGCTTCTTCAAGACCTACAGCAGTGAATCTTTTTTGGGCACTGGATAGGATGGAAGAACGGCTTTTAAAGGAAAGAGATAAAGATGCAGCTTCAATAAAAGAGGCATTGAAGGAAGAGGGAAACAATATAAAAAGAGAAGATGAACAGGTATGCGAAGCTATAGGGAAATTTGCATTATCTCTTTTAAAACCTAACTATGGCATACTCACTCACTGCAATGCAGGAACTATAGCAACTGCAAAGTACGGTACTGCTTTAGCTCCTTTATATCTAGGCCATAAGGAAGGCTACAATTTTAAGGTATATGCAGATGAAACAAGGCCTCTTTTGCAGGGAGCTAGACTGACTGCCTGGGAGCTTAATGAGGCTGGTATTGATGTGACCTTAATATGTGATAATATGGCCGCTGCTGTTATGAAGCAGGGAAAAATACAGGCGGTTTTAGTTGGCTGCGATAGAGTTGCTGCTAATGGTGATGCTGCAAATAAAATAGGAACCTCAGCAGTGGCAATACTAGCGAAGTATTATAATATACCTTTTTATGTTTGTGCACCTCTTTCTACTATTGATTTAAACTGCACTAGCGGCGAGAACATAGCTATAGAACTTAGAAAGCCCGAGGAAATAACCACTGCTTGGTATTCTAAGCCTATGGCACCTAAGGAGGTAAAGGTATATAATCCTGCCTTTGATGTAACGGATAA
>JAUZPI010000217.1 GCA_030706015.1 Bacillota bacterium
GTTTTTAGCCAGTGGTATGAAAAAGCAAGCTGCATTTTATATGAAAGAAGCCTTCAAGGGATACCAAGTATGGGGAGCAGATGGAAAGACAAGGCATATGGCAGAGAAATATGGATATTTGCTTAATACCTCAGAAATTAGAGGCAAAGTAGAGAAAGCTGATGGGATGGTTGAATTAGAAGCTGTAGACTTGATGTCCATAATGAGTGCCTACCGTACTGTCTCTAAAGAGGTGCAGCTTTCAGATCTATTGAGGCAGATCATGAAAATAGTGGTGGAAAATTCGGGAGCACAGAAGGCATATATACTTTTGAAATATGAACATGGATGGAATATAGAAGCGGAGTGGTTACAGGGAGAAGATAAAATTAAAGTGCTGCACTCTGTACCCTTAGAAGAAGCACATGGGCTATTGGCTGCTTCTATTATAAATTATTGTATACGCACTGAAGAATATGTAGTATTGAGCGATGCTGCGAGACAAGGTCCCTTTTACAAAGACTCTTATATTCAGAGAAATCAAACTAAATCTTTGCTTTGTATGCCAATTACAAATCAAGGTGTTCTGACAGGAATTTTATATATAGAAAATAATTCATCAGCAGATGTTTTTACTAATAACCATGTTCATGTATTACAGTTATTGGCATCTCAATTTTCTATTTCAATTAAAAATGTTGAATTATTTTCGAATTTAATTGCTACCACTGAAGAACTACATCGTTCAGCGGAAGAAGCACTGCGTTCTGAGATTGCTTTTCTGCAAGCACAGATCAAACCGCATTTTCTTTACAATGCCATAAATACCATATCAGCTTTTTCACTGGATGATCCTAAGATGACCAGGGAGCTATTAGCAAGTCTAAGTGAGTACCTTAGAGGGAGCTTTGATTTTAAGAATAGGGATAAGCTTGTTACATTGCGTAAAGAACTAGAATTGGTAGAAGCTTATTTGTTTATTGAGAAAGCACGATTTGGTAAGAGACTTCAGATTGTTTACGATATTGATGATGATATAGATTGTATGCTGCCGCCGCTTGTTGTTCAGCCGTTGGTGGAAAATTCGGTGCAGCATGGGTTGGCCGATCAAAAACAGGGAGGAACAGTAAAAATTTCTGTTTACAGTGAAAATAATTTTGTTATCATAAGCGTTGAGGATAATGGGGTAGGGATTCCAGAAGCTCTTTATGGGAAGCTGCTTCAGGATGAAGAAAGTCAGGGGGTTGCTTTGAAAAATATAAATATGAGGCTTATTAGGCTATATGGTCGTGGTCTAGAAATAGGAGGAAGAGCAGAGGGAGGAACCAAAATGACAGTACGTATTCCAATGGAAAACAAGGCTATTGCTTCGCAGCCTGCTATTTCACTGGAAAACGCATATTTGTATAATAACCTAAGGGAATTGATTGATGAAAGAACAATTGAGCTGAGAGAAGAAATTAATGAGCGTAAAAAAGCGGAAAAATTATTATCGGAAATGGCTAATCAGGATCCACTTACAAATCTTCCAAATAGAAGAAGATTTGAGGATATACTTGAACAGTCTATTATGACTACAAAGCAGAATAAAAATAAAATATGTGTACTATTCGTGGACTTGGATGGATTCAAGGCAATCAATGATAAATATGGTCATGATAAAGGGGATGTTGTTTTAGTTAGTGTTGCAAAAAGGCTTTCAGAAGCTGTAAGAAGCTGTGACGCTGTTGCAAGAATGGGAGGGGATGAATTTGTAATGATACTCCAAAATGTTACTAGTATATCCGAAATAAAAGAAATTTGCCATAGAATTGTTACATCAGTAGAAAAAACGATCTTACTTGATGAAGAGGGAACTGAAGCAATAGTTACAAGCAGTATAGGTATAGCAATATCACCATATGATGGTGAAACAGCTGAGGAATTAATGGGTAATGCAGACAAGTCAATGTATACTGCAAAAAAGAATGGCAAAAATCAGTTTGTCTTTTACTCTGAGAAATACGATTTTTAAATAAAATTTTTTCAAGAAATTTAGAACAAATATTCATAAAAGGATGATGAATTTAGCGGAATAGCTGAATTTATCATCCTTTTATGCTTTTTACTCATTTTTCGCTATGGAAATTTGTTCAAATTCGGTTCAGATTGGATAAATATAATAATATGTAGAGGGTAAATAATATTACAATTGAATATGCATGTGAAAAGGGGGAAGAGAAGGCAGATATATGTATAGTGAATATGATAAATATATTATAGGTCAATATGAAAAATGAAGAAATTTCAAAGTAATTGGAAGGTGATTAAATGAAAAGATATTTAAGAAAAGGGAGTTCTATTTTTATTGCATTTGTGATGATATTATCGCAGCTTATAGCATTGCCACAGGTGGTCTTTGCTTCGGAGCCCTGGGGGTCTTTTGGTATTGATTATATAATCAGCACGGTTGCAGGTAACCAAAATGATCATTCTGGCAATACCACAGATGGGATTTCTGCAAGGGCAGACGCTTTAAGTTATCCGCAGGGAATTGCATTAGACAGCAGAGGAAATATGTATTTTGCAGAGCCTGGTAAAAATAAGATATACAA
>JAUZPI010000218.1 GCA_030706015.1 Bacillota bacterium
AAATGATTGTGGCCTTGTAGAGGTAAGAAAAGAGGGGCTTTGGAATTATTATAAGTTGAACATAAATAATTGTAATAAGCTTACATTATTTATGATGAATCTCATAACAGAAACAAAAGATTGTATCTGCAAGAATAAATCTAATTGTACTTGTAAATAAAAATTTTTAATAATAATAAATCACTTGTGTAAAGGAGTTAATGAAAATGAAAAAGATGATAATATTTGACCCCGCAATGTGTTGTTCAACAGGTGTTTGTGGACCATCTGTAGATAAAGAGCTATTAAGAGTTGCAACTGTTCTAAATACTTTAAAGAATAAGGGAATATTAGTTGAGAGATACAATTTAACAAACAATCCGCAGATATTTGTAACTAATAAAGTGATAAATGAAATTTTAAATACTAAAGGTGTAAAAGCATTACCTGTAATTATGGTGAATGGAATCGTGGTTAAAGAAGGTAAGTATCCGACTAATGAAGAATTTTGCAGTTTATTAGAAATACCAGCAGATACTCTAAAACTTACAATAAAGAAAGCAAGCGTAAAGAAGCCAGTTAAAAGTTGTGGTTGTAAGGATGGATGCTGCTAAGAAGATGCATAGATAGATTTGCTAGGCAAAACAAATATGTTTACGTAGGAGGGAGTAGGAGAGTATGTTTAAACCATTTAATATAAAGGAATTAAATTTAACGAAGTATTTATTCTTCACAGGAAAAGGAGGAGTTGGTAAAACTTCAACTGCTTGTGCAGTAGCTTTGAATTTAGCTGATGAAGGAAAAAAGATAATGCTTGTAAGTACCGATCCAGCTTCAAATCTCCAAGATGTATTCAATACAGAATTAAATAACAAAGGTGTACAAATAAAAGAAGTTCCAAACTTAACTGTTGCAAACTTTGAACCAGAAGCTGCTGCAGCTGAATACAGAGAAAGTGTAATTGCACCTTATAGAGGAAAGTTGCCACAATCAGTTATAGACAATATGGAAGAACAATTATCTGGATCATGTACAGTAGAAATTGCAGCTTTTAATGAATTTTCAGGGATGATAACAGATAAAAAAGTATTTAATGAATATGATCATATTATTTTTGATACAGCCCCAACAGGTCATACTTTAAGAATGCTTCAATTGCCTTCAGCATGGAGTGATTTTATTAGTGAAAGTACTCATGGAGCATCATGTTTAGGTCAACTTGCAGGACTAGAAGAAAAGAAAGAAGTATATAAAAATGCAGTAGAAACTTTGGTTGATAAAGACAAAACAACCCTTGTACTTGTATCTCGACCTGAAAATTCTCCACTAAAGGAAGCTGAAAGAGCATCTGGTGAACTTCAAGAAATAGGAGTAAATAATCAAATATTAATTATTAATGGTGTACTTCAGAATCATGATGACGAACTTTCAACTGCTATTTGTGAAAAGCAACAAAAGGCACTAGAAAATATGCCTGTTAAATTTAAGAATATAGATACGTTTGAAATTCCTCTAAGACCTTATAATATAACAGGACTTGAAAATGTAAGAGCTCTTCTTAAAGAAAGTCACATTAAAGTTAGTAGTGATACCTTAAATATGACTGAAATACCAAAACTAAAAAATGTTATAGAAGATCTTTATAGCAGCAATAAAAAAGTTATATTTACAATGGGTAAAGGTGGAGTCGGAAAGACAACTATAGCTTCAGCAATAGCATTAGGCTTAGCTAAAAAAGGTAAGAAGGTACACTTAACAACTACTGATCCAGCTGGACATTTAAAGTTTGTATTAGATGAAAGTTATGGAATTTCAATAAGTAATATTGATGAAAAACAAGAACTTGAAAAGTACAGACAAGAAGTACTAAGCAAGGCAAGGGAAAACAATATGGCTGATGAAGATATTGAGTATATCGAAGAGGATTTGAGATCACCTTGTACTCAAGAGATAGCAGTATTTAGAGCTTTTGCAGAAATCGTTGAAAAATCAGAAAATGAAATAGTAGTAATAGATACAGCTCCTACAGGTCACACTTTATTACTTTTAGAATCAACAGAAAGTTATAATAGAGAAATTTCTAGATCAGAAGGAGATATACCAGAGTCGGTTATAAAGCTATTGCCGACATTAAAAAATGAAAAAGAAACAGAAGTAGTTATAGTAACTTTGGCAGAGACTACTCCAGTATATGAAGCCAGGAGACTCCAAAAGGATTTAGAAAGAGCAGAAATTCATAGCAAGTGGTGGATTATAAATTCAAGCCTTTATGCAACTAATACAACTAATGAAGTTTTAAATGCAAAGGCAAGCAACGAGGTTCAATGGATCAATAAAGTTAATGAAATTTCAAATGGGAAATTCGCAGTAATAGAATGGAAATCAGAAGATGTAAGAGGAAATAATCTAATTAACTTAATCCAATAAATTTATTTTAAGGAGAGACAAAAAATATGAAAACAAAAGTAGCATTTATATGTGTACACAATTCATGTAGATCACAAATGGCAGAAGCACTAGGAAAACTTTATGGAAGCTCAGTATTTGAGAGTTAT
>JAUZPI010000219.1 GCA_030706015.1 Bacillota bacterium
CTTACCTCATTCTCAATTAATACTGTGTTATCTGAGTTTCCAAGCCAGAAACCATAGCTTGAAAAGTTAGCCTTATTCCTTACATATGTATTTCCCTCATCCCATGCTTCTATGGCATTGTTATTTGCAAAGGATGTATCATTTTCTTCAAAATAATTTCCAGTAGACATCCATCCATTTAATGACCTTATAAAAAGTCCATCTCCTCCAAATCTCATGTCATTTTTTATAAATTTATTATTATTAGACCCAGTTTCTATCAATACGCAGGAAGAGTCCCTTGCATGAACTTCATAAGGCTCCTTTCTGATACCCCAGCTAAAGTCATTATGGAAAAATTCATTTTCACATCCATGCCATAGTCTTAGCCCTACATTCGAGGTATGAGAGAAATCATTATTTTTAACGATATTTTTATTTCCATTTCTTATTGTCAGGCCATTCCATACATTATTAGCCTTGTTATTTTCAACAACGCAATTATGTGAATAATATAGAACTATTCCTCCTAAATCCTCATGTTCATCCCACCCATGATCTGGATTGTGATAATTATACGAAAAATTATTGTTATGTATTTTAAAGTTCATACAGTTCTCAAGCTTAAGACCTATTTCAAAGTTTTTAGCACTTAAATTTTTTATCGTTACATTCTCAGTATTTTTAGAATAAACAGCAATTCCGTTGAAACCTAGGCTATCATCCTTAGCCTGCTTTGAATATCCGTAGCTAAATTCATCTATGTTTTGCGATTCCTTATTCTTCCCCTTCATCTTGCCACCGATAAATACTGCACCATTACCATCGATGATAATATTACTAGACCCTATAGTGATTCCTTCTTCTTCAAAAAAATAGTATACACCTGGCAAAAAAGAAGTATCTTCGGTTATTACCATCCCTGCTTTGGGAACTACATATTTTCGATTCATTCTTCTCCCTCCTAGTACTATGAAATAATAGCCACGCAATGATTCATTACGTGGCTTCTTTGTCATGTAAAAAACTATCCTATTACTTGTTCTGTCTCAGTGTCAAAGAAATGCAATTTATCCATATCTATTCGCACATTTATCTTATCGTCAGAATAAATTGGTTTAGTATAACGAATTTTTGACACAATTTTTTCACCATTAACATAGCCATTTATAATAGCTTCTGAACCTAATCTTTCAATAAAATCAGCCCTGATCTCTAAACTAGAGCCATACATAGCCTCAAATTTAGGATCATTTTCTGTTAATAAATGCTCTGGCCTTATACCCACAATTACCTTCTTGTTTTCATATTCTTTTAATTTATTAACTTGTTCCTCAGTTAATTTTAATATTCCTAGTTTTGTATCCAAACAGCCATTTGCCACCAATCCATCTACAAAATTAATCGCAGGTGATCCGATAAAGCCGGCAACAAATTTATTGGTAGGTTTTTCATATATTTCTTCAGGGGTACCAATTTGTTGTATAACTCCTGATTTCATAACAACTATTTTTGTCCCCATTGTCATTGCTTCTACCTGATCATGGGTAACATAAATGGTTGTAGCATCTGCATCCTTGTGAATTTTCACTATAGTCTCACGCGTTTGATGTCTTAGCATTGCATCCAAGTTTGAAAGTGGCTCATCCATTAAAAAAACCTTTGGTCTTTTTACTAATGCCCTCCCAAGGGACACACGCTGCTGCTGACCTCCTGATAATGCACGGGGTTTACGTTCTAAATATTCTTCAAGTCCTAGATAACTAGCAGCATTCGATATACGATTATGGATTTCCTCTTTACTGATTTTTTTCATCTTTAATCCAAAGGACATATTTTTATAAACTGTCATATGAGGATATAGGGCATATGATTGAAATACCATTGCAATATCACGGTCTTTAGGTAATACATCATTCATATGGGATTCATCAAGATATAAGTCACCATCTGTAATAGATTCGAGGCCTGCTATCATTCTTAGTAAAGTTGTTTTACCACATCCAGACGGTCCCAGCAAAACACAAAACTCATTATCATTAATCTCAAGGTTCACGTTATTAACTGCTTGATATTCTCCATCATAGCTTTTTGATAGATCTTTCATGATAATTTTTGCCATAGATTTCACCTCTCTTAAATTATTGGTTAATTTTCTACACTTCGAGTATTGTCAATTAACTCTTTAACAAAAACACTCATTTTCCCAAGTTCCCTATTATCCCATGCATAATAGGGAATAGCGTTCCATTCTTTTTCGTCATTTTTTACCTTTAGCCTTACAATCCCCCTAAGTAAGTCTGGAGACCATTCGCTATAAAACTGAGTATCTCTTCCTATTAAAATGTCATCAATACCGTGAGGATTATCGACTTCTTCAAATGCGTAAACCACAGGTCCTCTTTGCAATGCTATTTTCCCTTGATCTTCTTTCACACGTGGATCCATATGTACCATTTTTACCTTCATTACAAAAATTATCTTTAAAGTTTCTTCCCCGTTTATTTCTATATACATACAAACATATTCCTTTTTTAAC
>JAUZPI010000022.1 GCA_030706015.1 Bacillota bacterium
CAATAAAAAGGAGGGAATTTATATGAGTTTAGTGCCTATGGTAATAGAACAAACTAACAGAGGAGAAAGGTCTTACGATATTTATTCAAGACTTTTAAAGGATAGAATTGTATTCCTGGGAGAAGAAGTTAATGATGTTACTGCTAGCCTTGTAGTAGCACAGTTATTATTCTTAGAGGGTGAAGATCCAGACAAAGATATATACTTATACATAAACAGCCCCGGTGGTTCAATAACTGCAGGTATGGCTATTTATGATACAATGCAGTATATAAAACCGGATGTTTCAACTATATGTGTTGGTATGGCAGCATCAATGGGAGCCTTCTTATTGGCTGCAGGAGCAAAAGGAAAAAGATTTGCTTTGCCTAATAGCGAAATTATGATACATCAACCACTTGGTGGATTTCAAGGTCAGGCTACAGATATAGGCATACATGCAAATAGAATACTTACAAAGAAGAAACAATTAAATAAAATCTTAAGTGAGAGAACAGGTCAACCTTTAGAAATAATTGAAAGAGACACTGAAAGAGATAATTTTATGGATGCAGAAACAGCAAAAAATTATGGTTTAATTGATGATGTTGTCACTAAAAAGAAATAACCTTTGGTGAGGTGCTAAGATGGCAAAATTTGATGAGAAGAAGCAGTTACGATGTTCATTTTGTGGTAAAACACAAGATCAAGTTAGAAGACTTATAGCTGGGCCGGGAGTTTACATTTGTGATGAATGTATTGAATTATGTTCTGAGATTATTGTTGATGAGTTTGATGAAAATGGTCAATTAGATGTTGGAGCTTTACCAAAGCCTTTAGAAATAAAGAAATATCTTGATCAATATGTAATAGGCCAAGAGGAGGCAAAAAAATCCCTAGCTGTGGCAGTGTATAATCATTATAAGAGAATTAACGCAAATGTTGGTAAAGATGATGTGGAACTTCAAAAAAGCAATATATTATTATTAGGGCCTACTGGTTCAGGTAAAACTCTATTGGCTCAAACATTGGCTAAGTTTTTAAATGTTCCTTTCGCAATAGCAGACGCTACAACACTCACTGAAGCAGGTTACGTTGGCGAAGATGTGGAAAACATACTTCTAAAACTTATACAGAATGCTGACTATGATATAGAGAGGGCTGAAAAAGGTATAGTTTATATTGATGAGATTGATAAGATTGCAAGAAAATCTGAAAATCCTTCAATTACAAGAGATGTATCTGGTGAAGGTGTTCAACAAGCGCTACTAAAAATATTAGAAGGAACAGTAGCTTCTGTACCACCTCAAGGTGGTAGAAAGCATCCTCATCAAGAATTCATACAAATTAATACTACAAATATATTATTTATTTGTGGTGGAGCATTTGATGGTCTTGATAAAATAATAGAAAAGAGAACTAGACAAAGTTCCTTAGGTTTTGGTGCCGAAATACAATCCAAAAAAGAAAAGGATGTAGGTGCATTATTGAAGGAAATCATGCCTGGAGATTTATTAAAGTTTGGACTTATTCCTGAATTTGTCGGAAGATTACCTATTTTAGTTACATTGGAATCTTTAGATAAAGAAGCTCTTATTAAAATACTTTCAGAACCTAAAAATGCTCTTGTAAAACAATACAAGAAGTTGTTCCAATTAGATAATGTAGAACTAGAGTTTAATGATGGAGCGCTTGGTTCAATTGCAGAAGAGGCTATAAATAGAAATACTGGAGCAAGAGGTTTAAGGGCTATAATCGAAGATATTATGAAAAATATTATGTTTGATATACCGTCCAGGACTGATGTTCAAAAAGTTATTATAACTGAGAACACTATAAGTACAAAAGAGCCTGAGTTAGTTCTTGACGAAGGAGCAAAAAAACTGCCATCAGCAAAAAAAAGTGAAGATACTAAGGTTAAAAAAGGTATAGAATCAGCTTAAAGCAAATACAAATAAAAAGAGTAGAGATAGTAATAATTATCTCTACTCTTTTTATTTGTAAGGTAGCAATTATAAAGAGAATAGGAAATTAATTGATGAAGTTAAAAGACTGGGTTGTAATCCAGTTTATGTAACCTAAAACATAATAATATATAAGTGGAATATATACACCTAAATATGTCTATAATACAAGTAAGAGCATATTGAAAGGGAGGGTAGTGCCCGATTATGATAGTTTAGTCGGGGTGATGGTATGATAACACAGATATTAATTCTTATTGAAATATTTTTTACTGTGGTAATAGGCCTATATTTTTTAAATGCACTAAAAGGCCAAAAGACTAATAAAATAACTGTTAATGTTGAGAATAAACGAGAACTTGAAAACCTTAAAAAGATGAGAGATATAAAATTAAGTATACCATTAACAGAAAGAGGTAGGCCAACAACTTTTGATGAAATAATTGGTCAAGAAAAAGGCATAAAGGCATTAAAGGCTGCTATTTGTGGAACAAATCCTCAACATATAATAATTTATGGACCACCAGGTGTAGGTAAAACGGCTGCTGCTAGGCTGGTACTACATGAAGCAAAAAAGAAAATGTATACACCTTTTAGGCAGGATGCAAGATTTGTTGAGATTGATGCTACAACAGTACATTTCGATGATAGAGGTATAGCAGATCCACTAATAGGTTCCGTACATGACCCTATATATCAAGGTGCAGGGGCATTGGGTATAGCTGGAATACCACAACCAAAGCCAGGAGCTGTTACGAAGGCACATGGTGGAATACTATTTATAGACGAAATAGGTGAGCTGCATCCTATTGAGTTAAATAAACTATTGAAAGTTTTAGAGGATAGAAAGGTTCTATTTGACAGTTCATATTACAATTCTTCAGATCCCAATATGCCCACATATATTAGAGAAGTATTTGAAAATGGAATGCCTGCTGACTTTAGATTAATAGGCGCTACGACCAGAAATCCAGAAGAAATATCCCCAGCATTGAGATCAAGATGTGTTGAAATATTTTTCAGACCACTCCATCCTGAAGAAATTGAAGTTATAGCTAGAAATTCCGTAAAAAAGATTGATGTTGAGATAGACGATGAAGCATGCTCTATGGTAGGACGTTTTGCATCAAATGGCAGAGAAGCAGTTAATATTGTTCAATTGGCAGCAGGAATAGCGTTAGATGGTAACAGAAGAGTGATATGCTTAGAGGACATTGAATGGGTAATCGAGAATGGTCAGTATTCACCAAGGCCAGATAAAAAGGTTAATAAAGCTCCCCAAATAGGGTATGTTAATGGCTTAGCAGTATATGGTGCTAACATGGGGGCGGTAATGGAAATAGAAAGCAGTGCGCATAAAGTAAAAGGTAGAAAAGGCAATTTGAAAGTTACAGGTATAGTTGATGAAGAAGAAATAACAACCTTCAACAGAAAAATACGTCGCAAGAGTAATGCACTATGCTCAGTGGAAAATGTTATAACTGTTTTAGAAAAAAGATTTAATATAAATTGTGATGAATACGATATACACGTAAATTTTCCAGGAGGAGTTCCGGTAGATGGGCCTTCAGCTGGTATAAGCATTGCTACAGCAATATATAGTGCTATAAAAGGAATAGCAGTAGATAATAAAGTTGCTATGACAGGAGAGATTGCATTAAACGGAAATGTAAAGCCAATAGGCGGTGTAAATGCTAAGATAGCAGCAGCACAAAAAGCTGGAGCTAAAAGAATAATAGTACCTAGAGAAAATTATCAGGAAAGTTTTCAAAATATTGAAGGGGTAAGCGTTATACCCGTTGATGATATAGAAGAGGTGTTTAAAATATCACTTAATAATGATGAAGATGGAGAGAAAATTAACATAATTGATCAGAATGTAGATATATTATCTGCTGACGGACTTGAAAAATATTAGGTTAAACTTCCCTAAGCTAAGAAATGCTAGACTGAAGGTTCTGTAAAGATTATAAAGAATAAAGAGAAGATTGAAAAATTATATATTTACATGTATAATAGATTAGACTATCTCTAAATAAAAATAGTCTAATTTTCGAAAGCGAGGGGAGAAAAAATGGAGAACAATTCAAAAATTCTTCCTCTAATTCCGTTAAGAGGTATAATTATATTTCCTTATATGGTGATGCATTTTGATGTGGGTAGAGAAAAATCTATAGCTGCTCTTGAGGAAGCAATGGTCAATGACCAAAAAATATTTTTAGCAGCTCAAAAGGATGTAAAAATAGATGAGCCAGAGGAGGAAGACATATATACAATAGGTACAGTTTGTTCTATAAAACAGATACTTAAATTACCTGGAGAAACGGTAAGAGTTTTAGTAGAGGGAGAATATAGAGCAAGGATAAATGACTTTATAAGAAAAGAACCTTTTCTTGAGGTAGGTTTAGAGGAATACTATGATGAGAAGTTTTCCGAAGAGGATGAGGTAAAGGGTGAAGCGTTAGTAAGAACTGTAAAGTCTTTATTTTCTAATTATATCAATCTATCAGGTATCATTCCTGGGGATGCAGGCTCATCTATAGACGATATTGAGGAACCAGGTAGAATGGTTGATATTATATGCTCATATTTAATGGTTCAAGAGGATAAAAGGCAGAAAATGCTTGAGGCATTAGAGCCTTTAGATAGATTAGAAAAGCTTCTAGAAATCCTTGAAAATGAAGTTGATATTCTACAAGTACAAAAGGAAATAGGAGCAAAGGTAAAAAGTAAAATTGATAAGTCTCAAAAGGAATACTATCTAAGAGAACAAATTAAGGCCATTCAAGAGGAACTAGGCGAAGACGATGAGGACAAAAGAGAGTACAAGAAATATAAAGCAAAGCTAGTAAAAGCCAAACTTCCTAAAGGAGCAAAGGAAAAGGCTTTATATGAACTAGAGCGTTTAAAAAACCATGGCGGCTATTCTTCAGAAGGCGGAATAATTAAAACTTATTTAGATTGGGTAATAGATTTGCCTTGGAATGAAAAAACTAAGGATAATTTAGAAATAAAGAGAGCTCGAGAAATTCTAGAGAAAGAACATTATGGATTAACTGATGTAAAAGATAGAATTATCGAATATTTAGCGGTTAAAAAAATGAGCAAAACATTAAGAGGTCCTATTTTATGTCTAGTGGGACCTCCTGGGGTTGGTAAAACCTCAATTGCAAAATCAATTGCAAATGCACTTAATAGAAACTTCGTTAGAATGTCCCTAGGTGGGGTAAATGATGAGGCTGAAATTAGAGGACATCGCAGAACCTATATTGGAGCAATACCAGGTAGAATAATATATGGAATGAAGCAGGCAAAATCTAAGAATCCTTTATTTTTACTGGATGAGATAGATAAAATGAGCAGTAATTATAAGGGAGATCCTGCAGATGCGCTACTGGAGGTTCTTGATGCTGAGCAAAATAGTACTTTTAGAGATCACTTCTTAGAACTTGATTTTGATTTGTCTGAAGTTCTATTTGTAATT
Source organism: Bacillota bacterium (assembly GCA_030706015.1). Classification (GTDB taxonomy): domain Bacteria; phylum Bacillota; class Clostridia; order Clostridiales; family Clostridiaceae; genus JAUZPI01. The sequence continues at coordinate 5,428 of JAUZPI010000022.1, forward strand.
ACAGCAAATACTTTAGATACTATTCCAAGGCCGTTGCTAGATAGAATGGAAGTTATAGAGGTTTCTGGATATACAGCTGAAGAGAAGTATCATATTGCAGTAAACCATTTGGTAACTAAAATATTAAAGGAACACAGTGTAGATAACGGTATTATAAGTCTATCAGATGCTGCAATATATTACATTATAGAGAATTACACAAGAGAATCAGGTGTAAGAAGTTTAGAAAGAAAAATCTCGGCTGTTATAAGAAAGGCAATCGCAGAGATTGTTGAGAAAGATAGAAAGCAGATTAATATTACTGTTAATCATGTAAAGAAGTATTTAGGACCTGATGTGTATACTTTTGAAAAAGTAAGCAAGGAAGATAAAATTGGTGTAGTTACTGGAATGGCATGGACAGCTTATGGCGGCGATACTTTGCCAGTAGAGGTAGTTGTTATGCCTGGATCAGGAAAATTACAGCTTACAGGACAACTAGGTGATGTAATGAAGGAATCAGCTGAGGCTGGATATAGCTACGTTAGGGCAAATGCAAATAAATATAATATTCAATATGAATTTTATAAAAATAAGGATTTGCATGTACATGTTCCTGAAGGAGCTGTTCCTAAAGATGGTCCATCAGCAGGAGTTACAATGATAACAGCCATGATTTCTGCGTTAAGCAATAAAAAAGTGCGACATAATGTTGCTATGACTGGTGAAATTACCTTGACAGGAAGAGTTTTGCCTATTGGTGGTTTAAAAGAAAAATCATTAGCTGCTTACAGAGCGGGTGTTGACACTATCATAATACCTAAGGATAATGAGAAGGATGTAAGAAAAATTCCGAAGGCAATTAAGAATAAGCTAAATATAGTTATAGCAGACAAAATAGATGATGTACTAGAAAGTGCACTTATCGAGGAGAAGAATAATGGAAATTAAGCAAGCTGAATTTATGACATCTGCAGTTATTCCTAGTCAATATCCTACTGATAATAGAGTTGAAATTGCATTTGTAGGAAGATCAAATGTTGGAAAATCAAGTTTAATTAATACACTGACAAATAGAAGAAAGTTAGTAAAGGTAAGTGGAACGCCTGGAAAGACTAGGTTAATTAATTTTTTCTTGATAAATAAGGAATTGTACTTTGTGGATTTACCTGGATATGGATATGCTAAGGTATCTAAGGAAGAAAAGAAGAATTGGGGTAAGATGATTGAACAATATCTTATCAATAGACCTCAACTAAGAAAGGTAGTACTATTAGTTGACTGCAGACACAAGCCTACAGAAGATGATAAGTTGATGTATGAGTGGATAAAGCACTATAATCACGAGTTGGTACTTGTTGCAACAAAGAGCGATAAATTAACCAAGAATGAATTAGTAAAAAGTAATAAAATTATAAGAGAAACCTTAAATTTAGATAAGGAAGATAAAATATTTTATTTTTCATCATTAAAGAAAACAGGGAAAGAAGAACTGTTAAATAAGTTATTTGAAGATGTAATAGAAGCGGAATTATAAGTTCCGCTTCTAATTTTAATTAGGGGGAAGAATATATGGTACAGCTGCTTATAAACATTTTGATAATAGTATTTCTATACGTTGTTCCATTAATTGTATTTATAAAGTACTCAACTGAAATTAACTTAGGAATAACTTTACTTATTGTTATTGGTTTGGTATATGGTTTGTTAGTTTTATTCACAAGTAAATTTACGTATAATTTAATGCCATTCGTATTAGTTATAGCGTGTTTGGTGTATTTTAGAAAGATTCATAACCAGCAAAAACAATTAAAATTGCAAAATGGTGAAATAGAAGGGGACAGTCCTAATTATTCTGACTATGCAATATATGGATTTACTCTAAAGGAATTTAGTATTTTGAGAGCAATAAAATTCACTGTTCTCATTTATATAGCAAGTATTTGTGTAGAAAGCTTGTTTTTCATGCTATTTAACTATCTGAAGCTAAATTTATCACAGCAGGAAGTTGTACAATATATGACTAACCTTCCAATTAATCAATTCATTATTTTTATTCCGGTTAGTGTTATTTTTGCACCTGTTGTTGAAGAATTTGTTTTTAGATATATTTTGTTTGAAAAGATACTTAATAAGAGAATTCCCAGTATTTTGTCATCCATAATTAGCAGTTTGATATTTGCATTGATTCATTTCAACTTGAGAGCCTTTCCTATATTAGTGTCCATTGGATTGGCCAACTGTTATTTGATCCATAAGAAAGGTTTTTGGTATTCTGTCTTCAATCATTCAATGTTTAATTTAGTAACTATTATGGCTTTATTGATTGATAAGGTACCTTAAATTATTAAAATTGTTATGTACTCCTCTTCTTTTGGCATAATTATAATGATTATAATTAGTTTAAAATACTATTATACAATTTTGCCGCTAAAGCATATTATATATTAGATATAAAACTGCAATAAAGTAGTAATTATGTAGTTTTATAATCTAAAGAGCGAAAAGTGGAGGTAGGTTTTATGGATAAAAAAGAATATTATAATGAACCAGAAGAGATGGATGTAAAAGAACCTGAATGTTCATCACATCGTAAACCTAAATGTAATGCTGGTTCAGTGAAGGCTAGAACTTTAACTGAATGTAGTGGACAAGATATAAAACCAACAGGAACTAAAATGCCTTTAGTAGCTAAAATACCTGTAGTAATAGCAGAAAAAGAAGTACAAATTGATGTTGAGGCAACAATCGAATTAGAAAAGCCAGCAATAGAAATCAAGAGAATTAAAAAAGATTTATTCTTAACTCAATGCAAGCTTATACCAATGGTTGGTATGAAACATGAGGATGGAAACAAGTTTGGAAAACTATTCCTAGCTGGATTTATTAGAAAAAATATAGAATTTGCAACTGCTGATTGTGTTGAAGAAGGAGTAGTTTCTGGAGAAATAAAACACACTACAGTAGATGTTCCATTTGAATGTGTAACTGCTATTGAATTTGACGTTCCACCAGTAATCCGCACTAGAGCTACAACTAAGGAAATAGAATTATTTAAAGACAATAATAATTGCGATTGCGAATGTGACGAAGGTGTATTAAGTAAAGTAATGTGCGAACAAAACTTTGAAGATTCAATAGGATTCACAGAAAAGCCATTTTGTGAATTAGAAGAAGTAAAAATATTTGAAGTAGACATTCACAAAGATGATTGTCACATGGAACACAAACATCCTAAAGTTAAGACATTTAAAAATGTTGTTGAAAAAATGGTTGTTTTTGTTACAATAAAAGTTTTACAAGTGCAACAAGTTAAGATAGACTGCTAATAATATAAAGTGATTGGATAAACTAAGGGCTGACAATTTCGTCAGTCCTTTTTTGCTAAGCAAAAATCGCAGTTTCCAAAATTGTGGTTAAGCATATAATAAAACTATGAAATTTACTTTGACCATATAGTATAGCCTAGAATGTTGCAAAAGGAGCATATTATTATGGATGAGCATAGTCATAAATCAAGAAGAAAGCATAAGAACAGAACTAATAAGGGAAATAAAATAGCAAATGAGATAGTGACCATTAAGCAACAAGAGATTATTGATATAGATGGTAAGGAAGAGAGGAAAGAAGAAAAAGAAATACAATGTATGGATATTAAGCATAAAGAAGTAAGCACTCATGTTAAGGTTCCAATTATCTTAGCTAGTAAAAAAATAGATGTTCTAGTTGAATCCATTATAGCTTTTGATGAACCAGTAATGAATATTCGATTCTTAAGTGAAAGAGCAAATTTGACTGAAAGCAGATTAATTGTTAGATGTGATGAAAATGAAGAAAGAAAAGGAGTACTATTTCTAAAGGGATTTATTCAAAAGACTGCAGAATATAGTGTTTTAAGCTCAATATCAGAATATCAAGTAAGTGGTGAGAACAAGAATTTATTAATAAACATACCATTTGAATGCAGTACAGTTATAGAGTTTTATCAAATGCCTATAATCAAGGGTATAAATAGTGATGTTATACTAGAAGTCAGAAATATATGTTATGAAGAGAAATACCAAAACAGAATGCATGTTGAGGATATGAATAAAAGGGAAGTTATTGAGGTGGGAGAAAAAGAGGCACTTTCTGAAACTATTTTTTGTGAATTAGAAAGGGCTCAAGTTTGTCAAAAGGATATCTTTACAGATACAAAAACTCTTGAAGAAGGCCTCCCATTTATGGCTTATTTTCAGACTATAAGAGAGGAGTTAGTAATAATTCTGGACTTAAAGATTTCACAGAAACAAAATATAAATATTTAAAAGAAATATTTACAGGAGAGTGATAGTAATGTCAAGGCATAAGCATCATAGACACCACAGTCATCAGGAGGAAGAAGCTGATAATAATATGAGAAGTTTTTCACAAAATATAAATTTCTTAAATGAACTTCTACAGAATACTGATAAGGAAAAGTTAAATAGCTTGTTATCAAGCCTTAATATCGATGAAGATAAATTTAGAAACATAATAGTATCATTAAATGAGATGTTTAATAAAAATGTTGATGCTTAGCGTTTTTTATGAATAAAAAAATCAAAGATGGCAATATTATAAATGTAATTGGAGATAAAATCTCCTTAGTGTTAGATGAAAAGTTTCTTTTTATTTAATGCTAAAACCCCCCATCCCCCTTGGGACCGATTATCGGTCCCATTTTTTTATTAATTATTTGTAAGAGATATTGAATTTATTTTGAAGTGGTTTGGAGAATTAGCATCACCATAGGCTTGTAATAAAACATTAATGGTATAATATCTTGTCTTATCCTTTACCTTATTAGATACACCTTTAAAATTAAGAGTCCATTGTACAACAAGTTCATTACCATCTGAATCACATTTTTTATCCATAAATACACCGTCTTGAAATGTATAGATATTATCCTCCCCTGTTAATTTACCTATGGCTGATAAGGCTTTACCATTTAAACCAGGATAAAAAATTTCCTCTGGCTTATTTACTTCATTATAGGGAAGAGATTGTATGTAGTTTACAAAGGTTACTATAGTATCTTTTCCAGCAAAATTATTGCTATAGTTAAATTGGTATTGCTTAAGTTTATTGTTAACAAGAATATAATTATTCATATGGATACTATCTTTATTAAGGAAGCCTGAAAGGATTTTAGGAGTCTTGTTATTATGCAAATCAATAAATCCCAGCAAATTATTATTATTTGACAATATATTTTTAAAACCATCTTTATCCCAGATAAATAAATGTTGAATTGGAGAACCATTTTCAGAAGCTTGGGTAAAAATTTCTGGAATTTTATTTCTTGATACGTCAACAATACTGACCCTTATGGGCCAGTATTGATAATACGTACCTAAGGTGTCTAATGGTTTATTTGGCTCTAGATAAAAACTGTTTTTGTTTATATTAACTTGAAGTATATACTTGTTTTGCACAGTTTTTATGTAGGTAATATCTTTAGTTCCATCTCCATTAAAATCATATTTATTTATTATTTTATCGTTCACAGCAATGCTACTAGATGGAGTGGAGTCTTGTGAAAATAAGAGAAATGCTGCGAGCACAGCAATTAGAATAATGAGCAATATAAATAATATGTGTCTTTTTTTTAGAAAAATGACTTTTAATCTCATATAAACCACCTCTATTTAAATATATGAGAAAAGTAATTTATTAATAACACAAAAAATCTATAAAGATAATGCGGAAGTCGCATTATCTTTATAGATTTTTACAGTCGTTACACACTCCATAAAAGTATACTTGATTGGTTAATATATCGTAATCAGTATGGTCTGTAATTCTGTCATTCAAATCGTCGAAGGATACACCAATAATATCATCTACCTTACCACAGCTTATACAGTGTATATGTGGATGTGGATTTGTATTACCATCATATCTAAAGTTACTTTCACCTACATTAATTTCTTGAACAAGACCAACTTCTACTAAGGTCTTTAAAGCTTTATATACAGTTGCTAAGCTCATTGTTGGATAATCTGATTGAAGTGCTTTGTATATGATTTCAGCTGATGGGTGTTCATTGGTGCTTTTTAAGTATTTATATACGGCAATACGCTGAGGGGTCAATTTCAAGTTCTTTTCTCTAAAAATGTTGGTTATAGTATTCATGTTCACCATCCCTCTTATTTAATTATATATATTATATAATAGCGATTATTTGTTGTCAAATCCTAAAATAAATTTATATGTATAATTAATTATAACCTAAAAATGAAAGTATTACTATGAAGTTTTAATCACAAAAGAATAATTAATCTATCGTTAATATATAAATAATGTAAGTATCATATAATGTAAGTAAGGATAGAACAGCATATTCCTTTGAATTAAGTTTCGCTTGATAAAATGGAAGGGGGAAGTGTATTGAAGAGGACTTACGTATTAGATACTAATGTTATTCTATATTCGCCGGGGGCCATTATGTCTTTTGGGGACAATGATGTGGTTATACCTGAAGTTGTGCTGGAGGAATTAGATACCTTTAAAAAAGATAATAGTGATTTGGGTGCTAATGCAAGGCACGCTGCAAGGTTAATAGACAGATTAAGAACAAAGGGCAAACTAAACAATGGAATTGAGCTTCCAGGTGGTGGAAAATTGAGGGTGGAAATGAATCATTATGACACCAAAATACCTCCTTCATGGGATAAGAAAAAGCCAGACAATAGAATAATTCAAGTGTGCAAAGCTCTTAAAGATCAGGGAGAGGATGTATACTTGATTACTAAAGATATATTTGAAAGAATAAAAGCTGATACAGTTGATATAAACGTCGAAGATTTTTACGAAAAAATGGTACCAGAATACGATAGCCAGTTCACTGGGAGAGCAGATGTTTATACCTCATCAGAGAATATTGATGATTATTATCATAAAAAAATCATGTCACCTAAAGATCTATTAACCTATTCCTATGACACAGAGAAATATTCAACCATAGAGCTATATACAAATCAATTTGTAATTTTACATTCCTTAGACAATCCCAGACACACTGCTTTAGGAAGATTTGATGGTAAGAATATAGTACCGCTTTATTATAAAGATTGTAATGTATTGGGAATTAGTGCTCGCAATGTAGGACAGAAATTTATGTTGGAATCATTATATACTGATGCCAATAAAGCACCCTTAGTTATAGTCAAGGGACCTGCTGGTACCGCAAAAACCTTGTTTTCACTAGCAGTAGGTTTACAGAAGATTATTGAAGAAGAAAGTAATGAATATAGAAGAATACTTGTGTGCAGACCCAATATAACAATGGATGAAGATATAGGATACCTTCCAGGGACTGAAGAACAAAAAATCTCTCCATATATGAGGCCAGTTTTTGATAATTTAGAGTTGTTGGTTGATTCGGATGAAAAAGAACGATATAAAAATGAAAAAGAATTGAGTGATAAAATAAAGGAATTATTTGATAGAAGAATAATCACTACTGAAGCTGTTGCTTATTTAAGAGGAAGATCTATAATTAAGAATTGGGTAATTATAGATGAAGCCCAAAATTTAACGCCTAAACAGGTAAAAGCGATCATTACTAGGGTAGGAGCAGGCACAAAATTAATATTAATTGGAGACCCAGAGCAAATAGATCATCCGTTTTTAGATTCTAGATCCAATGGTTTGTGCTATGCTTCAGAAAAAATGAAAGGAAGCAGTTTATGCTATCAAGTAACTCTAAAATATGATGAATGTGAGAGATCGCCACTAGCCTATGAAGCATCAAAAAGACTTTAATTTAATATAAGAATATAAATAAGTTCATGGCAATATTTGATATAGTGAATATGGTCATGAACTTATAATTTTATATAAATTGTAAAAAGTATTTAAAGTTATGTCCAAAGGATAAAAAATGGTGTAAAATAAGATAGATACTTTGATGAAAGGAAAAAAAGTAATGGCAACAAATAGTTTTGATAGTAATGATGATAAAACTGGGACTAGAAACAATAAAAAGCTTAAGAATAGAAAATTAAAAAGGATAAGATTATTAATATTTTTTATTTTTTTCGAATTAATATTTTCAGCAGTATCAGCACCTATAATTGTGTTTTACGGCCCATTTACTAATTTGAAAAAGATTGTGATTGGGACGGCTATGTCCACAAAATCTCACCAATTTATTGCTAAGTTATTTTTATCAGATAAGAGCATAAATGATATTTTAAATGGTGGAGATGTACCAGCTTCAAATGCAATATCGCAAAAATTAGATGCAATTAATCTAGGAAAGCACGATAATACAATTACCGTTAAGCAAGTAAAAGGAAGAAAGTTTAGTGGTAAATTAATGATTGTTAATGACCCAACTAGAGTGAGGGTTGGATATAGCAGCAAACTTGGCGTTCAAGGTGAGAAGACAAGCCAAATAGCAAAAGAGTATGGTGCAATAGCAGCAATCAATGGTGGAGGATTCTATGATAAAGCACAAAATTCTTCAGTTATCTGGACTGGAACAGGAGCTTTTCCGACTGGTGTTATAATGAAGGATGGAAAACTTGTATTTCCTAAAGAAGCTATAGACTCTAAGGCAGATTTGGACGGTGATGTAGCAGCTATACGTAAGGATGGTATGCTGATAGTTGGTAAACATAGCTTAGATTTTCTAAAGAACAACAACGTTAGAGATGCAATAACATTTGGTCCTACACTTATTGTTGATGGTGTGCCTCAAACAAGGGATTCCAAAGGAAATAACATAAATAATCAAGGAGCTCAGCCAAGAACTGCCATAGGTCAAACGAAGGATGGCAAAATTTTGCTGTTAGTAATTGACGGTAGACAAGGGTTCCAAGCAGGGGCCACTATTAAGGATGTTCAGGATACTATGATGCAGGAGGGAGCTTACAACGCAGTAAACCTAGATGGAGGAGCTTCTACTACAATGTATTATAATGGTAAAGTAATAAATAGTCCTTGTGACAAATATGGAGAAAGAACTATACCAACAATAATATATGTAAAATAAATAGGTGTTAGGGTAACATATAGTATTACTTAACTCTACATAGTTATCAATACACTAAATCTTAAGGACGGAGTGTGCAGTATGAAAGCATCAAAAAGAATTATAGTATGGATATTAGTATCACTAAGTCTGCAGCTAAGTCTGTATTTGTTTTTGGATAAATATTATTTTAGCGACGAAAATAATATTAAAGTAACTAACTTGGATAACATTGTAAACAATAAGGAAATAAAGCCTAATATTAATTTCCCAGAGGGTGTTAAAGACATTGCGCTTTCCTACGATAAAGGCTATACTTCTTATTTTGATAGCAGCAATACCTTAAGGGTATTTGAAACAGATACAGCAAAGCCTGTAAACATTATGTTTAGCAAAGGTGCTCAATGCATTAGTTACAAATGGCTGCCAGATACCAATAGAATGATTTTAGCAGAGACAGTTAGCGCCTCAAAGGGAAAGGTTGTAAAGTTCTACAGCTTTGATCCTGAAACGGAAGATAAGGAAGAGATTAAAGATTACAATAGAAATAAAGTTAATTCAATTCCAGTGTCTAATTCAAAGCCTTCCGTGGATATTGAATTTTCTACCTTAACAGGGGTTATGTATGCAAAGGTAGCTAGTGGTGGCGCAACAGGAGTGTATAGAATAGATAGAAATGAAGAAATGACAAAGGTAAATACAGCAGGAAGAAAAGTAGGAGATATAAAAGTATCTTCACATGATGATAATCTTGCTTATGAGGATTTAACTTCCAATAAGATAAGAACCAATGTTAAGCTAAATAGCATATTAAGTATAAAAGGAAGTTCTACGTTGTATTTATTAAATGCTGATGGTGATAATAATATATATGTAGGTAACAGTGTTAGTCATAAGGTAAACAAAATATACTATGGAAAATTAAGTGAAAATACAACTGAATGGAAGATGACGCAGCTTACTAATGCAGTAGATCCAAGCAAAATTATCATAGCAAATGGTGTTATTTATGTTAATAATGAGGATGAGAATACATTAATTAATGTTAGTACTGGGAAAAGAATATCTTATAAGGGAAATTTAATCGAAGTGTTTGATGATATGGTAGCCTCGGCTAGCGACAGTAAATTGGTTTTTAATCCAATAAAATGACACTTTTTTAATAATTACTTAAAATTTTTGCATAAATAATATTTTAAATAGCTTCTATTTATAGTACAATAAAATTTGTATGTACTTTTAGAAAGGAAGAAAATATACATGGCTAAACGGGAGAAAAACAAAGATGACATTAAAAAAGATAAAATTAGAAGATTTGGTTGGAAGTATATTGCAGCGTTTATTGTTTTCGAAATAATATTTACATCGGTTTCTATTACTTTTCTTATTTTTAAAGGACCTTTTGAAAATGTAAAGAGCACTGTTGTGGGTGCTGCTATGACTTCTTTAAGTCATCAATATATTGCTAAAATGTTCCTGAGTGATGACGAAATTAATAAAATTCTTCATAAAGATTCTGATAATAAACCAGCTGCATCAAATCAGCAGGAGAATGTGGAGGATATAAAAATTCAGCATAGTAACGATACTAAAATAGATCGATATGATATATCAGGTAAGAAATTTAAAGGGTATCTGCTAGTGGTTCATGATCCTTCTAGAGTTAAGGTAGGGTATTCCAAAAAATTACCTAAACAGGGTGAAAGAACAAGCAAGATAGCAGAAGATAATAATGCTATTGCAGCAATAAATGGTGGTGGTTTTACCGATCAAGCTTCTAGTGGTAGTGCTAAATGGACTGGAACAGGTGGGCTTGTCACAGGGTTGTTAATGTCTAATGGTAATGTTATAAATAAAGATAGTGGTGATGATGAAAAGATTACAACTATGGGTATTACAAACAAAGGACTATTACTTGTAGGAAAATATAGTCTTAATGAACTTAAGAAGCAAGACGTTACAGAAGCGGTTTCTTTTGATCCAGTGTTAATTGTAAACGGTGTACCACAAAAGATTGATAAGGACTGGGGTATAGCACCACGAACCGCTATAGGTCAGGACAAAGACGGAGATATACTCCTTCTGGTTATTGATGGAAGACAGGCTTCCAGCCTAGGAGCAACTATTGAGGAGGTTCAAAATGTACTTCTTCAGTATGGAGCTGTAAATGCAATCAATCTTGATGGAGGTTCTTCAGCCACAATGTATTATGATGGCGATATAGTTAATAATCCATCAGACGCTACAGGAGAAAGACTGGTTCCTTCAGCCATATATGTGGAACAATAACTTTGTCTGATATTGGGTATACTAACGAAAGGTAATGAAATCAGAGGTGAAAATATTGAAATACGCTAGATCTGTAATAGCTTGGATTTTAATTTCTCTAGCTATGCAATTTGCAGGATTATTTTATATAAATAATTATTTCTTAAAGACTGAGACAAATTTCAAGGCGAAGAAGATTGAAAAACCAGCAGAAAAACCTAAAGAAATAGAAGTATCCATTCCACAAGGTGCAACCATGATTCAAGTGTCCTATGATGCTAAATATATTTCCTACTATATGGATGGTGCTATAAATGTAGTCAATACAAAGAATGGGCAAGCTAAAACCGTAAAGTTTGACGATAAGGTTAAGGTTTCAGTGTATAGATGGCTGCAGGATACAGATAGAATGTTTATCGCGGAAAAGAAAGCAGTAAAAGGCGATAGCGGTATTGATTTAACTTATTATGATGCTTCAAAAGATATTAAGGATGAAAATAAGTTTTTAGCACTGCCTGATACTAAAACTGAGGCTACTGATATACAAGCTAATACTGTTACTAATGTAACATATGTTAAAGTTAATAAAGGTACATCCAGGAATAGTATTTATAGGATAGATGTCATGAAATCTTTGGATAAGGTTTCGACAGAAGCTAATGCAATTGGTGATATTAAGCTGTTTCATCTAGATGACAAGTTTGCATATGAGGATAAACTTCATGGCTGTGTATATGTTTCAGATATTAAATTGCCTATACAAATCAGTGGTTCACAAAGTTTGAGTCTTTTAGGTATTGATGAGGACGACATAATATACTTAGGTGAAAATTCTAGCGATGGAAAGATAACTAAAGTTTATTATGGAAGTTTAGAAAAGAGTACAAATGAGTGGCAAACCATTAATCTGAATAGTGCAGCAGATAAAAAAGATATATATGTGTCAACCGATGGAAATGTTTATTTGAATAATAATTTAAAAGGAATTGTACAAAATTTGAAGAGTGGCAAATTAACCGGGTATACCGGAGTGATGTTACAAATGTGTGATAGCTGGATGGTGTCAACAGAGAATAATAAGATTATTAAAACTCAATATAAATAGAATTAATAATGAAGCATATGATAGATAATTACTAGCATATGCTTTTTTTTATAAAAAATAATACAAAAGCTTTAGGAAGTCTGATATAATATGTTCAAATGGAATAAAATGTAATAAACGCAATTATAAATGACAAGTGATACAAACCTATAGGAGAAAGTAATAATCTATATTTGTATTTCTATATTAAAGTTGAATAAGGAGATTGTTACATATTATGATTAAAATAATATCACGCCTTAAAAATATAAGATTGAAAAGTAAATTAGCAATAGTTTTTATTTTGCAAATACTAATTTTATTTGCTTTGGGAATTATGGCTCTCAGATACATTAATCAAGCTGGACAAATTGATAAACAAGTACATAGCGGGATAATCCTAGCAATGATATGTACCATAATAATATCCATAACAATAATAGTGGTATCATTTGTGTATTTTTCCAGAAACATAGCTAAACAACTAAAAAAGGAGATTCAATTTGCTGAAGAGCTGGCATGCGGAAATTTGCAGGAGTATATTGAGGTTCAATCCAATGATGAAATAGGATTGCTAGCTAAAGCTCTAAATAAGGCCGCTGAAAATACATTAGGATTGGTACAAAAGGTGGCTGATAAAGAAGAAGAACTTAGACAACAAATGGAGGAATTGAAAATAACTGAAGAAAAACTTAGAATAAGTGAGGAAAGACATAGGCTGGCATTGGAAGGGGCTAATGAGGGGATTTGGGATGTGGATATTAAGACCAAACATATATATATATCAAATAGAGGACAAGAAATTTTAGAAATTAGAGAATATGTTGATTCGGATTACTTTTTAATATGGGAACTGAAAAAAATAATAGATTTACAGGACTTAAAAGAATTTATCAGGACTATAAGAAGTCTGATTAAAAATACAACACCTTTTTATCATAAAGAAATGAAAATTAATACTAGTAACAATCAAGTTAAATATATTCTTATTCGAGGTAAGAATATATGGGATTCAAAAGGACAAACAGTTCGAATGGTAGGATCAATTTCAGATATTACTGAAAAGAAAAAGACGGAAGAAACAATAAATTTTTTAGCATACTATAATGCATTAACAAGCCTGCCTAATAGAGTCTATATAAATAGAAAACTACCAGAACTAATAGAAAGACTGGGTATGAAAAATCGGAAAGGTGCAGTACTATTTTTAGATTTGGACAATTTTAAAACTGTAAACGATACGTTAGGCCATGATGCTGGAGATGAGCTGCTTCAGAAGATTGCTGATATTTTTAGAACATGCATAAAAGCAAATGAATTAGTATGCCATTTAGGTGGAGATGAATTTATATTTTTTACTCCTAATATTAATAAGATAGATGATGCAAAGGAGTTTGCAAATAGGCTGTTAAATAAATTTAATAAATCCTTTAAAGTTAAAGATCAGGAACTGTATGTTACAGCTAGTATTGGTATAGCTATTTATCCCGTAGATGGTTGGAATCTAGAAACTTTATTGAAAAATGCTGATACAGCAATGTATCAATCAAAGGGAAAGGGAAAAAATGGATATCGATTATTTACCCGGGAAATGAATTCGAAAATATCCGAAAGAGTTACATTGCAAAATAATTTACGTAAAGCAATAGAAAAAAATGAGTTCTTCATAGAATATCAACCTAAAATAGATATATACACTGGTAGAATGGAGAGTATGGAGGCACTTATACGATGGCATAACCCCAATTTAGGAGTTGTTTCTCCTGCTAGATTTATACCATTAGCAGAGGAAACTGGACTAATAATTCCTATTGGAGAATATGTATTAGAGACAGCTTGTAGACAAAATAAATTGTGGCAGCAAGCTGGAAATAGGCCAGTAAGAGTTGCAGTTAATCTATCAGTATCTCAGTTCCAACAAAAAAACTTGGTGAATTATATAGAGAGTATACTTAAATTAACTGGATTAGACCCAAAGTGGTTAGAAGTAGAAATAACAGAAAGTGTTGTTGTGAATAATTTTGATAGAACAATAAAAATACTTGGTAAGCTTAAGGATATGGGAATAATGGTGTCATTAGATGATTTTGGTACAGGATATTCTTCTCTAAATTATTTAAGGATGCTTCCATTAAATGCTTTGAAAATTGATAAATCCTTTATTAAAGGTCTGTGCTCTCAATCAAAGGAAAGTTTAATTGCTTCATCATTGATAAATTTAGCTCACGGTATTAATTTGAAGGTAATTGCTGAAGGGGTAGAGAATGCAGATCAATATAATATTTTAAAAAGATATGGATGTGATGAGGTTCAGGGATATTATTTTAGTAAACCAGTTTCAGCAAATGAGTTTGAATTACTTTTACGAAAAACAAAGGCTTTTAAGCTATAGTGTTTTGCAGATATGATTAATATATTTAATTTAAAATGTTAACAAAGTCTGATATAATAAAACTACTAAGAATTAGGAGGTTTTATTAGTGGATTTAGATTTAAGGTCTATACTATTAGACAAAGTTTTATTGATTCCAGCAATATTTATAGCTTTCACATTTCATGAATATGCACATGCATTGGTAGCTGATAGATTGGGAGATAAGACACCTAGATTCCAAGGGAGACTTACCTTAAATCCTTTGGTTCATACTGATATAATAGGATTTATTTTATTTTTGGTTGTTGGGTTTGGATATGCTAAACCTGTACAAACAAATCCAAGTGCCTACAAACATTATTATAAGGATGATTTAAAGGTTAGTGCTGCAGGACCTATAGCTAATTTGGTAGTAGCTTTTATATTTGCCTTACTCACTGGCGTTATGTTGAAGCTTACTACTAATAATAGTTTCTCTTCTAACATGATTTTAGATGTAGTTTTTAAAATACTATTGAATGTTGTGTACTTAAATTGCATACTATTTTTATTTAATCTAATACCGCTGCCGGGTTTTGATGGCTTTCACATTTTAAGAGATTTATTTCCAAAGGCTTTTTATAATATTGAAGGAACATTGTATCAATATCAGATATTTATTTTATTGATATTCATTATGCCTATAATAGGGGGGAATTCTATTGCCTCACTTATCGTGGGTAAACCCGCATATTTATTAACTAATTTTCTACTAAGCATTATTCACTAATATATAGGGGAAAAAGAATTGGCGGATAAAGTATTAATAATTAAAGTACTATTACTTATGTATTCAATTGGAGAATATACTGCTTTAGACATGGGTAAAGGGGAGCTAGTTGTTATTTCTATATTGCTATATATAACTAGCGAGATTCTCTTTTACGTATTGTCTAATGAAAAAATCAAAATAGCTCTGAAAGTTTTTTCTTTAGTTACCACTTTGCTTGTTTCGTTTAATTTTAACTTTTTTTCAGTACTGGTACCACTTTGTTTATGTGAGTTGTTTAATTTTTACTCCAAAAACAAGTTGCTTTTTTTTATTTCATTGGCGGCACCAATTTATTTTTCTAATGTCCAAAATGCATTTCGGCACATAATTATATCGGCTATAGGTTTATTTTTTTATTATACATACGTATATCAGCATAATAAAATACTATTGTTAATAAAAGAAAATGATGATTTAAGAGAAAAGAATTATAGATTAAATACTATTCTTGACAAAACCGAGCAATATGAGGCTCAAATTAAGTATACCTCAGTCTTGGAAGAACGGAATAGAATTTCCCAGGAAATACATGATAAAATTGGTCATACTATTTCTGCTAGTTTGATGCAACTTGAGGCGGCTAAATTGCTATTAAGTAAAGACGCTGATAGGGCTTTTGCTATGGTGCAAAATGTTATAGATGTGCTAAGAAACGGGTCAGAAGGTATAAGATCTACACTTAGAAATATAAAACCAAAATCAGAACAAATGGGGTTTAATAAATTAAAACTTATGGTAGAGGAATTTCAAGCTAAAAATTCTATCAGTACCCAATTGCTCTATAGTGGAGATTTAGAAAAGATAGCATATTTTCAGTGGAAGATTATATTAGATAATGTTGGCGAGGCACTAACTAATTGTGTTAAACATTCAGACGCATCAACGGTAAAAGTTAAAATAGAGGTTCTGAATAAGATTGTAAAAGCTGAGGTTAAAGATGACGGCAATGGTAATTTAAATATTATTAAAAGCTTAGGTCTTTTAGGCATGGAAGAGAGAACTGAGAATGCCGGTGGTAAGCTTCTTATCCACGGAGAAAGTGGATTTTCTATCATTACCTTGTTAAATATATGTGATGCTTAGTGATTATTTAATGAACTATTTTGAATCGTTAGGAGTGAAGGGGTTGAGCATAAAGCTTCTTATTGCAGATGATGATTCTTTAATTAGAGAAAGCTTAAAGATTATCATAGGATTAGATGAAGATTTTGAAATTATCCATTGCGTTGAAAATGGATTGGAAGCTGTAAAAGGATGCAAGAACAGTGAAGTAGACGTGGCACTGTTGGATGTAAGAATGCCAATTATGAATGGTGTAGAATCAGCAGGAGAAATTTGTAGGAATACAAATACAAAGGTGATTATTTTGACTACTTTTGATGAGGATGAATTTATAATGAAGGCCCTTCAAAATGGTGCTCAGGGTTATATCCTTAAAAACAATACTCCAGATAAAATTAAGGATACTATTAAAATGGTGTACAATGGTGCTGCTGTAGTTCAAGATGTAGTTCTAGAGCGAGTAAAGGCAGGGTTAAATTCTAATGCTAAAGGTCTAGCACAGGAAAAGAAGATTGATAGAAGCTTATTTACAGAGAGAGAGTTAGACGTAATGAAAGCTATAGCACAAGGATATTCTAATAAAGGCATTTCTCAAAAACTTTTTATCTCTGAAGGTACGGTTAAAAACTATATTACGTCCATATTAAATAAAACAGGTTTGGAGCATAGAACGCAAATAGCTATATATTATTTAAAGGGTGGACAATAAAATATGACTTTCGTCATAGCAGGAAAGTGACTTTCTATACTAAGTAGAGGGTCATTTTTTTTATATAATGATATTGTAGTAAAACGTTAGGTTTAAAAAATAAAAGTTTAGATAGAAGAGGAGAGTTGGAAAATGAAGGTATTGAATATTGAGAGTTTAGTAAAAAAGTTTGGAGATTTAACTGCGGTTAATAATATAAACCTACAAGTAGAGCAGGGAGAGATATACGGTTTATTAGGTCCTAATGGCGCAGGAAAAAGTACAACTATAAATATGATAAGTGCGTTATTAAATCCAAGTAAAGGTAAAATAGAAATAATGGGATATGACATTGGGAAAGAAACAATGAAAGCAAAAAAGAATCTTGGAATAGTCCCCCAAGATATTGCAGTATATGAGAGTTTAACAGCCTTTGAGAATGTGAAATTCTTTGCTAGTCTTTATGGCTTAAAAGGAGCTGAATTAAAAAGTAAATCCTTAGAAGCTTTAGAGTTTGTAGGACTTTCTGATAGAATGAAGGATTATCCAAAGAACTTTTCAGGAGGAATGAAAAGAAGATTAAACATAGCTTGTGCTATTGCTCATAGACCTAAGCTTATAATAATGGATGAGCCTACTGTGGGAATAGATCCTCAGTCAAGAAATCATATTTTAAACTCAGTTAGACAGTTAAATAAAATGGGCTGTACAATTATTTACACCACACACTATATGGAGGAAGTTGAAGAAATATGCTCTAAAATTTCTATTATTGATCATGGTAAAGTAATAGCTGAGGGAACGAAAGAGGAATTAAAAGAAATAGTGACAGATAAAAATGTAGTTGCAGTTACTGTTAATTCTATAGAAAAGGTAGATGAAAAAGAGCTGAAACGAATAAATGGAGTCGTAAATGTAGAAGTAATGGACAGCACAGTTGAAATTAGCTCATCTAAAGATGTAAATAATTTGGATAAATTAATAATTTATTTTACCGAAAAAAATATTCCTATTAGAAACGTTGAAAGTAAGATTCCTAATTTAGAAACTGTATTTTTAACGCTGACAGGTAGAAAGTTAAGAGATTAATTAAATTAGGTTAATAAGGAGGTATCTTTTAGTGAATATGTTAAATATAATCAAGAAGTGTATAATTCTTAATATGAGAGATAAAAAAAACTTAGTTCTCATGATTCTATTTCCAATTGCCTTAATTGGAATTCTTGGAAGTGTATTTAATAACAATTTTGAAGGAACCAGTATAGGGAAGATAGATGTGCTTTATAGTCAAACTGGAAATGGCAATGCAAATAAGGCTTTTGAAGTTTTTAAGGAAAATTCTAAAAATTTAAATATAGTGTTTTTACAAGTTAATGATGAAAGTAAAGCAGTGAAGGAAATAAAGAATGCAAAATACTCCTGTTATATAAAAGTAAATGGTGAGAATGATACCATAAATTTTTATAAAAATGAAAAACAAAATATTGAAGCAGGGCTAGTACAAAATGTACTAACCATAGTGACTCAAAGGTATAGTGTTATCACAGAAATTGCAAAGGTTAATCCTAGAATAGTACCAGAACTAGCTAAAGATACATCAGCTAATTTTGTAAGTCTGCAGTCAGTAGATAAAAAGAAAACACCTAGAGCTATGGATTACTACGCTGTGACAATGTTAACTCTCATTATCATGTATGCTTCTGTAGGCGGCGGAATGTCAACTATAGCAGAAAAAACAAATAAGACATGGGAGCGCATGATAAGCTCACCGGTTTACAAAGTTCAAATATTTATTGGAGAAACAATAGGAAAATTAATTGTAACTTTCATACAAGCAGCGGTGGTGATATTATTCAGTAAGTATGTATATAACGCTGATTGGGGCAGTAATATTACAGCAGTAATTGCTATAATAGCAACACAAATTATAATGGCAATCAGTATTGGGATAGGTGTTGCATTTATCTTTAAAAGCGAAAATGCTGTAGCTGGAATTTTAAATACTTTAATTCCGTTTATGTGCTTTCTTGGAGGAGCATATATTAAGGTGGACTCTTTCACAAATCCTGTATTTGTTTTTTTTACGAAAATGTCACCTGTTAAATGGAGTAATGATGCTATTTTTAGAACGGTTTACTCAAACGATACTAGTTATATCATTCCAGCCATTGCTGTTAATTTGGGTATTGCCATAGTATTTTTAATGATATCATCCATGATAATGAGGAGGGAAACCGCGTAATGAGAAATATATTTTTAGTAGCTCAAAATATATTAAAGATTATTTTTAAGAAAAAATCCAATATAATTACGGTATTTATTTTACCCGTAGTGTTAATGCTTCTTTCTATGAAGCTTTATGGGGAAACAGGTGGTGATTTAAAAATAGGAGTAAGTAATAAGGATAATAGCTATATCTCTACAGATTTTGTGAAAGCTTTAAGAATGAACAATAAATTCAGCATATCCTTAATAGATGAAAAGGATATAAATGATAAAGTGTCAGGTTCAAAAATAGACTGTGCATTAGTGATACCAGAAGGATTTGGCGATAATATTATTAATGGAAATATAGAGAAGGTAAGGCTTATTTCCATAAAGGGAGAAGACACAACTATGTGGATTGAAAATTTTATTAATTATTATATTAAAAACTTAAATAGTATATCAAAAGCAGCAAATGACAATAAAGAAGTTTTTAATACGATATACAATTCATATAAAAATGCAAAATTAAACGTAAGCGAAAGTAAACTACCAGATGAAAGTCAAGGTAAAGGAACAGCTCTAACTAGTCTAGGATTTCTAATAATGTTGATAATGATAACTTCTAATAGCACTTCTTCATTGATATTAAAGGAAAAGAAAGAAAGAACATTTTTCAGAATTCATTCTTCTCCTGTTAGCAGTAAAAGTTATGTAGCAGGAAATATGGTTGCAAATTTATTTAACATACTGGTACAGGTTATAGTTTTAATAGCAGGAATGAATTTACTTCATATTAATACTTTTGTGCCACCTTTAGAACTAATATTAATACTTTTATGCTTTGGTTTAGTAGCCATAGCACTTGGAATATTTGTGGTATCTGTTTCAAATTCCACAAGTACAGCTGGTTCTCTTACTACTTTAATAATAGCACCCACCTGTATGCTGTCTGGATGTTGGTGGCCAATTAGTCTTATGCCTAAAACAATGCAAAATATTGCAAAGTTTTTACCACAAACCTGGGTATTAGATGCAATAAGCAAGATACAGGAGGGGAGTAGTTTAGAAGGTGTGCTTATCAATATAATAATAATATTATGTTTTGCTGCAGCTCTATTTAGCTTTGCAATACTAAAGCTAAGAAAGAATAACAATGTAAAAAATTTTGTATAAATATTAAGATGTAGAAAAATGGTGTTAATACTTTGTTGTGTTGGCACCATTCTACATTTTTACAGAATAATTTTGGAGATAGTTAATTTTTATATAATTATTGTATAATTATATAAAAAAACGTGATATAATTCTTTTATATTTAAATTCTGAATTTGTGTATAAATAATTGTAGAAGAAAAGTAGTCATATTTAGTTATATTATACACGTATTGTCGAGGTGGAAAGATGTACTTAGATACATGTAATAGTGATGAAACTATTAGCTGTAGCGAACTTGGAAATAGTATTTATAAATGTTCAAATATATTAATATTGGTTTGGAATTTTAATGGAGATCTAATTAACATAAACAATTATGCTAAGGAAATTACCGGCTTTACTGATGAAGATGTTCTTGGAGGAGGCTGGAAGAGTTCCTTGGTTGAAAAAGATGCTGAAGAAGATTTAAATTCGATTTTTCTGAACCGTTCAAAAGAAAAACTTAAATCGCCCTATGAGCAGAATATATTAACTAAAGGTGGAAAAAGCATAAGTATATTGTGGACAAACGATGTAGTATTTGATGATTCTGGTAATGGAAAATTCTTAATCTCAATGGGAATAAACATGCAGAATTTTGTTGACATAAATGAACGAAGTAAACTAACTGCTTCAGCATCTAATGATGGTATATGGGATTGGAAATTTAACACAAATGAGTTTTTCTTTTCGCCAAGATGCAGTGAAATACTTGGCTTTAGCAATAATGAGATGCCAAGTGAAATTGATAATTGGATAAAAAGGATTCATCCAAATGACCTGGAAATCGTATTGCAAGAGTACAAAAATTACATAGAGAAGAAAACTTCAATATTTGCGTGCGAATTTAGGGCGAAGGCTAAGAATGGTAAATATAAATGGGTGCTGAACAGGGCTGTGGGCATATGTGGTAAAAACGATAAAATAGTTCGATTGGCAGGTTCTCTTACAGATATAACAGAAAGAAAAAAGGCAGAAGAAAAAATACATACTCTTGCATACTTCGATTCTTTAACACATCTTCCTAACAAGGAATTTCTACTTAAGAATTTTAAACAATCTATTTCACGTTGTAACGAAAAAGACTATATATGCTCTTTGTTTATCAATCTAGATAATTTTAAGAGTATAAATACAGCTTATGGACACAGTGTAGGCAATAAGGCATTAAAGAGAATAGGGGAAGTTCTATGTAAATTTAAAAATAATAATAATATTTTAACCAGATTTGCAGCAGATTCTTTTGTTTTCTTGGTATACAATATTACTGATATAGAATACATATACGAAATGGCGAAAGCGATAATGGAGGAATTTGATAGTTATATAAATATTGATAATCATGAGTTGTTTGTTACCGCTAGTATTGGAATTGCATATTCAACTAAGAGTGGAGCTCAAATTAGGAAACTATTGAAAGAATCTAGTGCTGCCATGTACCATGCAAAAGCTATTGGCAAGAACAATTACCAAGTATATAGTAAGGACATAAGTAGTAGGGCAGCAGCGAAAATTGAAATGGAGAATTTTCTTCGACATGCTATTGAATTAGATGAGTTTGTAGTTTATTATCAACCTCAAATAGATATTAAGAAAAAAAAGATTATAGGTATAGAGGCTCTTGTAAGATGGATTCATCCAACTATGGGTTTTATATCCCCAAATAAATTTATACCTTTAGCCGAGGAAACAAGTCTTATTGTACCAATAGGTGAATTTGTTTTAAATGAGGCTTGTAAGCAAACTAAAAAGTGGCATGATATGGGGTACGATGATTTGCATGTGTGTGTTAACCTTTCAGCTAAACAGTTTCATCAAAGCAATCTATTAAGTACAATTAAATCGGCTTTAGATAAAAGTGGGCTTTTGCCGGACTTGCTTCATATTGAAATAACAGAAAGCGCAACAATAGATGATTTTGATGTGTCAATCTCTACATTAAACGAATTGAGAGAAATGGGAGTAAAGGTATCCTTGGACGATTTTGGAACAGGATACTCATCATTAAGCTATCTAAGGAAGCTGCCTATTGATATACTTAAGATTGACAAGTCTTTTGTGGATGAGATTGCCCAAACTTCTAATGAAAATATAATAACCAGTAAGATTACTGGTACTTTAATTGCCCTCGCCCACAGTTTAGATTTATTAGTGGTTGCAGAAGGTGTGGAATATGTAGAGCAATTAGATATACTTAAAAATCAAAGCTGCGATATCATTCAAGGTTATTATTTTAGTAAGCCGCTTTCCGCTAATGATTTGGAGAGATTGTTGGAAGAATATAAAAATACTAAGAGTTGACAAGCTATCTGGTATCAGTGTAAATTTATCATTAGAATATTAAAATTATGCTCAAGCTGCAGGGAGGAAATTATGAGGCTTAGGAAAAAGTGGTGGGCAAGACCAGATTTAGAGAAAAGTCCTTTGGTAATTGTTGAACCAAAACAGTTAAAAAATAAGTGGAGTAACGAATTTAAGAATAATAATGATATATATCTTGAACTTGGATGTGGAAGAGGAAAGTTTATTTCCGAACAAGCATCTTTAAATCCAGACAAAAATTTTGTTGCCATAGACTTAAAGGATGAAGTTCTTATTTATGCATTAAGAAATGTTCAAGAGAAGAATCTAACAAATGTAAGAATTGTGCCGCTAGAAATAGCTTTTATTAGTGAAGTATTCGGTTCAAATGAAATAGGACAAATATTTATAAATTTTTGCAATCCATGGCCAAAGGAACGTCACAAAAAGAGAAGATTAACCCATACTAAATTTTTAACTAAATATAAAGGTTTTATTAATCCAGGAACAGAAATATGGTTTAAGACCGACGATATTTTTTTATTTGAGGAATCAAAAAAATATTTTAAGGAATCAGGTTTTGATATAATTTATATAAGTTATGACTTGCATAATAGTGGATTTGATAAAAACATAAAAACAGAATACGAAAGTAAGTTTACAACACTAGGTATAAATACAAAGTTTATGATTGCAAAGCTTAGAAGATAGAAAAAGGAATAATTAATTTTAAATGTATTAGATTACTATTAAAAGGTGGGAGTATGTTATATATTCTCATCTTTTTTATTAGGAGAAATCAATGAGAACAATTAAACTGAAGCATAAGTCTTTTATATGGCATAATAATTAGAAATTAGAAAATAATAAATATAAACAGAGTTCTTAGTGTCAAAGACACTTAGAAATCGTTATCCAGGGGCGTAGCAGCCGTTACCTCCCGCTTAAAGAAGCGGGAGTATTACGGCTGGTAGTCATCGGATAAAATCTCTTTATGATAGAAAGGTGAGTATGGAATGTCATCTAATAGTGATAATTTGTATGTAATAAATAATGCAGTAAAAAGTAGACAAGGTGATATAATTGGATATCAATTAGAAAATGGAGAAATAATAATGAAAGAAGAGGCAATATCTCTAGCAAGGCAGGGAGCGGTTAGGGGATTGACTGGCGCAATTAATAAAAAAGGCGGTAATTTTTTTAGAAATTTAGGTGATGAGTTAAGTCAAACAGATAGAAATGAGGATATAGAAAACATTTTGCGTAATCTTCCTGCAGTTTACGAAAATGAGATTGATAGTCAATTTTTATAGACATATATTGCAAGGCAGCCACCATTTGGGGCTGCTTTGTTATATAATATAGGTGAAATCTTATTTAGAGGGTGTATATTATGAAATTAATAGGTAAAGTTGCATTAATTACGGGTGCATCAAAGGGGATAGGAAAAAGTATTGCTGTTGAATTTGCAAAAGAAGGAGCATTGGTTATAGTTAATTATTGCAAGGATAAAGAAGCGGCAGATGATACCGTGAATATAATTAGGCAGAATGGTGGATATGCAATTGCAGTAAAATGTGATGTATCAGTGTTATCGGATGTAAATGCAATGGTAGAAGAAGTAGTTCCACGATTTGGTGAAATTAACATATTAGTAAACAATGCAGGAATATCTCATATAGGTTTGTTTATGGATATGAATGAAACGGATTTTGATAAAATATTCGATATAAATCTTAAGGGAGTATTCAATTGTTCTAAGGCTGTATTAAAAAATATGTTAGACAAAAAATCTGGTAGTATAATTAATATATCTTCCATGTGGGGGAATGTTGGTGCTTCTTGTGAGGTTGTTTATTCTGCCTCGAAAGGAGCAGTAAACGCATTTACTAAAGCATTAGGTAAGGAACTGGCTCCATCAAACATAAGGGTAAACGCTATTGCACCAGGAGTAATAGATACTCAAATGAATAAATGCTTTTCTGATGATGATTTGGAAAACATTAAGCAAGAAATACCAATGATGAGACTCGGAACTGGAGAAGAAGTTGCAAAGTTAGCAGTATTCTTAGCTAGTGATGAATCAAATTATATTACGTCTCAAATAATAAATATTGATGGTGGAATGTGTTAGTTTATGTCAAAGTATACATATGATATTTATATTTAATGTAAAATATGCTATAATAATGTTGAAATTTGTAGTATAGACTGTATGCGTTTTATAAACAATTGGGGTAAAATTAAGAGCATTAATAGGTTTCATTAAATTAATGCAAGGGGTGGCTATTGAAATGGATTCGGGAGATAGTGTTAAAATTACTGTACCAGTAGTAACTATTGAGCAAAATGAGACATATTTAAGAAACATTTTGGACAGCATGCTGGACGTTGTAATTCAAACGGATTTACAGGGAAAAATATGCTATGTTAATTCGTCAGCTTATACAATGTTTGGATGGGAACCTGAACGAATAGTCGGCAAGAGTGTGTTTGATTGTATTAATCCTGAAGATTACGAATATGCAAAAATTAATTTTTTCAATGCAATCAGAAGTAAAAAAAGCTTTAGAATAGAATTAAGACTAATATTAAATTGCTGCAGGGAATCATTTTGGGTTGAAATCGTAGGTACATTAGTAAAAGGCAGGCACAATGGAGAAACTACAGGTGTATTATGCATAGCACGAGATATTGGCGATAGAAAAAGAGCTGAAAACAGTGAAAAAGGGTTGAAACAATCTGCTGAAAATGAAAAACTTAGAACAGAGTTTTTTACAAATTTATCACATGAACTTAAGACACCTATTAATGTTATTTATAGTGCACTTCAAGTGATGCAGTTATATATAGAAAATAATAAATCTCTTGAAAAAATTAATGATTATACTGGGGTTATAAGGCAGAATTGTCATAGACTTATAAGGTTGGTTAATAATTTAGTGGATGTTAGTAAGATAGAATCTGGTTATTTTCAGGTAAATAATAAATATTGTAATATTGTAAGTGTAGTAGAGGACATTGTACAATCTGTCGTATCATTTGTGGAGTACTATAATATGGAAATAGTATTTGATACAGATATTGAAGAAAAATATACTTGCTGTGATTTAGATATAATAGAGAGGATACTTCTTAATCTAATTTCTAATTCGGTAAAATTCGGAAAGACAAGAGAAGTGATTAAAGTTAGTGTTAAGGATAAGGATACACATATATTGATTTCAGTAAAGGATAATGGTAATGGTATTCCGGTTAATAAGCAAAAAAATATCTTTAATAGATTTGTGAGGGGAACCAAAAGTGTTGAGGGAAGCGGTATTGGGCTTTCATTGGTAAAATCACTTGTTGAATTAGAAAATGGCACTATAACCTTAGAAAGTAAGGAAGGAAAGGGATGTGAATTTATAATTAGCTTTCCTGTAGTTTATGGTAAGGATATGGAGACTGATACCAAGTCATGTAATGATAGAGAATTAATAAAAAAATTAGACATTGAGTTCTCAGATATATATACATAAAGCTAATAATAATTAAGATATTTTTATACATAGAATATCATAGTAACCACCTAAAAATAGGTTCCATATAATAAAAATATAGTAAAAATCATTGCGAGGTATCACATGGAAGATAGGGTTCAATTGCAGCAATTTGATTTTAATAATATTGAGGGAATAAGCTTGAATCAGTTGCAACAGCATTATCAGTTATATAAGGGATATGTTGATAGAGTTAATGAGATATGGGAAAAACTTAAAGGTATGGATAAGTCCTCAGCTCCAAATACAACTTTTAGTGATATCAGAAGTCTAAAACTTGGAGAAAGCTATGCCTTAGATGGTGTTAAGCTTCATGTTTTGTACTTTCAGAATATAGGAGGAACAAGTAAAATACCCCACGGCTTAGCATTAGATTTAATTGAAAGAGACTTTGGAAGTTATGGGAGATTTCTGCAAAGGCTAAGCGATGTAGCATTATCTATGAGAGGGTGGGCTGTAGTAGCTATTGATCTTTTAGATAATAGATTACACATATATGGCCTTGATGAACACGATAAGGGTGCTGTATGGGGTGCATATCCTATACTTGTACTTGATGTATATGAACATGCCTATATGATTGACTTTGGTATTGATAGAAAAAGATATATAGAAACCTTCATTAAAAATATAAATTGGAGCATTGTTAATAGCAGAATAAATGAATATTTAAAATTAAGAGCAATAGAGAATAACTTTTTAGGGAGCAGTATTGCTTTGAAGGATGCAATTTTGTTATATGAAGGTAATGATTATAATAGAATTTTAGATAATAAGATTGTCAACGGCGATGTTATTAATTGTTTATGTCGCTGTCCACTATTGTTTAGAGGATTTTATTAAAAGTAACCCTGGAATAAAACACTTCTTAGGTGGAAAATCTAAACCTAGGAAGGAGTGATAATTAAATGTCAAAAGAAATGCGTAAAGGTGAACATGAAGATGCAACCGAAAAGGCTAAGGAATTATTAGATAAGGGTGTAGGTATAACTAAAATCCGTCAGGTTACAAATTTAAGTGAAAAAGATGTTAAAAAAGTTAAAGATAAAATGGTAGATATGTCATAAGAGCCTTAGGGCTCTTTTTATTTTAATTTGTAATTCGGAATAAAACCATATATTGCGGGAAAGCATAAGCCTAGAAGGGAGGGTGAATTTATGTCTCATACAATGGATAGAATGAGAAGAGAAAAAGTTGTTAAACAAACAAAACAACTGCTGGATAAAGGAATAGATACAGCAGTTATTATGGAAATGACTAAGCTAAGCAAAGATGCTATTGAAGAAATTAGAAATAGTATGGTAGATAGACCATAAATGCCATTATTAATATGCTGCAAATTTTTTGTGGAGGTGTACAATATGGCTGGATACTCTAAGGTCTATTTTATAGGGAATGAAGGTAAGGATGGATTGAATGATATATATCTAGAAATATGGCAGGGTGAAGGAGACAAAAGGTGGTATGAAGCAAAATATGATGAAGAAAAGCTTAATAGAATAGGAAGTATCAGCTCCGTAGTTCCGAGTGGAATCGATGACCCTAATGGATTATTAGATGCTTGCATTGCGTTTGCCCCGGAACTGTTTGAAGACTGCCCTAGTCTTTCCAATGTGTCAAAAGAATTGGAAAATCAAAATATGTTGGATTTTTCTACTGGAAGGCATATACCAGAGGAATGGGATAGTTTGAGAGAAGAAGCTAGGCAGGTGTTTGATAAAATTCCGTTGTATGCAGCAGATATCGTGCCATATAATCAATATACCGTAGGTGAAAAACACTAACCTTATATAATACAAAAATTATAATCAGGCTATTTGTGGTTTTCAACAATTAGCCTGATTAAATTTATTAAATCCCATCAGCTAAATATATTCTATGAGCAAATTAACGTATGTGTTTTTTAAAATTAAATTCCTCCTTAATAGAGTTTAATTTTTCTCTATCAGTTAAGAGAGTCAGCGCAGTAAGAGCAAGTGCTTTTGCTCCAGCCAATAATGAATTATCTGCAAATGTAGATTTAGCTGCATCAGTAAATTCTTTTGTATGAGGTACTATGCTGCTATTGCATATTTTAATATGAGGATGGATTGTTGGCACAACTTGACTTACATTACCTGCATCGGTTGATCCAATTCCGTGAGTTATGGAGGTATCAACTTTTTCGCCCAAGGATTCTACAATTTCTTTGAATATATTATCAAAGCTTTGTAATATAAGCATTTCATCTAGATGGTTCTGGAATTCGGTAATTTTCACAGAGGTACCTGTTGCCATAGCTGAACCTTCCGCAATTTTTTTTACTTTTTTCGTTACTTCACTACAGGTGGAAGAAGTAGCGGCTCGAACAAAGAATCTTGCTTTAGCGTATTCGGGAATTATATTGGGAGCGTCACCTCCATGAGTTATAATTCCATGGATTTTCACGTCAGTTGTTAGATGTTGTCTAAGAGCATTTATACTATTATACAATTGTATGATGCCATCTAAAGCATTTATTCCTTTTTCAGGGCAACCAGCCGCATGTGCAGCCTTACCAAAGAATTCAAAATCCAAAGCATCTACTGCAAGAGTTGTACCTGTCAAAGTAGTACAATTATGTGGATGAAGCATTAGACAAGCATCAACATTATCAAATAATTTATTCTTTACAAAAGTTGTTTTTGCAGCACCGTTTTCTCCACCTTCTTCTGCAGGGGTGCCAAATACCCAAATTTCGCCTCCTAAATTATTAATTACTGATGATAGGGAAATTGCTGCGGCTATACTCATAGTTCCGATAATATTATGACCACAGGCATGACCTAAATTAGGAAGCGCATCATATTCAGCTAAAAATCCTAAAATAGGCCCCGGTTTCTGAGATTTGAGTTTTGCAATAAATGCAGTTTCATATCCTTCAATATTTTTATCAACTAAAAAACCGCTGCTTTCAAGATTTTTAACTAATAAAGAAGATGCAAAAAATTCTTTATTTCCTAACTCAGGATTACTATGAATTTCATGACTTATCGCTAGAAATTCATGGGATTTGGCGTCAATGCAATCCAATATAATTTTCTTATATCTTTCTAAATTATCTTCTACTCTACTCATATATTTCACCCCAATGCATTTTAAAGTTAAAAAGCCTCTTCAGCTTTAAGAAGAGGCTATAAGTTAAGAAAATTATTTAGAGTAATGATAAACTATTTTATTATTTATGTCAATATATTGAAAGTGATGTATCTATTGTTACTCATAAAAACAGTTGTACTAGTGACTCTAATATATATCTGAAAACTCTATTTGAATAGTTTCCACCAGATTTCTATAGTTTTCATTATTACCATCTAAATTACCTTCTTCAGACTGAATACTTTCTACTTCTGTGCTTTTAATTGGCAAAGTAAAAATAAACTCACTTCCTTTTGTGAGATTGCTATTAAGTTTTATATTCCCACCATGCAGCTCAACTAAGGATTTAACCAGAGATAACCCTATTCCACTTCCTTCATGATCACGATTAAAACCTTTATTAACTTGAATGAATCTATCAAAAATGGAGATCTGCTTATCTTTGGGTATACCTATGCCAGTATCTTTAATAGATACTTCTATAAGGTTTCCTTTATCATACATAGTAACTTGAATTTTATCTCCAGAGTTAGTAAATTTAATTGCATTAGATAATAAATTAAGCATTATTCTTTCTATCTTATCAGGATCACAAAGAGTATATTTTTCTTCCACATCAGTATCAAAAATTAATTCTACAGATTTGCTTTCAGAATATTCTATTACTGATAAGGTAATATTTTCAACTAGGCTTACTATATTAGTGTTTACTAAATTAAGTTGTAAGAAACCCACGTCCATCTTTGTTACATCTATTAAATTTCCTATAATTCTCAGTAATCTGTAACAATTCTTTTTAGTAATATCTTTATATTTAATAATTTTATTTATGTTGTCAACCGAAGAAGGAGTTTTATCTAAATATATTTCAATCATTTTAATTGCACTTAGAATTATATTAATTGGAGTCCTAAATTCATGCGATAGATTAGCAAAAAATTCTGTTTTTAGTGTGTCATACTCTTTTGCCTCTTTAAGGCGCTGAATATTTTTTTCAGCTTCTTCTAATAAACGCTGACGCTGTCTAGTAATGAAAAATGTAAGAATTCCTGCTAATATACTTATAATAAATATTCCAGTAATATTAATTTTATTTTCTTTCATAATATGAACTTCATTATTATTTCTAATAGTTAAGGTCCAATTGCCGAAATCGTATTTTATATTTTTGGAAATACCGTCACTTATATCTTTATCACTTGATTTAGCAATAATAAATTTTTCTTTTGTACTGTTCTTAACTTGATATAATTCATATTCGTATCCTTTACTTTTTAGTTTATCTAAATTAAGTTGATTCACAAACTCATCAATCTTAATAAGAACACAGACACTACCCCAAAAACTCTCTTTACCAGTTTGTCCA
The DNA here is from genome assembly GCA_030706015.1 of Bacillota bacterium. Taxonomy (GTDB): domain Bacteria; phylum Bacillota; class Clostridia; order Clostridiales; family Clostridiaceae; genus JAUZPI01. The sequence goes on from JAUZPI010000022.1 coordinate 36,426, forward strand.
TCTTTCAAAAAAACTGAAGTTCTTACAACAAATCCATACCAACCTGCTTTTGTTTTAACCGGTCCGCTTAGATATGTTTTTTTATCCGATAAATATACTTTTACATTTTCCTTTGGAATTCCGCTATTGACGTCATAATTCAACATATCTTTATTTTCTTGAAAAGGATAAACATCCACTATTTTTCCGTTTTGTAAGAGCTGAACCCTGTACATTCCTTCGTATTTATTCATAACAGCAGCAGCAAGCTCTTGAAAATTTTCTGCTCTTCCATAAACTTCAATTGTTGTTGCTAAAGCTTTGGAAGCAGATTTACAAATGCTTATTTTTCTTTCAATACTGCCCGTTGTTGAATAAAGGATCTCGTTATCAGCGTCTTTATGAATGTCAAGCGTTTGAATAAACCATTCTCTATATAAGCCCATTCCAATTAAAAATATTAGTAGAAAAGAGAAAATGGAGTAAATTACAGGTTTACTTTTTTTCATTAGTTTATCCTCCTGTCGTGTCCAAAATGTGGATGTAATTCCATAATGTATTATAATAAATGATATCATATACGTGGTTTTATAATCAACCATAATATAACAAAAAATAACAAATGATTTAAGATTTAAAGGCATAGGACTAATAACTTTACATTATTGTTAATGTAAGTTAATTTATTCAGCCCAATGCCTACTATTACAAAACATCTACAACTAATGATTTATTGACTATAAACATTAGAGTATAAATTGAAATAAAATTTTTATAGGTCATAATTATTTTTTGTTTTGTCTTGATTGTTGATTTAATTGTCTAGCTTCTTGAAGGTCAGGATCATTTACACTACTGCTGAAACTTGTGCTAGTAGAACTTGTCATACTGCCAGCGGATTTATTTTGTCTTGATTGTTGATTTAATTGTCTAGCTTCTTGAAGATCAGCATCATTTGCACTGCTAGTGAAGCTTGAACCCGCAAAATTAGTCATACCAGAGCTAGATTTGTTTTGTCTTGATTGTTGGTTTAAATGTTTTGCTTCTTGTAAATCTGAACTGTTTTTATTTATGGTCATAATTATTATCCCTCCATTAATATAGACTATAGTTATGTCTAAATTAGACGTTATTATAGTCCCCTTTTTTAAATGAGGATATTCTGGTAGTTTGTGGTTGACGCTATTTGTCTTTATAGCTTTTTCCATTTCTTGATTTTAGATTATTGCCGGTTTTATCAATGTGTGTCATGGCAGCACTATCAGCTGAAGCAAATGAACGTTCTTTTTTATTTAAATTTCTCGCTTCATTTAATTTAATATCATTTCTATCATCTTTATAGCTCATAGGAAAACTCCTTTCAAATTAGAATCTTTGATGTATTTAGAAGGACATTTTATATATTTTCCTGAAGGTCAGTTATATATTCTGGAAATTAACCTTTATACTTGTAATTTGTCATTATAATTTTTTAACAACTTAGATTAAAAAATTTTAAAATTCAACAATTTCTGATATAATAAGGTGAAACTTTATGAAGATAATTAAATAGGTGAGTATTATGAAATATAATCAAATGAAGAGAATTGATAAAATACTTCAGAACAAAGACTATAATAAATATATAAAAAAAATAAAGAAATTTGAAAAGGATAGAGAGTTCTGTAAGCATAATATGAAACATTTTTTAGACGTGTGTAGGATAGCCTATATTACAAGTCTTGAGGAAGAACTTGGCATAGAAAAAGAATTGATTTATGCTGCAGGGCTTTTACATGATGTAGGAAGATGGAAACAGTATAAGGAAAGTATTCCTCACGAAGTAGCAAGTGCTGAATTAGCAATGGATATACTTATGGATAGCGGTTTCTCAATATGTGAAGCTGAGAGTATAAAGCACGCCATCCTAAATCATAGAAAAGGTGATGGTAGTAAAGACACTCTATCGGATATAATATATAAAGCAGATAAATTGAGCAGAAATTGTTTTTGTTGTAAGCAGGAGCAAAACTGTAATTGGTCTTTGGAAAAAAAGAATCTTACCATTAAGATATAAAGAGAGCATATTAATGAAGTTTTAGATAATCAAAAAAAGGAGGAAGGGTTTAGCCCGTCACAATATGAGAATTGGAAATAAAGAATTTAATCTTGGAAATAGAACTTATATTATGGGTATTTTAAATGTAACACCAGATTCATTTTCTGATGGAGGGAATTTTAATGAAATTGATAAGGCTTTATATCATGCGAAGGAAATGATAGCTGCTGGAGCTGACATTATTGATATTGGCGGCGAATCTACTAGACCAAATCATACTCCTGTGGATGGAAAAGAAGAGGCAGACCGAGTTATACCAATTATACGTGAATTAGTAAGAGAGATAGATGCTCCTATATCAATTGATACATATAAGTCAGAAGTGGCAGAAAAGGCTATACAAGCAGGAGCTGCACTTATTAACGACGTTTGGGGGTTTAAAAAGGATAAAAATATGGCTAGCGTTGCAGCAAAATACAATGTACCTTGCTGCCTTATGCACAATAGAACAGATGAAAATTATACTGATTTAATTAGGAATATATTAGAAGATTTAAAAGAAAGTATAAATATTGCCTTGGCTGCAGGTGTTAAGAAAGAAAATATTATTCTAGACCCAGGTATAGGTTTTGCTAAAAGCCATGAGCAGAATTTAGAAACAATGAATTCTCTTGAAGTAATTAGGGGACTTGGTTATCCTGTATTATTAGGTACATCGAGAAAGCGCATGATTGGCAACGCTTTGAATCTTCCTGTTAATGAGAGGGTCGAAGGAACCGTTGCTACATCAGTTATTGGGATTATGAAAGGATGCGATTTTGTAAGAGTGCATGATGTTAAGGAAAATAAGAGAGCATGTCAAATGACTGATGCAATAGTTAGAAGGTAATTTAATAAACAAAACTTTTTTATAGGAAAAGAGGATTTTAATGGACAAAATATATATAAAGGACTTGGAGATTTATGGCTACCATGGGGTAAATCCTGAAGAAAAAGCAATGGGCCAAAGATTTCTAATATCTTTGGATATTTCTATAGATTTAAAACATGCTGGAGAAAGCGATAATATAGAAGAAACTATTAATTATGCAGAAGTTTGTTATAATGTAGAAAAAGAATTCAATAAACAAAAATATAATTTAATAGAAGCTGCAGCTGAGCATTTAGCTGATTATTTACTATTAAATTACGAACAAATTAAAGAAATTAAAGTATTGATAAAAAAACCATGGGCACCTATAGGTAAGCCTATTGACTATGCAGCAGTTGAAGTTAAAAGAGCATGGCATACTGCCTACATAGGAGTAGGATCAAATATTGGAGATAAAAGAAACAATATTCAAAATGCTATAAAAGAAATTAATGGAAGCGGTAAAACAAAAGTTAATAAAGTATCTAATTTATATGAGACATCACCAGTGGGGTATTTAGATCAGGACGATTTTTTAAATTGCGCATTGGAGATAAAAACATTGCTAAAACCAAGTGACCTTATAGATTTATTACTCAGTGTAGAAAGCAATTTAAAGAGAGAAAGGGTAATAAAATGGGGACCTCGTACCATAGATTTAGATGTGCTTTTATATGATGATATTGTTACTCATGATGAAAAAGTAATAATACCGCACCCCAGAATGCATGAGAGATTATTTGTAATAAAACCTTTAAAAGACATAGCACCCTATGTTATGCATCCAATACTTAAGAAAAGAATTGTAGAATTAGATTCAGAATTATCTAAGACTGAGCAACTTTAATTGAATATTTTATAACATTGGGAGGAAAACATGGAAGATATACAGAATACTAAAGGAGATTATGGATTTAAAATAAACAAAGTTGGTGTAGAGAATATTTTACATCCCATGATACTGGAAAATAATCAAGGAAGTATTATAAACACTATAGGTAATTTTTCTATGGCAGTAAGCTTAGAAAAAGGCTTAAGGGGTATAAATATGAGCAGGCTTCCTATTGTTTTGGCGGATTTACACAATTCGGGATGGAAAATATCAGACATAAGAGCAGATATTAAATATTTTTTAGATAATATCAGAGCTTCTATGGAATGCGAAGATGGATTTTTGGACATTGAATTTCAATACTTTGTAAATAAAAAGGCTCCAGTTTCGAATTATGCAGGAATAATGCCTTATAAATGTAAGATACAAGCCTCTTTATGTAAAGATAAAGAAGGCTCTATAGCTAGAAGTTCTTATGATAATGAAGATATATTTGACTTGATTCTTACAGTAGAAATACCTATCACAACTTTGTGTCCTTGTTCTAAGGCTATAAGTGAATTCTCAGCTCATAACCAAAGAGGGTATGTAGAGGTTTCTATAAAATATGGTGATACAATTTATATTGAAGAGATTATAAACACTATTGAATCCCTAGCAAGCTGTGAGGTATATCCTATTTTAAAAAGAACAGATGAGAAGTATGTTACTGAAAAGGCATATGAAAATCCACGTTTTGTTGAGGATATTGTAAGATTATCAGCTGAAAAACTATTTGATGATCCAAGAATACATTGGCTTAAGATTAGCAGTATTCATCAAGAATCTATTCATCCGCATAATGCCTTTGCGGTGATTGAATTATATAAATAGATTGGAGAGGGGTTATATGTATATCAATGAAACAAAACTGAAAGTGAGGTACGTAGAAACTGACAAAATGGGTATAGTACATCATTCAAATTACTATGCTTGGTTTGAAGTTGGAAGGGGCGAATTTGTAAGCAACAGCGGTATGAGCTACAGAGCTTTAGAAGATCGTGGCTTGATGATGCCTCTTGTTGAATCTCATTGCAAGTACTATGAGGGAGCTAAGTATGAAGATGAAGTGACAATAAGAACTTGGGTACAAGAACTTAGCGGAGTAAAGGTAGTATTTAATTATGAGGTTATAAGAGATTCTGATAAAAAATTATTAGCTAAGGGAGATACAGTTCAAACCTTTGTAGGCAACGAATTTAAGATTGTTAATATAAAGAAAAAGTATCCTGATGTGTGGGAAAAGCTAGAAAGCTTATGTTAATAATAAAGTAAAAAACGTAGTTATTTAAAACTACGTTTTTTTACTACTTTTTATAGCAAGCTACTATTTCACCAAAGTATATTGTATGATAATTATTGTCACCATAAGAAGAGTTTTTTATTTCTTCATCAATTAGAGCAGGATCCATTTCTTGTTTAAATACAACTTTGCATTCATAATGAAGTTCGCAGTTACCTATTATTGGAGTAGAAAGGATTTTACCATCTTCTAAGTTTAAATTACATTCTTTAAATTTATCAAACTCTCTTCCAGACTTTGTTCCGCAGAAGGCAAGAGCTTTTTTTGCATCCTCATTTAAAGGTATACTTACTGTAAATTCGTTAGACTTTTCTATAATTTCATGGGTATATCTTGATTTTCTTACCATTGCAGTAAATACAGGTCTGCTCCATTCAAAGCCAATATTTCCCCAACTAATTGTCATGGTATTAGTTATTTCTCCTGATTTTGTTGTGAGGAAGGCTCCTTTTTTATGTAGATGCTCCATACCAAGTTCCATATTTTCAATAAAATTAACGCTCACAGAATCACTCCTTATAATTCAAGTGTAGTTTTATTTTTCGTTTCAAGCTATATTTTATATTTTTTCTGCAACATTTTCAACCTTAAATACAAGCTTATATTAGTATGGTCACAGCTGATAAAGTTTACACATATAATGAATATAACAGATACCTTCTATTTAATATACTTTATCCGATGACTACCAGCCGTAATACTCGCGCTTCTACAAGCGGGAGATAACGGCTACTACGTCCTTGGATAACGATTTCTTACCTTGAGGTGGGGGTTAAAACCCCATCTCAAGCTAAGAACTCTGTTTATTAGATATCAGTTAAGGGATTTGTAGACAACTTGTATAAAAAATGCGTTAGATGGTGTAGAAGTTTAAGGCATTGTTCTACTAAGCCTAAAAAATATTAAAGGAGTGGAATAAGGTGCCGGATGGAGCTCAATTATCACAATTGAATTTACCATATTTAAATGTTATTGCAGCTGAAATTACTACTTTGGGTGAGACAATATTAGTAGTAGCAGCTCAGAAGGAATTGCAAAGGAATCAAATACAAGATCAAAACCTATCACAGCAGTTATTTATAGAGGCAACTAAATTAAATGTAATTGGTAATTTAGTTACTTTGGCAGGAGATACCTTCGCTGCAATTTTAGCAGATATAGTATTGCAAACAGGCGGCGGAGGAGATGGTGGAGGAGACTCAGGCGATGGAGGAAACGGTACAGAAGATACTAATAAATCAGTAAACAATGAAAATAAAAATCAAAATAGTCAGGGCGCTAATAAAGATAACACTGGGCAGGATCAGGCAGCTTATATACAGAGTATTCCGTGGTTCTGTAGTTCAGCAAAATTAAATGTAACAGCTGCATGGTTAATAGTTATTGGAGACACGCTTGCATCTAGAGCAGCTGTAATTGAAGCAAGAAAAATGAGGCTGCCGATTTTTGCAGCAGTATAAAAAAGTGTCTAGGTGAGTAGTATTGAAATTGCTCTCACCTGGACATTATTCATTTATAAAGCAAGGCATAAAACTTAAGCTTATGGATACTATAAAATTGAAGGTGGTGAGCTTATGAAGCGGAGAATACAAGGCAGGCTATTACCTGATGAACAGGTGCATGCTGTTGCTAGACGCATTAAAAATCAGGTAATAACTGATGAAATGGAAACAGGTGAGAACACACCAACTATGGAATATGGCTATCATGAAGATGGTACTATAAGAGAAAAAGAGGTAGAGGCTTTTATAAAGGAGTTTCCTGAAAGAGAAATAAATTCAAATACAAGAAGTTAGCGCTTAGTAAGAAATGGGCATGTAGTACTTAGGATATCATACATAGATATTTTCATAACTACATGCCATTACAGAGTATATACTAGCGACTTAGTAAAGGAAATAAATTTAGTATAAGCTGATATATAATAGGAATAAATATTGCAGGTAGGAGGTTGGCTACCTTTATTTTAGTAATACCAAGCATATTGAGACCTAGTCCTATTATAAGAAGGCTTCCTACAGCAGTCATATCTGTTACTACACTTTGTATTAATATAACCTTAAGGGAAGCGGCTCCCAATGTAATAATGCCTTGATAAAGAAGTACTGAAACAGAAGCAAATAGAACGCCTATTCCCAGGGATGAAGCAAAAATTATTGAAGCAATACCATCTAAGGCTGATTTAGAGAAAAGTATTTCGTGATTTCCCTGAAGACCATCTGTAAGAGAACCAACTATTGCCATTGCCCCAGTACAAAATAGTAAACTTGCTGTTACGAACCCTTCAGAAACTTTCCAGCCTCTAGATTTAAATTTACTTTCAATTTTATCTCCAAGCCTTTGTGTAAGGTTGTCTAAATTTATTAGTTCACCAATAATTGCACCTATGATAATTGATATAATAATTAGAAGTACATTACTGCCTTTTATTGCACCGGATATACCAATGAAAATAACACATAATGCTAAACCATGCATAACAGTATCACTAATTCGTTTAGGGATTCCACCTTTAAGAATAAGACCTAATATACTACCTGCAATAATAGCTAAAAAATTGACTATGGTTCCCAGCATTTATAAATCCTCCTTTAATTTAGTTTGTATATGAAAAATGTACTAAAGATTTAAATTTGCACTAAATATTAATTTTAATAATTTATATAATGGCTGTCAACGACGAAATTGAGTTATCCTATGGAAATACACTGTTAAAAAAGTCCATATTATATATATTTGAATAAATTCTGTTAAATGTAACATAATACTTGGGAAAACATAAATAATAATATTAGCGCTAGTTTGAAATTAAAGTGAGGTGAGGGTATGATTAAATTGGTTTTAATAAGACATGGTCAAAGCCAATGGAATAAGGAAAACAGATTTACTGGCTGGACTGATGTTGATTTATCAGAAAATGGATTAGAGGAAGCAAGGCAGGCAGGTAGAATTTTAAAAAACAACGGATATGTTTTTGATGCTGCTTATACCTCAGTTTTAAAAAGAGCTATAAGAACCTTGTGGATTGTACTAGATGAAATGGATTTAATGTGGATACCAGTTTATAATTCTTGGAGGTTAAATGAAAGACATTATGGAGCGCTTCAAGGTTTAAATAAGCAGGAAACTGCAGATAAATATGGTGCAGAGCAGGTTCACAAATGGAGAAGATATGTAGAGGTTAGGCCGCCTGCTTTAGAAAAGAATGATAAAAGATATGCAGGATTGGAGGATAAATATAAAAATCTAAAGGAAGAGCAAATTCCTTTAACAGAAAATCTGGATGACACTGTAGATAGAGTTTTATGGTATTGGAATGAAAGCATAGCCCCTAAAATTAAGGGAGGGGAAAGGATAATCATTTCTGCACATGGTAATACTTTAAGGGCATTAGTTAAATATTTAGATAATGTTCCTAGCGATGGTATAGTAAACTTAAATATTCCTACAGGAACACCACTAGTATATGAATTAGATGATAATCTAAAACCAATAACGCATTATTATCTTGCAATGGATGGTCCTCTTCCAAAAGACGCAGTGCCAGAAAATATTTCGGAGGCAGTTAAGATAACAACTTAATGGGGCTTAATTTAAACTTCAGAGGCTAAAGCTTTACGTTAATTTGTAAAGCGATGGTCTCTATTTTAGTATTACAATAAATGTAAAAAATATTTAGAGGAGCAATAAAATTTTAATTTAAATATTGAAAAATATTATCAAAAGTAATACTATTAAATAAATAGAATAATTGTTAATTTTATGCTAGGTGAATCGTTTTTGAGAAAAGCTTTTCATAATGGATATTTTCCTATTAGCAGTGAGAAAATATATAAGAGCTTGAATAAAAAACACTAATAGTGATTAGATAAAATTTGTAGTATTAGTATGTAAATTCAATAGGGAGGTTATGTACAAGTATGGGGAAAAGATTTGCAAAAAGAAATTATAGGTTTTTCAGTAGAAAGGTAAGTGCTTTTTCAATGCTGATTATTGCTATAGTAGTATTAGTAATACCTAGCACAATATACAAAGTTATCGGTGAGGGTACAACTGCCATTACACCTATTTCAATAAAAACCAGTATTGATTCAATTAACTACAGTACAGGCACTGCACAAAACAACTATAATTACACAGTGCTAAAAAGCGGTGACAGCAGCTCTAAAATTGGATTCTATGAGTATGATAAACAATATAATTGTATAAGAGCTACATATAAGATTTCTTTAACTAGCACTAAGTATATTAAAAATGCAGTAATTACTCAACCTTATCCCCATGAACTTACTCTAGCGAACAAGGGTATAATTATAGATAATAGTACTGATGGTATAAATTATACTGACAATGGAAGTGCTTTAACGATACAACTTAATAAAAATACAACAGCAAGTAGTCCAACACCAACCGCAACACCAACATCTAGTCCAACACCAACCGCAACACCGTCAAGTGTAGTTTCAAGTAATCCAACAACAGCAGTAGCTGGACAATCTATAACAATTACCTACAATGCTAGCGGTAGAGTATTGCAAAACTCCTCAACATTAAAAATGCATTGGGGATATGATGGTTGGACTGTTCCTACTGATACAGTTATGACTTCAGTAGGAAGTAATATATGGACAGCTACAATAACTGTACCAAGCGCTGCAAAATCAGGTTTAAATGTATGCTTTACAAATGGATCAAGTTGGGATAATAATAACTCTGCAAACTGGACTATTCCAGTAACTACTGCAACCCCAACAGCAGCGCCAACTGCAACACCTGTGCCAACAGTTAGCCCAACTCCTAAGTCAACCAGCAGTACAACAATCAGTGATAATACTATATCACAAGATGTTACTGTGCAATTAATATTTAATATTGCTACAGACACTAGTAAAAATAATAATATTGTACCAGGAGTATTTCAACTTAAACCAACTATTTCTTATATGGATGATAAGGGACAACAAAAATTTGGTTCGATAGATGATGGAACCTTTGATTATACTCCAACTGCAAAGGTATATAGAAAACCAAAAGTATTGTATGTACATGGAGCTACGGGTTTAAAAGAAGTGTCTGATATTGATAATTACGCAAAATTAGCATCAAATAATAATCCCAATGTACCAAGTGCATCTACAAGACAACCTAGTGATGAAACATCAGCTAAGGATGAGATTTATAGTAATGACAAATTTGATGTAGTTCCTATGAGTATTCAAACTTTCATTGGACAGACTCTTACAAGCATAAATGGACAATATGATGCAATTTATTTTGGAAAAGGAATTTATGTAAGTAAGGATAGTCCTGTAAATACTGGTATTTACGATATGATGTATAAGGGACCAGGTGCTACCCCTTGGCCAAGTGGGAAGATCGATTATTGGGATAAAAATAATTGGTATCATAATATTTTTCATAGTGGCTCCGATAATAAGGATGTTGTTTACCCTACTTTTAAAGATATGAATGGTAACAGCATAGGTTTAGCAGACAGAACTATATCTGCTTATGATATTACAGACAGAATGGCAGATAAAGTAATGGAATTTATAAAATCAAATCAATTAGTAATATTTAATAACGATGTATTGGGGAAAGATACATCTACTAACTCTAATATAAGTCAGAGTTTTAGGTATAATGATACCATTAAAACAGTATTTGCTCGAAGATTTAAAAATATTGATACACAAATAAGTGTAAATAATATAACCAAACAAAAAGTATATTTTGTAAATAACCTCAGCGAAATTCAAGTCCCAGATAATGGTACGGATAATGGTGATACCATAAACGCAGGGGATACAAATAATTCTATAGTATTTAAGGCGTTTGATGATTTAGGTTCCCATAGACCATATTTAAAAGTGACAGCTTCACCAGCTTCTTTTAAAAACACCACAGTTGGGAAAAGTGGAGATCAAAATAGTACATTATCATTTAGTTTTGAAGCATACAATTATAATAATGATAATGATTTAACAGCTTTAATATATTTAGATAAAAACAGTGATGGTAAATTTGGATATATAAACAGTACAGGTACAGCAGATTTGGAGTTAGCATATTCACCAATAACATTAAAAAATGGTGTGCAAACTAGTGTTGTTGTACCAAAGCCTAAGTCCAATAATGGTACATTCTTTTCAGGAATGCTATACTGGGAAATAGCTGTTACTGATGATGCTAATGATAACCAAGTTAAATTGAGCAATGTAATTGATAATCCATACTATTCAACTGGTACAGCAAAGAAAGCTTTAGATCCTAGTGGAGAAAGTGGACAAAAGGATTTTTGCATGGACAGCATTTTGTCAAAGAACGGTATTGAGACTAATATTAATGTTCTTCAATTAACGCCTGATTCAAATAACAATGGAGATCTGCAAACATTATTTAAGAATACTATTACAGATAGCAATGGAACACATACTATAAATGAAGTGCCTGGTGTGGCAAAGGTAAATGTAACGCCAGAGACAGTAAGTAATTTTATTAAAAATGGAGATTATTCAAAACTAAATCAGTATGATATGTTAGTATTAGGTTTTCAGGATAATTATTATCAGAATTTAGATTTTTATACTCATGGAGGTAACGTAATTGACCCTAATGACCCAAACAAAAAAACTCGTGCAGAAAATGCAGTAATAGCATTAAAGAATTATATAAACTCTGGTAAAGGTGTATTATTTACACATGATACTATTCATGGACTTGAAAGAACTGACGCAACTACCTTTAATACAAATACTGAAACAACGATGAATATAAGAAATAATTTCTTAGATGCTGTTGGGTTGAAATGGCAAAGTTCTAAATATGCAATAGATGGGATATGGTCAAACAACTCAAACGACTATACACTAAGAAGTCAGGAATATGGCAGCGGGTATAACGGAACTTCTTTTGATTATTTAGGAACAAATACAGTTAGAAAGGTAAATACGGGGTTAATTGTAGACTATCCTTATGATTTGGATACAGGAAAGACAGGAACGCAAGCAGCTACCTTAAATGTTGCCAATACTCACGTTCAATGGTATAGATTAAACTTAAATAAAGCAGATCCTTGGTATAATCTATATCCTAATAGCGGCAACAAGGGTTATGAAGGATATGCATTGGATACTTATGATGCTGAAAATAGTTATTATACCTATTCATTAGGTAATATTACTGTTTCAGGTACAGGACACTCAACCTTAGGGGCCACAGATGAGTTAAGACTTTTTGTTAATACGTGTATGAGAGCATATGCAAGTTCTAATCATTCTCCTTACGTTAATATTTCTTCTCCGGCTGATAATTCGTTTATTGATAAAAATAGTCAGGTTATTCAGCTTATATATCAAAATAATGACTTTGATGTTATGGATGAAAAATCAATAAATAGAGTATATGTAAGAGATAATAGTGTTAGTGATGAAAATGCCCCTAATGCATGGATAAAACTATCAAAAATATTAGTGCCTATTAGCGGATATTCTCAAATAGATACATCTAATATTAATAGCGCTAAAAATCAATTTGTGGATATGACACAGAATCAAAATACAGCTCTTACAGGTATTCATGATGGAATTACGGTGAATAATGGAGTAAATAAAGTGATTGGCATTCCGAAAATAATTAGTTATTTAGATTCAAACGGAATTGAACAGACATTGGATTTAACTAAAAATAATATTAATTCTAGCTATAAAATAAAGATTGAAGCTGAGGACTCAAGTGGTGCTACAGGAGAACAGATCGTTACTGTTATTGATTCTGACAATGTTCCAAAGGTAACAATTAATCAGATAAAATCAGTTTTAGACTATAGTCCTAAAACAACAGACCCTATTAATCCCACTGCTGACCATCTGAGTGATACTATGGTGCTTAATAATACCTATTTTGATAGTAATAACTCAAAGTATAATACAGGTAATTCTCAGGGTGTATTAAGAATTGATTTTACATTTTCAAAGCAAATATCTCAGTGTACTTTTGATTTTAAACTTGTGGATGGTAGTAAAGGAGTAAAATTTAGATTGGCTAATATAATTCAAGATGGAAAAACATTATGTGGACAGCTAGCAGAAAAACAAAATGATGGCACTTATCAGAAGCAGGCTTATGCAGCTATCGACCCCAATAATCCATATACTATAACAATAAAGCCAAACTATCTTCCGTATTTTCAGGCAGGGCAGCAATATACGCTGTATGTTTATGTAGAGGCCGAAAATGAAACATTAAAGACACAAACTAAACAAAAAATTGTACAGGCTGCAATATGCATTTCTGATATAGGTTACTATTTATCAAGTAATGACGTGGAAAGTGTGCTGTATAATGATGCTAGCGGCAAATCACTTGATAATAGCAAGGTAAATGTAATAATTAACAAACTTAGAATCGGCTAATATAATTAGTTTTACGTTAATGATTATGCACTTATCAGCGAGTTCTAGGGAACTCGCTGATTTATTTTGAAAACAAAAAGAGTTGTACAAAATGTTCTCCATTTTTGTATAACTCTTTTTGTTCGTGATACTTACTTAAAGGTCACTAATAAAATTTATTAGAGCATCTCTGTATCTATTCCAATTAGCAACATAATTTTTAATATGGTCAGCATATTGAAATAGCAAAAGTTTGCTTTTGGGATTTTTAAAATTCTCGGCAATCTTTTCACTATCTGAATAAGGTATAACGGTATCCTCGTATCCATGTAATAATAATATAGGAACTTCACTATTTTGAACACTTTTAATAGGAGATACCTTATCAAAATTTATACCATAGATATATTTCATATTTACCATAGTTAAATTTGTTAAAAATTTTGGCATACCAGTCCAGTTTGGAAGATTGGAACCTAAATAAGATTTTAAATCACTAAAAGGTGAATCTGCAATGGCAAAGGAAATGGTATTAGTCTTATCAAGGCAGCTTAGTGCAGTTGCTGCGCCCATGGAAAAACCCATTACTCCAATCTTTTTTGCAATTCCTTTTTTTTCAGCGAAGTCAATAGCTCCAAGTAGATCCTGTTGTTCATTATAACCAATAGTAACATGTTTAAGTTCAGAATTACCATGTCCCCTGAAATCGAACATAATTACATTATAACCAGCCTTTATAAATTCATTAGCTATTTCAAGAGTTTTTCCTTCACCAAATAGTCTATTTTGACCGTATCCATGACACATAATAAGAGTTTTTTTACTTCCTTTAGAGTGCAGTAACCATCCATTTAATAAGACCCCGTCCCTAGAGTAAAAGGAGATATCTTCATAATCATTAACTCCACAGCAGGGAGGAATAATACTGGATTTTCTTAATTTTGGTTTTATAAACTTATTTCCTATAATTAGAACTACAGCCTCAAGAGGAAGTATCGGCAAGCAGCTCAATAATAATAGGAATTTATTTAATCTATGGTTTTTTTGCTCAAATTCCATTGAGTTAATTGATACATCTATCTGCATCATTTTCCAACTCCTTTAAAGATAATTTTTTAGTTCTATGGTAAAAATAATATCACTAATATGTTAAAATAATAATTGGTTGTTGTTAAATAATGTTAATTATTAAGCGGCTATATATACTTCAATTTAGGAGTGATATTATGTATTCTAATAGACGACGTTCACATATTCATATAATTGAACAGTATGACACAGAAAATATGAGATATACTGGGAAAAGAATTGTTATATATATAAAAGGCGGAAAAAAATATATCTATGATATAGATAATTTTATAATTCATATATATAAAAATCCCAAACATAAGTTAAACACAAAATCCTTATGGAAAATAGTTGATAGTCATATAGAAGGTGTTATAAAAAAAAGTATGATAAATTATAGTGAGAATGGAAGGTTTAGACTTATTCATACTTTATATGAATCCCCTACTATACCTATGGATGAATATATAGGAGAAGTACTTGAAAAAGAAGGTATAATGTATGAAAAAACCTCTGATAATATGACTAATTTAACTAGTAATAATTATAATATAATGCCACAAAAAAAGCACTATTATCAGTTAAAGAAATAAAAGATTGTAGAATTGGAAATTAAGAATATTCGATTAATTGAAATGAATATTTCAATGCAAACAGATTTATAATGGGAAATTTTCTTGGATAAATTTCGACAAAATGAAAGCAAAATAGTGTTTGCAGTTAAATTACGCTATTTTTTGTGCAGTTTTTCAATAAGTTTGATATAGTACTTTAAATGCAGTTCAGTTCTCACTTTTTTCTGAAAATTGGTTGACAATAAAGGGCTATGATGGTAGTATGGAAAAAAAGCTTATGTGTTTTTTATGCGAAATTCATAAAAAAATGGTACTAAGTGTAAGCTATTAAATAAAATACAATTAAGTTGTATTTTTGATTTAGTTGTAAATTAGGTGTCATTTTTTTTATGCAATAAAAAGGTTATATTTCATATGGAGCATAAATGAGGCTCTGATTGAGTATGATGACATAGCCACAAAAGTATTTACATAAAGAATGTTTTGGTAGTTCCAGAAAGGGGGGTGGCTTATGAAATCATATGTTTTATCAGCCATAGTTGACAATAATCCAGGAGTGCTTACTAGAGTATGTCAGCTTTTTAATAGAAGAGGATATAATTTAGCGAGTGTAACAGCTGGTGTTACTGAAAACGAGAGAATATCTAGATTAACTTTAATAGCTAGTGTTGAAAATGATGAAACTGTTGATCAGATAATTAAACAGATGAGAAAATTAGAAGATGTGCACAAAGTAGTACTTCTTCAAGAATCAAATTCAATATGCAGAGAAATTATGCTCATAAAAGTTAAAGCTGAAGGAAATACTAGGCAGGAAATAATTAATATAGTAAATATTTTTAGAGCTGCCATAGTGGATGTTACACCTGAAACTTTAACTATTGAAATAACAGGCGATAACAGTAAGTTAACAGCATTCCAAGGTCTTGTAGAACCATTTGGGATTTTAGAGGTTGTTACTAGCGGCTTTATTGCAATTCAAAGAGGAACTGAATCAATTTAACGATGATATTACCACTAAGTTTAATTTTAATTAGACACTAGTGATAAACAATATAATTAATAACATTAGGGGGCTTTATAAATGGCAAAAGTTTATTATGAACAAGATTGTGATTTAAATTATTTAAAAGGAAAAACAGTAGCAGTAATTGGTTATGGTAGCCAAGGACATGCACATGCTCTTAACTTACATGAAAGCGGAGTGAATGTAATTGTAGGATTATATCATGGAAGTAAGTCATGGGCAAAGGCTGAAGAAGCAGGATTAACTGTTAAAACTGCAGCAGAAGCAGCTAAAGAAGCTGATGTAATCATGATTCTTATAAATGATGAAAAGCAATCTAAACTTTATAAGGAAAGCATCGAACCAAATTTAACAGCTGGTAAGGCATTAGTATTTGCTCATGGTTTCTCAATACACTTTGGACAAATTAAACCTCCAGCAGACGTGGATGTATTCTTAATAGCTCCAAAGGGACCAGGACACACTGTAAGAACTCAATTCTTAGAAGGTAAAGGTGTTCCTTGTTTAATAGCTATACATCAAAATGCTACAGGAAATGCTAAAGAAATAGCACTTGCATATGCTCAAGGAGTTGGTGGAGCTAGAGCAGGTGTTATCGAAACTACATTTAAAGAAGAAACTGAAACAGATTTATTTGGAGAGCAAGCAGTATTATGCGGTGGTGTTACAGCACTTATCAAAGCTGGTTTTGAAACATTAGTTGAAGCTGGATATCAACCAGAAATGGCATACTTTGAATGTTGTCATGAAATGAAACTTATAGTTGACCTTATAAACCAAGGTGGTTTAAACATGATGAGATACTCTATAAGTGATACTGCAGAATATGGTGAC
>JAUZPI010000220.1 GCA_030706015.1 Bacillota bacterium
GAGTTTTGCATACAATAAAGAACAGTATAATTCAGACACAATAGAAAAACTGGTAAAAGATTATGAAAAAATGCTTTTAAAAGTCATAGATCATTGTATTGAAAAAGAAGAATCAGAAATGACACCAAGTGATTATGGATGTGAAAAACTTTCTATTGAAGGTCTTGAATATATAAAATCGATGATGAATTTATAGATTACTATTTGTATCGCAGTGATAATGGTGAGATGGAGGTTAGTGCTGGATGCAGCAAAAGTACCAATTTAACAGACGTCCTTAAAGATATTAAAATAAGTCTAGACCTTTGAACTAAACTAACAATTTATGACTACAATGCTAGTTAGGAAATATCAGAGATTTTAATTAAATCTTCAGCAATAAGAAATTTTATAATATATTTAATTGCCTTTTCTTTTTGATTATCTTTCATTTTACGGCTGCATGGTTAACTTGAACCAATGCAGGTTTGAGGTAAATACCAGCACGTGTTATAATGAACAGATTTCCTATTGCCAGCGGATTCAGTATTGCCTAGCGTTTAAACGCTTAGAGGTTAAAAACTGAGACATTTTCGTGCCAATCTCGGAGATGATAGTAATTCCAGAGTGTTTGTCAACTCCGGGAATGGTTAATATGAAAAATCAATATAGTAAGGAATTTAAAATTGAAGCAGTAAAGAGAATAGAAAGAACTGGAGAAGCAATAAATAAGGTAGCAGCAGACTTAGGGGTAAAACCGTCAACAATGCATGGATGGATTAAGCAATATAAAGAATCACCTAAAACATCTTTTCCAGGCAGTGGTCATCTTAAGCCAGATGATGAAAAATTAAGAAGACTAGAGAAAGAAAATAGGGATCTTAAAGAAGAAGTAGAAATATTAAAAAAAGCGGCAGCCTTCTTCGCCCAAAATCTAAAATAGAACGATTTGAATTTATCAAGGCTAACCATAATAACTATAGAATAGCGAAGCTATTCGAGGCTTTAGAGGTATCTAGAAGCAGTTACTACGCGTGGGATAAAAGACCGAGAGTGAAAGAACAAAAGAAAATAAAAAACTATTAAAAGAAATTGAAACTATCCACAAAAAAAGCAATAGTGTATATGGATCAGTTAAAATTACAAAAATAATCAACATGAAAAGCAGTAAACCGTTTAATCACAAAAGAATTGAGCGAATTATGAGTGAAAATGGCATTAAATCAAGGGTTTCAAAAAATATAAGGCAACTACAAACTCAAATCATAAACTACCAGTGGCTAAAAATGTTCTTAATAGAGAAATTGAAGCTGTTAATCCTAACGAAAAAATGGTTAGTGATATTACCTATCTGTGGACAGATGAAGGTTGGCTTTATGTAGCTGCTGTAATGGACTTATGTGGACAAAAAATTGTAGGATTATCAATGAGCGAAAGAATGACAAAAGACTTAGTAATCAACGCATTAACAGACGCATATCAACGATCAGGCAAACCTAAAAACGTTATATTGCATTCAGATAGAGGTTCACAATACTGTTCGACGGATTACCGAAATTTGATAAAAAAGTATGAATTTATATGCAGTATGTCACGTAAAGGAAACTGCTGGGATAATGCTCCAATGGAATCATTTTGTGGTAAAATGAAATGTGAATGGCTGTATGGAAAGCAATTTAAAACTCGCCAAGAAGCCCGTGCTGCAGTATTTGAGTATATTGAGATATTTTATAACAGAGAAAGAGTACATGCATTAAATGGCTATATAACTCCAGAAGAATATTATAATAATTCTATTAAAAAGTTAAACATAGCTTAGATTTGAAATTTTACGATAATCTACGAATTAATGAGATATTACGAGTTTGAGCTGTCTACTTTATTGGGGAAAGGGCAAGTAGCTAAAACAATGATTTGCATTTGGTCTAATAGAACCATGTATTTGTACTTGAAAGTTGATTCTTATAATGGGTAAAATACTGTTTTACGCTGAGAAAATAATCTACGACTCACCTTGCTGTTATTTGTAGTATATCTTCATCTCAGTTAAATTATTGACAAGTGGTGGAGACCGCACAGCATTTTCATTACTATTTGTGTCGCCAGCGGTAGCGGCGAAATGGAGGCTAAAATGAAGGAAGAAGAAATTATACAAAAAATATATTCATTATCACCTATGCAAGAGGGAATGTTATTATATACATTATTGAATCAAGAGAAGCACAAACGAACATACTTTGAGCAACAATCTTTAAGAATAAGTGGAAGATTTGATGTTAAAGTATATGAAGAGAGTATCAATAAGATTATTGAAAGATACGATGTTTTAAGAACAATATTCGTAAATAGCAATATTCCAGTACAGATTGTTTTAAAAGAAAATAATATAAAAATACACTTTGAGGATATTTCGCATCTAACAGAAGATGAAAAGGAAGAATTTATTAAAGTGTTCAAAGAAAAAGATATAGAAAGCGGCTTTGATTTATCGAAAAAAGTACCTATAAGATTTTCTGTATTAAAGATA
>JAUZPI010000221.1 GCA_030706015.1 Bacillota bacterium
AATGGATTTACAAATGTAACAAATGTTGCTATGACAAAAGGTTCAAACGGATTCTGGTCAGCAACAATAACAATACCTTCAGCAGCTACAAAATTAGATTTCGACTTTACTAACGGAAGCAGCTGGGATAATAACAGCAGTAAGGATTGGCATTTACAAGTATGGTCATCATCAGTACCAGTACAAGTAAGTCCAGCTCCAGTGGCTACAAAGACAACAACAGTATACTATAATGGTACATTAGCTTCCTCAGCAACATCAATGACATTACATTGGGGATACAACAGCTGGGTAAGCCCTACAGATGTAACAATGACTAAGCAAGCAGATGGAAGATGGGCTGCAACTATCACATTACCTTCAGGCAGCTATGAGCTTGATATGGCATTCAAAAATAACAATAATACTTGGGATAGTAACAACTCAGCTAACTACATCTACTCTGTAGCACAATAATAAATGATTAAGATCCTGCTTTTAGCGGGGTCTTTTTTATATGTATTAAATTTTATATTAATTTTGATACAAACCACGCAGAAAATATGGTAATTTGGCGAAAGTAGAAGAAATTAGGAGTTTTAATGGTGAAAAATGAGGATAATTGTGAAAAATAGCAATTAGTATATTTGCAGAAAATATAAAAATATATATAATTAAATTATAAAAAACAAAGAATTTATAAAAAACTTATTTATGCTAATATAGATGTTTGTTGTAAACCATTTCTTAAATAATTTTAATAATAACAAATCAAATTAGCAGAAGATTAAAAAGTACATTCTTTTATGGGTGTATATAAATTCATATCAAAATATTTCAGATAATTCTTTGTATAAATCTCACTAATCAACAATTCAAAACAAGTAATTTGCTTATAAAGCATAGTCAATAATAATCCAAGTGAATAGCTATATTTAAGTAGCTATCTGCAATTTCTCTATAAAATCTATAAATCCTAAATCAAACTCTTTTAACTTTTTAATTTGGTAAACGAATACATTAATTATATGTTGTAATTTTGAAGCTTTTGTTAATGAGATATTATTTTATAATTATTATTACAAGTCTAATGTTCGGACATAGCAGCTGTTATAACTATTTAGATAATATTGTTTAAGGTCATAAAATAGTTATACGACTGATAGTCATAAATAATTAATGGTTCTTAAGAAACTTGTTTTTAAAGGACTATTAAGTAATTAATATTTTTTAGGGGGATGGTAAAACGTTTGCAGAAAAAAACATATCAATTCATCTATTTACTAAAAACTAAAAGGAGTGATATTAAATGGTTAAGAAAAAATTAGTATCAAGATTAATGGCACTAGGCTTATTTGTAACTCTAGTAGGATCACCATTACCTCAATTTAACTTCGCATCAACTCAATCTTCAGGAGTTGTACATGCTGCCGCAGCATTACCAGCAAACACAAAGGATGGTACAATACTTCATGCTTTTGACTGGTCCTTTAATGCTATAAAGAACGAATTACCAAACATTGCAGCAGCAGGATTTAATACTGTGCAAGTTTCACCTGCTCAAGGAACAAAAAGTTCAAGTACAGATCCAACTAACTGGTGGTTATTATATCAACCAACAAATCAATCAGTAGGTAATGCACAACTTGGAAGTGAATCAGATTTCCAAGCATTATGTAGTGCAGCACACAGCTATGGTATAAAGGTTATAGTTGACTGTGTAATGAACCACATGGCTAACAACGGAAATGCAGATCAATGGGATTCTACAGTTGCTTCACAATTCCAGAATTCAAGTTTATATCATAATCAAGGACAGTGCACAAACTGGAGCGGTAGATGGAACATAACACAACAGGGTATCGGTATGCCGGATTTAAATACCCAAAACTCTACAGTTCAAGGTTATGCATTAGCATACTTAAATGAACTTGTAGCTGATGGTGCAGACGGCTTCAGATTTGATGCTGCTAAACATATCGAAACCAATATAGGTTTAGATGCTAATCAATCTTGGGCTGGAAGCTATTGGACAAGTACATTGGGTAGTGTAAGTAATAGATCAAACTTATTTGCTTATGGTGAAGTATTACAAGATGGAACAGTAGATAATATTTCATCCTATGAATCCTTCATGAACGGTGTTACTGCAAGTAACTTTGGTGGAATGATTAGAAGTGCACTTAGTTCAGGTAACCTAAGTTCAATTGGAACTACATTAGGTGGAGTTGATTCAGGTAAAGCAGTATCCTTCGTTGAAACTCATGATACTTATGAAGATGGATCAAGCAAAGGTCTTTCTGACTATCAAAGAAAAATGGGATGGGCTATGATAACTTCACGTGCAGGCACAGTTCCATTATTCTTATCCAGACCTACTGGTTCAATAGGAAGTGAAGGAGATGGATTATGGAAGGATCCTGATGTAGTAGCAGTTAACCAATTCCATAATGCAATGGCTGGACAAAATGAATACTTAAGATGGACA
>JAUZPI010000222.1 GCA_030706015.1 Bacillota bacterium
GACAATTATAAAGTATTATTCCTTCAAGGCGGAGCATCACAACAATTTGCGATGATTCCAATGAACTTAATGAAAAATAAAGTTGCAGATTACATCAATACAGGACAATGGTCAAAAAAGGCAATATCAGAAGCAAAGATATATGGAAAAGTTAATGTTTTAGCTTCTTCAGAAGACAAAACTTTCTCATATATACCAGATCTAAAAGGTTTAAAAATTTCTGATGATGCTGACTATGTATACATCTGCCACAACAACACAATCTACGGAACAAAATACAATAACTTACCAGAAACAGGAGATAAGATATTAGTAGCTGATATGTCATCAGACTTCTTATCAGAACCAGTAGATGTAACTAAGTATGGTTTAATCTTCGCTGGAGCTCAAAAGAACGTAGGACCTGCAGGCGTTGTTATAGTAATAATCCGTGAAGATTTAATCACTGAGGATGTATTACCAGGAACTCCAACAATGTTAAGATATAAGACTCATGCAGATAATGGATCACTTTACAATACACCACCAGCATATGGCATATACATATGCGGAAAAGTATTTAAGTGGGTTCAAAACAAGGGTGGACTTGAAGCAATGAAGAAAATCAATGAAGAAAAAGCTGCCATCCTTTATAACTACCTTGATTCAAGCAGCATGTTCAAAGGAACTGTTGTTAAAGAAGACCGTTCATTAATGAACGTACCTTTTGTAACTGGTTCAGATGAATTAGATGCTAAATTTGTAAAAGAAGCTAAAGCAGCAGGATTTGAAAACTTAAAAGGACACAGATCTGTTGGCGGTATGAGAGCAAGTATCTACAATGCTATGCCAACTGAAGGTGTTAAAGCTTTAGTAGAATTCATGAAGAAATTCGAAGAAGAAAATAAATAGTATTTTAGGGGAGTCAATTTTGACTCCCTTTTAATTTTATGGAAGTTTGTTGCCTGCAGCTGTATAAATTTCATACCATTCCTGTCTTGTTAATTCAACGTTGGAAGCCTTACAAATATCTTTTAGACGATTAGGATTTGTTGTACCGGCAATTGTCTGTATCTTTGCAGGATGTCTTAAAATCCATGCAACAGCGATTGCTGTGTTTGTTACGCCCTTAGTCTCTGCAATTTCGTTTATTTTTTTATTAAGATCTGGGAATTTATCGTTATCTAAAAATACTCCTTCGAAAAAGCCGTACTGGAAAGGTGACCATGCCTGTATTGTAATATTATTTAAACGGCAGTATTCTAGAATGCTGTCATCTCTATCTATAGAAGCATCATTTTTCATATTTACATTTAATCCTGAGTCAATAATGCCTGTATGCTTTATACTAAATTGCAATTGGTTTATGATAATTTTATGATTTAAATATTTATTAAGAAATTCAATTTGCAAAGGCTTTTGGTTGCTAACTCCGAAATATCTAACCTTTCCGCTGCTGTGAAGTATTGAAAATGCCTCTGCAACTACTTCTGGCTCCATAAGAGTATCTGGACGATGAAGCAGTAATACATCAAGGTAATCTGTTCTTAGGCGCTTTAAGATTCCATCTACAGAACTTAATATGTGTTCCTTAGAAAAGTCAAAAAAACCTTTTCTTATGCCGCATTTTGATTGAAGTATAAGCTTTTCTCTCACAGTAGGATTCATATCAATAGCATCCGCAAACACCTCTTCAGATCTTCCGCCGCCGTAAATATCAGCATGATCAAAGAAGTTAATCCCTTCTTCTAAGGCAGTGTTAATAAGTGTAGATGCATCACTCTTAGAAAGACTATCTATTCTCATACAACCAAGTGATATTTCTGAAGCCTTTATTTCTCCATTAGCAATATTTATTGTTTTCATAATATAACCGTTACTGAAAACTTATAAAAAGTTATAAAACAATATAAACTTTTATGTTTCATTCCTGTTTCAACGTATCTGATTTTGTCTACAGGCTGCACTGCATAACTACTCTCATTTGGTGTAATACTCCACAGGCTTAAATTTCCGTTTAACGTACGGTACTTTAGTATAATAAGTTTTATTACGCTGTACTATTACCGTAATTATACAAATTTACACTTGCTTGATAGTCTCTATCAATTATATTTCCGCAGGAACAATGATATATCCTATCCTTTAGTTTGAGATCAGCTTTAATGTTCCCACAAACACAGCAAAGCTTGCTGCTTGGATAAAATCTTGGTGCTTCTATAAATTTTACATTATTCCAGTCTGCCTTATATTTAAGCTGTCTGTAAAGTTCATAAAAGCATTGCTCCTGTACTGCTTTTGACAAGTGCTTATTTTTCATCATATCAGCTACATTAAGGTCTTCTAACACAATAAAGTTTGGTTTTCGCTTTATTATCTCAGAAGTTATTTGATGTAAGTAGTTATGACGAATACCTGATAAACGGTGATTTAATTTTAAAAGCTTTCTTTCACTTTTTATAATATTGCTTGTTTTACAGTAACTA
>JAUZPI010000223.1 GCA_030706015.1 Bacillota bacterium
GATAAAGATTTAAAGAAAGTAAATTTCTTAGTGGCTGTAGCAGGTTCAAGAAATAAAGCAGAAGCTATAGTTGCTACTCAGATAAATAATAGAAATAGTGTGCTCATAACTGATGAGGGCGCAGCCAGAGAAATAGTTAATATAATAAACAATTATAATACATCAACTGATTAAGCTTAAAAATTATATTTATATATAATTTTAAATATTATTAAATTACTTAGGAGGTATTTTCAATGGCAAAGGTAGCTATTAATGGTTTTGGAAGAATAGGAAGATTAGCATTAAGAAAAATGATTGACAACCCAGAATTCGAAGTTGTTGCAATCAATGACTTAACAGATGCTAAAACTTTAGCACACTTATTCAAATACGACTCAGCACAAGGTAGATTTAATGGTGAAATAGAAGTTAAAGAAGGAGCTTTCGTAGTTAATGGTAAAGAAATAAAAGTAACTGCTGAAAGAAACCCTGCTGATTTACCATGGGGAGAATTAGGAGTAGACGTAGTATTAGAATGTACTGGTTTCTTCACTTCTCAAGAAAAAGCTGGATTACATATTCAAGCTGGTGCAAAGAAAGTTGTTATATCAGCTCCTGCAACTGGAGAGGTAAAGACAGTTGTATTCAACGTTAACCAAAACGTTTTAGATGGAACTGAAACAGTTGTATCTGGTGCATCATGTACAACAAACTGCTTAGCTCCAATGGCTAAAGTATTAAATGACAACTTTGGAGTAACAAAAGGATTCATGACTACAATCCATGCTTACACTAATGACCAAAACACTCTTGACGCTCCACACGCTAAAGGTGATTTAAGAAGAGCAAGAGCAGCAGCAGCAAGCATCGTTCCAAACTCAACTGGTGCAGCTAAAGCTATAGGTCTAGTTATACCTGAATTACAAGGTAAATTAGATGGAGGAGCTCAAAGAGTTCCAACTATAACTGGTTCATTAACTGAATTAGTTGTAACTTTAGACAAGAAAGTTACTAAAGAACAAATCAACGAAGCAATGAAAGCAGCTGCTAACGAATCATTCGGATACACTGAAGATGAAATAGTTTCTTCAGACGTAATCGGAATCAGCTTCGGTTCATTATTCGATGCTACTCAAACTAAAGTTATGGAAGTTAACGGAGAACAATTAGTTAAAGTTGCTTCATGGTACGACAATGAAATGTCATACACTTCACAATTAATCAGAACTTTAAAATATTTTGTTGAAATAGCAAAATAGTTTTATAAGTGAATAATTAAAATTATAAAATGTGAACATAGTAGGAGGTCTGGTTTTGTAGTTAAGGCTATGAGGCCAGACCTTTTATAAATAAATCAATAAAATAAATTTTATGAGGTGAAATGTAATGCAATTAAATAAGAAAACTGTTGAAGACGTACAAGTTGAAGGAAAAAGAGTATTAGTTAGATGTGACTTTAATGTTCCTCTAAAAGACGGAGTTATAACTGACGAAAACAGATTAGTAGGAGCTCTTCCAACTATAAAATACTTAGTAGAAAATGGTGCAAAGGTTATACTTTGCTCACACCTTGGAAAAGCAAAAGGACCAGATGCAACAAAAACATTAGCACCAGTTGCAAAAAGACTTTCAGAACTTTTAGATAAAGAAGTAGTTTTCGCTGCTGATGATGTTGTAGTTGGTGAAAATGCTAAAGCTGCTGTAGCTAATGCTAAAAACGGAGATGTAATATTACTTGAAAACACAAGATTCAGACCAGAAGAAGGAAAGAATGAAGATAGCTTCTCACAAGATCTTGCTTCAATAGCTGATATTTATGTAAATGATGCTTTCGGAACAGCTCACAGAGCTCACTGTTCAACAGTTGGAGTAACTAAATTTGTTGATACAGCTGTATGTGGATACTTAATCCAAAAAGAATTAAAATTCTTAGGAGAAGCTGTTGAAACTCCAGTAAGACCATTCGTTGCAATACTTGGTGGAGCTAAAGTTTCAGACAAAATCAACGTTATCAACAACCTATTAGAAAAAGTTGATACTTTAATCATAGGCGGAGGAATGGCTTATACATTCTTAAAAGCTCAAGGTTATACAATAGGAACATCACTTCTTGAAGCTGATAAAGTAGATTATGCTAAAGAAATGATGGATAAAGCTGCTGCTAAGGGAGTTAAATTATTACTTCCTATAGACAACGTAGTTGGAGCAGAATTCAAAGCTGAAACAACTCCAGTTACTACTGAAGATGCTAACATTCCAGAAGGATACATGGGACTTGATATAGGACCTAAGACTGCTGAAGCTTATGCAAGTTCTGTTAAAGAAGCTAAAACAGTTATCTGGAACGGACCAATGGGAGTATTCGAATTCGAAAACTTCGCAAAAGGAACAATAGCTGTTGCTGAAGCTATGGCTGAAGCAGATGCTACAACTGTAATCGGTGGTGGAGATAGTGCTGCTGCTGTTAACATA
>JAUZPI010000224.1 GCA_030706015.1 Bacillota bacterium
AGCGATATTTTGCTTCAGATTATAGATGCCTTTAAAGCTGGCATAAGTTACAATTCTATACCTTCAAGTGGGTATTTTGCACAAGCTGTTTCTGTGGACTTTTCCTCACAGGGAGAGGGGGATGTAATAGCCTTTTTTTATGGACATACTCACAGTGAACAAATTTTAGTCAGGAATGGTATTAAATACATAAGTACGTGGAACGATTCTCCGTACAAGCCAAGAAGTAACCCAAACGCTCCCAATAGAACATTAGGTACAACCTCTGAAATATGTTTGAATGTTATAACACTAGATTTTACGCAGGATAAAATTTTTATGACCAAGTTTGGAGCAGGAAATGATAAAAAAGTATGATTTAAGGAGGCGACACATGGAATTAAAACAATGGAAGGTAGGCATATTACTTTTTAATGAGGTTGAAGTATTAGATTTTTCAGGTCCCTTTGAGGTTTTTTCAATAGCCGCATATCCAGAAACTAATATAAAACCCTTTAAGGTAAATACAATCGCCCAAACTAAAGATTTGATTCATGCTAGGAATGGATTAAAGGTTCAGCCAGATTATGATTTTTCTGATGCACCTCCTTTTGATATTTTAGTGATACCTGGTGGATACGGTGCAGAACAAATAGAAATTCATAATAAGGAGCTTATACACTGGATTAAGGGACAGATGAAAAATGTTCCAATAATGGCATCAGTATGTACAGGTGCATTCTTACTAGCAGAAGCTGGATTATTAGATGGTAAAAGGGCAACTACTCACTGGATGGACATGGATAGATTAGAGCAGGAATATGAACAAATCAGAGTTCAGCGTAATGTTAAGTTTGTTGATGAAAACTCTATTATTACATCTGGGGGGATATCTGCAGGGATTAATATGTCCTTTTATTTAATTAAAAAGCTTATAGGAGAAGAAATAGCTTATGCTACAGCTAGAAGGATGGAATATGATATAAAACTATAATTTAAGGAGGTGGAAAATTTGAAATCTAAAACAAGAATAATCACTCTAATAACATTTATAATACTGCTATTTTCATCAATCAATGTTTATGCTGCAGGAAATTATATTTACGATGATGCTAAGGTATTGGGAGCCAATACAATAAGTGAAGCTAATAGCAATCTTGCTAAGGTTGAAGAAAATACACATGCTGTAGTAAAAATATATTTAGTAAACTCTTTAGATGGTAAGGATATAAACGAAGAAGTATTAAGTAAAGCTAAAGAACTGAACACTGAAAGATATGCTGTATTTTTGGTAGCTGTAAAGGATAGAAAAAATAAATTTATTGTTGGTTCAGAATTAAGGTCTGCGTTTAGTGATGAGGAATTAAATAGAATAGCTGCAATACCAAATCAATATTTTAAAAATGGTGATTTTAGTACAGGCGTACTAAAGGTTGGTGAAGCTATAGATAAAGATATAACCACAAATACAATAGTAGATAATAACGACAATACCTCTATTCAGCAA
Organism: Bacillota bacterium; assembly: GCA_030706015.1. Classification (GTDB taxonomy): domain Bacteria; phylum Bacillota; class Clostridia; order Clostridiales; family Clostridiaceae; genus JAUZPI01. The sequence continues at coordinate 1,487 of JAUZPI010000224.1, forward strand.
AATGCAAGTCAACCTGAAGATGGATCGGATTTTGCCCTGATTATAGTAATTGCATTAATGATCCTTGCGGGGATTATTGGAATTATTATATATACTATTGTATATGTGAATAAAAACTCAAAGAATTCATCAAATTTAAATAATAAATCAACTTATGGAAACCAAAGGAGTTCAGGTAGTAATCAAACCAGGAATTCAATTAGATACAATCATAGAACAATAAATAATTACAATAATGATAGGTTCTTTGAAGGAATGATGGTTGATGAAATGATGCACAGTGTTGAGAATCACGAAGAAAATCCTTCCCATCATTATCATGATACTAATCAAGAGACTAATAATAGCTTTGATACTTCTAGTAACGATAATAATACAACCAGTGGGGATTGGTCATATTCCAGTGACACAACAAGCTGGGATAATTCTAGTACTTCAAGCGGCTTTGACTTTAGCAGCAATGATACAGGCAGCTCTAATTGGTGATAGATGGTTAAAATTCTTTTTAATGTTCCTATAGCATATATTGAAGATGAAAGAGGAAAATAAGAAAACCATGTTCATTTTACTAATAATTGTGTTATAATAATTAATATTGGTATAGGCTCTGAGATTTAACTTGTATTGTTTTTTCTTAGATATGCCATTAAATTGTTAATTTTAAAAAGTATCGTACTGAATAAATGAGGGTTCGTCCCAAATTAGAAGGCGAGAGAATAGTTGTAATAAAACTCAGGGAATCCATTTATATGTGATTACTTGCGATTTTTTGCTATCCTTGTTCCTTTCTAGGTACAGGGATTTTTTACTTTTAAAAGAAAGGAAATTAAGAATGGAATCAAGAGTCGCTATTATTGGAAATATTATTGAAAATAAGGATTTCATACAAAAACTAAATAGCATTCTGCATGAATACAGTGAATTTATCATAGGCAGAATGGGAATCCCTTACCCAAAACG
>JAUZPI010000225.1 GCA_030706015.1 Bacillota bacterium
ACGAGATTTAAAAATCTCGTCTTTTATAAAAATATTAGTTATGGATTTCAATCTTAGAAACAGCCATACCATTTACAACAGCAAGTCCGATTTCTTCATATATTACCCATCCAATTCTTAAATCTTCTGGCTTATCAGCTGGAATAACTTGGATATCTTGTCTTATTGGCATTACACCAACAAATTCTGGGTCAGCTAATACATAAACTGTATTTGCAGGGACTTTTTTAGATATTAATATATCTGCAGTCCATAAGTGTCCAAATAATCCTGACTGTAATACTTCGTGCTGAGTTACTGGGTCAAATTCTGCTTGTCCCCATACACGAATATCAGAGAATGCTTGTGCGTTCATAACTATCTTTGTAGCAACTAAATCATGTTTTTCAATTTCTTGGAAAGCGTGAGTTAAAGCTTTTCTAGTTAATCCACCAGTTGAAACTGTAACAGCATTTGTTGAAGTTGCAGCTGAATCTATCAACTTAAATATTTCTTCATCTTCAACAGCCATTATATCAGACTTAGCTCTCTGTTGAGCTCTATCTATAATATTGAATCTTCTTTCTTTAACTTGTGAAAATCTTATCTGAGGATAAGAAATTACTTCAAAAGTTGGAACCTGGATTCTATCTCCTTCAACAACTTGGTCTGGAGCTGAACCTCTTTTTGATATAATATATGCCTTAGCATCTACATCTTTATCATACAAAGGTAATGCACCTTGTGGTAATGGGTCTACTACTAAAAGTTTTCTTCCAACACCCTGGTAATCCAATGATGTTCTTATAGGATTAACCATAGCTTGAGCTAATGCTGTTCTTCCTTCTTCAGTTTCAAGGGCTTTACCGATTAAATATTCTTTTTCTTCGTTTGTCATTGCCATTTATTTTTACACCTCCACCTAATTAAATATACATGATGAAGCCGATATAGTCTCCACCATTAGCAGCGTCTCCTGCCCATGTATACATGTTACCAGCTGTATATGGTCCAACATGTGTACAAACACCTATTACTACAGCGTCAGTTTCGCCTGAAGCAACTTTTCTAATCTTTCCGTCAGCATCACTTGTTAATTTGTCACCAATTGCAATTGGGTCTTTCATATTAACTCTAGTTTCTTGTACATAATATTCGCCGCCTCTGAAATAGAAAGTAGCTTTTAATGATGCATTAACCATATCATGTAAATCTTCTCTAAATAGTCCTATAGCTCCTGCTCCCTTGTCTCCTGCTAAACCTACACCATCAGCTTTCATTGCTGCAATTTTACCACATAATTCTACATTTGGTTCTAAGTTTTCATTTGGAGTTGAACCAGCAACTGATGGGTTTCCTACTGCTGCCATTGCGTTTGCAACTAATTCAGCAGATATATCATGAGTTCCATTTAAATAACCTTCATAACCTAATCTTAAAATGTCTGTTGTTTTATAGGTAGGTCCAAACTGTTTAAATCCTCCTGCCATTTGAATAAACACCTCTTTCTAAATATTTTTTTATAACCATTTTACAAACATAAAGTTTATATCGTAATTTGGTTTTATTTTTCTGTTACATCTTTTAAAATAAAAAATAATAAGGTAAATATAACAGTTTTTTTAAAGTTTTTATCATGTAAACAAATTAACGTCTGAAAATTAATTTGTCTTTGATATATAAACAATAAAAAAAGTAGCAATAAATATTACTGCTACTTAAAAAAAATTTTATTTTTTTTATTTTTTAATATCATCTGTAGGATTTGTAGGCTGATTAGCTATTGGTGTATTAGCTACTGGAGCTACTGGAGCTACTGGTGTTGAGGTTACTGGAGCTGGTGGAACTGGTGTTACAGGAGCTACTGGCGTATTAATTTGTTTATCTATACCATTAGCTACATTTGTAATCACACTATCGATAGCACCATCGACTACATTATTAACTACATTATTAATTGTTTCATTAGCAACTGTAGTACCTGTTATTTTTTCAACTGTACTATCAACTACTTCATCAACTACATTATTAACTGTACTGTTAACAGCTGCTGTTGATTTTAAAACTGTTTTTCCAGAAGCATGAATACCAACTGCTTGTAAACCGACAACTATTCCTGTAATAACTGCATTAATAACATTAAAATGAGCTGCACCTGTAGAATATTGATATACTAATGAAAAAATTATGCCTAATCCAGCTGCAACTGCAGGAGCATATTTGTTATCAAACTTTGGAATTTGACTTTTAATAATATTAATTATTAATACTATTATTACACTTGCACTAATCCCTGATATAACTATATCATTCATTTATATCACCTCTTGGTTATAATATAAATTAAAAAATGGAAAATATCACACTTTCCATTTTTCAATTTATTATCTTGTTGTTATAAGTTTAGAAAATTCATCTGACAGTCTAGAAATGTCATTTTTTACAGTTCCAGCTCCATTATAGCT
>JAUZPI010000226.1 GCA_030706015.1 Bacillota bacterium
GCCAATCTTTTAACATCTGAATTTATGGTTGCAGAGAAACAAAGGGTTTGGCGTTTTTTAGAGGTTTCTTTTATAATTGCCTCCACCTCGTTTTTAAAGCCCATTAAAAGCATTTGATCTGCTTCATCCAGTACAAAGGTTTTTAATTTACTTAAATCTATGGATTTTCTTTCAAGGTGATCCAGAAGTCTTCCCGGGGTTGCAATAATAAGATGGATACCTGTTTTTAGCTTCTTAAGCTGAGACCCCACATCCTTGCCGCCATAGGCTGCCAATATATTAATATCCTTAGCCTTTTTAAGCTTTAGAGCTTCTTCGGTTATCTGAAGGGCAAGCTCTCTTGTAGGAGTTAAAATCAAGGCTTGAACTGCATCCACCTTAGGAGAAATATTTTCAAAAATGGGAAGCAAAAACGCCAGGGTTTTTCCTGTGCCGGTTTGAGATTCAACTATTACATCTCTTCCATTCTTTATAAGACTGATGCTTTCGGCTTGGACTGGTGTGGGCTCGGTAATGCCATTATTTTTTAATATTTTTACTATATCTTCGCTGATTCCTAATTGTTTAAAATTCATTGTTGTTTACCTCCTTTGTTATAGGATTCCATTTCTAAAGTTAAATTAATACCTGTGGAAGAAAGTTTTAGTGGTTAAGAGTAGATAGTGTGGGGAGAAAATAAAAATGAGAGCATACATAATAAAATCTAATGTATGTTCTCACTTTCATCTATTGGCTAAACAAGTTTCATATTGTTTCTCCCTCTCAATGGAAGCTCAATTAGAACCTTCTGGCTGCCATATCCTTTAATCATATCCTATTCATAAAGATTATACAAATAATTTATATAAATGAGTTAATTAAAAAGAAAAACTTGTTTTATCTAATAAACTATGTTATACTTATTAAGAACTTAAATTGATGGTTAACAATTCAATAAAATATATTTCAGTTAGTACTTTTAACATATAGTATGATGATCTCGAAATTTTATTGGTGAATTATTGCAATGAGTTTAAGAAATAATAAAATTTCGGAGGTACAGTTAAATGACTGGTACAGTAAAATGGTTTAATTCAGAAAAAGGTTTTGGATTTATTACAGGAGAAGATGGAAAAGATGTTTTTGCACATTTTTCTCAAATAAAATCAGAAGGTTATAAGTCACTTCAAGAAGGTCAAAAGGTTTCTTTTGATGTTGCTCAAGGACAAAAAGGACCTCAAGCAGAAAATATTGTAGCTATCTAAATTAACGCAATTTAATTAGTGTATATTTCACCCCTCGAATAGATATTCTGTTTGAGGGGTTTTTTGCGTGCGCCCGGCATGGGCGCAGTCTAACGGGTGAAAGTCCCGAGTGCGGGCTGATAGTGCCAAGCACATAAGCTTAATTTCTTTACATATTACTTACGTGATAATACAACTAAAGAATACTTTTCTTGCTGGAATAGACTCAGTGATGCGTTATATGAAAAATTTAACAAGGAATATGCTGATAAGTCTTTACAGATAATTGAAAATCGTGCTAAATTTATTCTAAAGAAGTTACAAGATAATTTATTGTGACTTTTATATATGAATTTGATTGGAATAAATATAAACAAATATATAGATCTGTGGAGGAAATTTGATGGAGATAAGGACAAGTTGCATTAATGATTTTGAGGAAATTTATAATTTATTTGCTCAATTATGGCCAGGCAAAGAATTACATAAACAAGAGTTGTTAAAAGTATTTGAACGCGGGTTAAATTCAGATACTGATTATTATTTATCTGCAGTTGAAAATGGAAATGTAATTGGATTTTCGGCATTTTATATTGCAAATAACTTTTGGCAAGAAGGAATTGTTGCTTATGATTATGGAATGATTGTGGATGAGAAAAATAGAGGGCAAGGGATAGGTAAAAGTTTAATAGATAAGGCCTGTCAAATAGCCAAAGAATTAGGTTGCAAAAGATTTGAACTTGATTCTGGTTTTCAAAGAGAAGGTGCTCATAAATTCTATAACTCAATTGGCTTTGAAAAAAGAGCATACCTTTTTTCAAAGATACTATAGGGTATATACAAATTTTTGCTTGTAATGTATAATTTTCAAATAGAGGTAAGCAAAATGAATGTATTAGTAGATATAAGTAATGTTATCATTGAAACAAAACGACTAATCATTCGACCTTGGAAAAGTGAAGACTTGGATGATTTTTATGAATATGCATCTGTTGATGGTGTAGGGCAGATGGCAGGATGGAATCCACATAAATCAAAAGAAGAATCTCAAGGAATTTTAAAACTTTTTATTGAGGATAGAAATGTTTTTGCAGTGTAGCCATGCTGTTGGAAATGAACAATCCAAAAGAGTTATTGAGAAAGTTGGCTTTCAGTATGTACAAGATTATGAGCGCACTGTAAGAA
>JAUZPI010000227.1 GCA_030706015.1 Bacillota bacterium
AATTTTCTTCATATATATCTGATATACAATCAGGAATTTGTTGCTTTTCAAAATCTCATAGCTATGAAGTACAGACATGGCAGCTTACGTTTCAGGGTGATTTCGTCAACGGTAGTGTAATGGTGATATTTATTACATTAGTTTTGCTACCTATATTTATCATAGGAAATGATAAGCAAAATAGCAGATATGAAATCTTAACAGTAATGCCGTTTAAAAGAGAAGAGATAATCTTTACTAAATGGCTAACATCTGTTGTAGTAATTTTTGTATCACAGTTATCAATGGTCGTATTAAGTGTTTTTATGTTTCAGATAAACAAGAGTATAGTTTCACAATATAATAATGTTTCATCTATACTTCAGTGGTTTCTAATACTTTTTCTTATATCAGTTATAATTATTACATTCATCATGATTATACAATGCGTGTGTGGACCAATAGTTGCGGGAGGTATTATTGGTTTAATTAGTATCATTATTCCTTCTGTATGGAACACAGGAATATACTCGATTCAGTATATTTTTAAAGGTAGTTCCATCAGTGCAATGATATTTAATGTAGACATGTTTTTCCAAGGGATACTTACAGGTTATAGTATAATCGATATCGACTTACTTCAAAGGAATCATAGCTTGTTACAGTTATTTATAGAAGCACTAATTCAGATATTATTACTCTTAATATTGTTGATATTAATATTTAAAAAAATGAAATTAGAGAATGTGGGAAATTTAATTATATTTAAGACTGCTGAATATATATTGAGGGTATGTATAATTATTAGCGTTATGTTTCTATTCGCACCATTTGGTATATCTGAGGGCGGAGCTCTTGGCATAGGATTAATTAGAATGATAGTTAACATCATAATTTCAGGGGTATTAACCCATTTTATATTGGACAAAGTTATAAAAAGAATAAATAAGTAAATTACATATGCTTGTTTTACAATAAAAGGCTTCTGCAACGGATCTCTGTTGCAGAGGCCTTTATTGTATGTTCTGAGTTTGACGTTAATGGAAAATTAAGATAACATATAATAATAAAATACAATAAAGTAATAAAGTGATAGTAGGGCTGTTGCAATAATCATTATTAAGTACAGAGATAGAAGGAGGTAAATGTATGGCTGTGGTCTTAGAGGTAAAAGACGTGAAAAAGCGAATAGGCAAAAGAGAAATTATAAAGGGAGTCAGCTTTTCTGTAGAGGAAGGAGAAATTTTTGGGTTCCTAGGTCCTAATGGAGCAGGAAAGACTACTACTATAAGAATGCTTGTTGGTCTAATAGCGCCAACTAGTGGAAGTATTTGTGTTATGGGACACGATATAAGAAAAGACAGAAGTAAAGCTTTAGCCAATGTAGGCTGTATTGTTGAAAACCCAGATATGTATGGGTATTTAACAGGAAAAGAAAATCTTATACAGTTTGCTAAGATGTATGGGGGAGTCAGCAAAGAGAGAATAGATGAAGTTGCAGAAATTATAGGATTAAAGGACAGGATAAATGATAAGGTTAAGAAATATTCCCTAGGTATGAAGCAGAGATTAGGACTTGGACAAGCTCTTTTAGTAAAACCTAAACTACTTATATTAGATGAACCAACTAACGGTTTAGATCCCGTGGGAATAATGGACTTTAGAAATATAGTTAGAACTATGGCTAGAGAAAATAACTCTGCAGTGTTTATATCTTCTCATATTTTAGCTGAAATCCAACAGGTTTGTGATAAAGTAGCTTTTATTAATGGTGGTGAGATAAAAGCTGTAGAAAGTCTTAGGGAAGACGAGAGCGCTAACAGTGGAGAACATATGGCGATAGTTACATTAGAATTGGACAAGAGCATAGAAATTTTAAGGAAACTATCTTATGTTCGTGAGGTAGGAATTGATAAACAAGAACTTCATTTAGTATTAGAAAAAGGAACCTCTGCAAAAGCAGCTTCAGAACTAATAAAGCAAGGAGTAATTGTAGAGGAATTTTATAAGATACATCAAACCCTTGAGGATAGGTTTATGCAGATACTTGAAGAGGGGGAGGGTAACGATGTGGCGGCTGGTATGTAACGAATTTCAGAAGATATTCAAGAGAAAAAAGTATTGGATAGTATTCGCTATATTAGCATCTATCATGGCTCTGTTTACTGTGTCTCAATATAAAAATATAAAGCAGTATAGCGCACCTGCTAAGCAGATAGAAATGCTGCAGGACAATATAAAAAGTACAAAGCAAACATTAAATTCTTCAAAAACTTCAGCTGCTCAGAAAAAGAGCCTGCAGGCTAATCTAAAGCAGATGGACGAACAGATAAAAGAATTGAAGAAAAGTGAGAAAAATGAAAATTATGA
>JAUZPI010000228.1 GCA_030706015.1 Bacillota bacterium
TATGACAGAATTCTGGGAATCAAGTTTTATAGAAAATCAAATGATGTGGGGATTTGAACCTTCAGATTCAGCAATCTTGACAAAGGACTTTTTCCTTGAAAAGAAAGTTAAAGATATATTGATACCTGGTATCGGATATGGCAGAAACGCCAAGGTTTTTGTTGACAACGGAATAAATGTAACAGGTATAGAAATTTCAAAAACAGCCATTGACCTGGCAAGGCAAAATGGGCTTAATATTGATATTTTTCATGGTTCAGTAACTGATATGCCTTTTGACAACAAACTTTATGATGGCATATTTTGTTATGCACTTATTCACTTGTTAAATAAGCATGAGAGAGATAAGTTTATTAAAGATTGCTATAATCAGTTAAAGCCAAAGGGATATATGATTTTTACTACTATTTCAAAAGATGCTCCAATGTACGGACGGGGCAAACAACTGGGTAAAGACTATTTTGAAATAATGGAAGGGGTAAAAATGTTTTTTTATGATGCTGACTCCATAAAACAACAATTTGGTAAATATGGACTGATAGAAGTTTCGGAAATTATTGAGCCACATAAGAATATGGAAAATAAGCCTCCATTTAAGTTTATGATGATAAAATGTCAAAAAGAACTATTTGAGTAAAGTTGAAGCCATCCTCTGTACGGACTTCCATAAGAATTACATTAAGTTTGCTTAAAATTTGAGTATAGAACTTCACCAAATCAAGCCTGGTAAACATAAGGAAGGCATATATATCACATACTTCTCATATTGATACAAAATTAAAGGGTTTTAGAGTTATAGAACCAATATATGTATAATAAGTGCAATGTATTTGAATTTTTGTATTTATATAGTATATAATTAAATAAGGACAATTATATTATGGTGAGACAAAATATTTTTATATGAATAAGGGGAGGAATAGAGTAAATGAATAACAAAAATGTATTTATGATAAGTTTAATTGTACTCATATTTACAGTAATATGTATGGGGATTGGTTTGTTTATATCACCATTTTCTGATATTGCAATTAGAACTATAGGGAGCATAATGCTTATTGATTTAGTTGTTTTAAGTTATAGCACAGTAAAACTAAAAAGCAATAGTAAATAATATATTAAAGGAACCCTTGGTTGAGAATACTTTTGACACCATAATCAAATTATAAGGATTGAAATATGGCTGGACAGTATGGGCAAGATGCACTAAAATGGAAAAGAAAAACACACTATTATGTAAAAAAATGCAGTACATTTAGATATTCTTTAGAGGATATTACTCCAATCTTAAATAGTGATTCTAAAGAATTAAAGAAGAGTGCTAGATTTACAAAAGAAGGAGAGGTTGAAAGAAGATGATTTCTAATATCGGATTATCAGCTGTAGAAGGTTTTGAGTTTGCTGGGATAGATGCTGGTGGCATAAAGAATCACATTGGTCTTTTGCATTCCAAAACAGAAGAATGTTATGGTGTTGCAGTTTATACTAAAAGTGATGTAAAAGCTGCACCAGTTATTATATCAAAGGCAAATGATGAAAAAACAAGCATTAAGAGAGCAATCGTATTAAATAGTGGTAATGCTAATGCATTTACTGGGGAAAAAGGACTTAATGATGCAAAAGCCAGTGCACTAAAGGTATCAGAAATATTAAGCATAAAACCAGAAGAAGTTTATGTTGGCTCTACTGGTGTAATTGGACGAGAAATGGAATTAGAGGTTATTTTAAATGGTATAGAAAAAGCTTCTAAGGAATTAAAAGAAGGAGAAGAAAGTGCAGTTGATTTTGTTAAAGCAATTATGACTACTGACACAAAAGTGAAGCAGGCATCAATAAGTTTTGAAATTGATGGAAAGACTGTACATATTGCATCATGTGTGAAAGGTGCAGGCATGTTGAAGCCAGACATGGCAACAATGCTTTGCGTTATAACAACAGATGCTAAAATTTCACCTGAAATGATGTCAAAGGCATTAAGCGATAACGTAGAGGATACCTTTAACTGTATCACAATTGATGGGGATACAAGTACAAATGATACTATATTCTTATTAGCTAATGGACTTGCAGGAAATAAATCCATTGAGGCTGAAGATGAAAATTATAATATTTTCAAAAGCCATTTACGGGAAGTAATGGAGCATATGGCAAAACAAGTTGTAAATGATGGAGAAGGTGTAACAAAGTTCATTACATTAAAGGTTGTGAACACACCAGCAAAAGAAAAGGCAAAAGCAGTTGCCCTTTCTATCGGTAATTCACCATTAGTAAAAA
>JAUZPI010000229.1 GCA_030706015.1 Bacillota bacterium
GGCAATTGTAGATTACTTTCTCCAGTAAAGAACATCTTGTCACCCCATCTCAAAATATTGTTAAAATACTATAATGCTTCTGCTTTAGCCTGACTGTGAACCTTTGCTACAAAAGCCTCTGTAAAATCTTTTTCTTTTATTCTAAGCTTTTTCCCTATAGCCTCTTCTATTTCCTTTACAAGAGCTGCAGCGTCTAACCCATATTCCTTCATAAGATACTGTTTACTAGCTCCATGTACAAAGGTATCTTTAAGACCTATTCTTCTCAGCTTTTTACCTATGCCTGCTTCTGCCATCTTTTCTGCTACAATAGTGCCAAGTCCCCCTATTATAGAGTGATTCTCCATGGTTATTACACCATATTCAGCTTTGCTTATAGCCTCTATTACAGAAGCATCATTAAAAGGCTTCAAGGTAGTTATATGCATATGCTGTATAGAAACTCCTTTATCCTTTAATGCTTTAGAAGCTCTTAATGCCTCTTCTGTACAGATTCCTGTAGTCAAAAGAACCAAATCTGTACCTTCACTTAAAACTCTGGCTTTACCAAATTCCATAGGTTCTGAAGGGTCGAAAAGTCTTGGTATTTCCCCTCTAAGTATTCTTATATACACAGGACCATCAATCTTATCTGCTACATCCAGCACTGATTCCACATCTGTAGCATCTCCGCATTCTAAGATTGTCATATTAGGAAGAGACCTCATTACTGATATATCCTCTATAGCCTGATGGGTAGCTCCCCCTGGAGTCATAATGCCCGGAAGGAATCCAAACATCCTCACAGGAAGATTAGGATAAGCTATGGACATAGCAATTTGATCATAGGCTCTTCTATATATGAAAACTCCAAAGGTGTGCACAAAAGGTTTAAAGCCCTCTCTAGCCAATCCTCCAGCAAAACTCATCATATTCTGTTCAGCTATACCCATTGAAAAAAATCTATCAGGATAAGCATCCCTGAAAAGGTCTATTTCTGTTGAGCTGGTTAAATCAGCAGAGAGCACCAATACCTCAGATTTTTCTTTAGCCCATTTAACTAAGTTCTTCGCATGTACTTTTGTTTGTATTTCCATATCCTTCACCTTCCCTACTTTATACTTCCTGATACAAGCTTTTCATAATAAAGCTGATATTGCTGTCTTTCTTCTTCACTGTTAAATCTAACATAATGAAGCTTTGGTATTCTCTTCTCCATGATATCCACGCCCCTGCAGGGATTAGTGTCGCAAAGTATAAAGGTAGGTCTTCCATCAGGTTTAAGTTTTCCAAGTGCAGAAAGAGCATCCACATTATGACCATCAATTCTATATACCCTTGCCCCAAAGGCTTCTAAACGCTTATCAAAGGGCTCCAAGCCCATAACTGTGTCCATTTTACCGTCACATTGATACCCATTTATATCTACGTAAGCTAGTATATTATCCAATTTGTGATAAGAAGCAGCCTGCACTGCTTCCCAAAACTGACCAGATTGACACTCACCGTCAGAAAGAAATAGTACTACTCTTCCCTTCTCTTTTTTTAGTTTTCTAGCTAAAGCAATACCTGCCGCCTGACTTATGCCCTGACCTAGAGAACCTGTCATTAGTTCTAAGCCTGGAGAATGCTCAGCTCCTATCATTTCTACTACTCCGCCATCCTTATTAAATTCCTTTAGTCCATCCTCATGCATGCGGCCTACCTGTATTAGTGCAGCATAAAGTACTAAAGAATATTGAGATGGAGATAAAATAAATCTGTCATATTCCTTAGACTTTTTCCCATTATACTTAGCACCAGTGGCAGCTTTCGGATTATTGGGACCAGGTACTCCTTGAAACTTTCCAGGCACTAAGGGTTTTTTTAACTTTTCTATATTAAGCACATCTAAATAAAGAGTAGCGAATATCTCCGCTGAAGAGCATGCCTGACTTAAATAGCCCCCATTATTTTTTATGGTATGCTCCATAACCTTTTGTCTTATTCCATCCGCTGCTTCATATATTTTCTGCTGCCATGTATCAGAAATGCTTATTGCATTGCTATTAGTCATATATATCACTCCTATTTATCAAATATTTTGCTTAATCCTTCTTTAAATGGCGGGTAAACTATACCCTTTTCTGTTACAATAGCTGTTATTAGTTCGTTATCCGTTACATCAAAGGCAGGATTATATACCTTTACCTCCTTAGGTGCCATAGGCTTAGAATACCAAGCAGTGGTTATTTCCTCGGGCTTTCTAAGTTCTATAGCTATGTTCTCGCCGCTAGTGCAGTTTAAATCAATA
>JAUZPI010000023.1 GCA_030706015.1 Bacillota bacterium
ATTAAGAGTAAAATGTGATTGAAATAAGTAAAGGTGAGGATGAGGTTAAATGGAGATTACCAGAAAGAAGAATAAATTCACCGGATACTTGATGTCTCAGGATAAAATTATTGGAGAAATCTCAAATAATGAGGTAGTTAGTATTGATAATGAATTAGCTCCCCTGTACATTAAAAATACTGGGGATTTTGAAGGATGGCTAAAGTTTAGAAGTATAGATTTACACAGGACTAATTCACGTCTTTTAAGGAAGGTCTTAAGGCTGAATACAAACGACGAGGTTAACATAGTACTCAGTGTACATGGACTAGCAATAACAGATACCTACTGGGTAAAGGAAAAAAGCAGTAACCTTACATATAGAGATGTAAGGTTTACTACAGATAAGTTCAGTGATCTTGCTTTATTTGGAGATCCCAATGCATTTTCCTTTGAGGCTTCGCTGACACCTGAGATGACCAATATCGGAAGCTATGAAAAGTGTTGGAAAGTAAGGAATGGAAATTGGTATATGTATAAGCAAGGTTCAGTTAATGAGCGATTTTCAGAAATATTTGCTTTTAAGCTTGGTAAAAAGCTCGGTTTTAATATGGCAGAGTATAAACTTATAGATAAATACATAGTATCGGAAGACTTCACAGATAATGCTTCTGTAAACTTTGAGCCGATGTATTCCTTAGTTCTAGAGGATGAGGATTATAAAGTCAATATAGAGGCTTTGACAAAAATTGATGCTGCACTTGTTAAACAGTATATGGACATCATCTTTTTAGATACAATTGTGATGAATGTAGATAGGCACACTTTTAACTATGGATTAATAAGGGATGTAAACAGTGGAAAGATACTTAGCATGGCACCTAATTTTGATAATAATCTTTCATTGATTTCCCGTGGATATGCAAAGAACACTGACAGAAATGACTTATTGGTTAAGTTGTTTAAAGAGGTTTTAGAAGAAAATAAGTATAAAATCCCAGTACTCTCCAAGGAACTTATAAGAGATACTGCTGAAGCTGCAGCTCGTGAATTTGAGGATGAATTTGATATAGACTATATAGTTGATTTTTGTATGAATGCGTATTATAAGCTGTAGTAGGGAATGGAAGGTTATGTTTAATCAAGAATTTCATAAAAGAATGAGAGTCAAAAATCTGCTATAGAGCTTTTGAAAAACTTAGACTACAGGGTATATAAGTCCTAAAGCTGCTGAAGGATAAGAACTGCTTATATAATATGAAGGGATTTTAGTAATAAAGACATATAACATGAGGAAGGAAATGAGATTTCCTTAATGGATGTACTTAGCAGTGAAGACGATTCAGTAATTGAGGTAGTAGAAAACAGAATTCAGATTAAAAAGCTTTATAAAGAAATAGAACACAGCCTCAAGGGGCGAGAACGTACCATAATAGAAATGAGATATGGACTGCTTGATGGGAAAGCAAAAACACAGAGAGAGATTGCTAAGATGCTTGGAATATCAAGATCATATGTGTCCAGAATAGAAAAAAGAGCTCTCAAAAAATTATATAAGCAGTTAGATTATGATATTTAAAAGCTGATAAAAAATAGTCTCCTTTAGTAATAAAAATAGGAGACTATTTTTTATAGCTCTTAGCTTAGAATTTTATATAATGGAAGGAAAATATAAAGTGACTGGTGGTTATTTTGAAATAACACTTGTATATAAAAATATATGTAATATAATTAAATTATGGTTTCATATAGACTGATCAGTATACAGAGGATAGGGGGAGAAATTTTGAAAACTTTAAATGAGTTACTTAGAATAACGTTAGATAGAAAAGCTTCTGATTTACATATAACTGTTGGGGTACCTCCTGTTATTAGGGTAAATGGACATCTGACGCAAATAGAAGAAACTATTTTAACTCCAGAGGATACCCAAAAATATAGTATGGAGATTTTAGAAAGCAATTATGATACTTACTGTCAAAGAGGAGAAATAGATATTTCATATGCCGTTCCGGGTATTGGAAGATTCAGGGTAAACATTTACAAGCAAAGAGGTAGTGATGCGGTGGCAATAAGAACAGTTGGACTTAAAGTGCCTCAACTGAAGGATCTTAATTTTCCGAATGTAATCCAAGATCTAATTTCTAAGCAAAGAGGACTAATTCTTGTAACTGGACCTACTGGTAGTGGTAAAAGTACCTCTTTAGCTGCTATGATAAATGAAATCAACTCTACAAGGGCTGAACATGTAATTACTTTAGAGGATCCTATAGAGTATATGCACAAGCATGGAAAATCTATTATTAACCAAAGAGAGATAGGGAATGACAGCGGATCATATGCATCAGCGTTAAAGGCAATATTAAGAGAGGACCCTGATGTAATTCTTATAGGTGAGATGAGGGATCTTGAAACAATCTCAATTGCAATTACTGCTGCAGAAACTGGTCATTTAGTGTTTTCAACACTACATACAATAGGTGCTGCAAAGACCATAGATAGAATTATTGATGTATTTCCACCATTTCAACAACAACAGATTAAGATACAGCTTGCTGCAGTTATGCAAGGAATTATTTCTCAACAATTGCTGCCTAAAGAAGATGGAAGCGGAAGAGTTGCTGCATTGGAAATAATGGTAGCTACACCAGCTATACAAAATCTTATAAGAGAAGGTAAAACACATCAGTTACAATCCTTAATACAAACTGGCAATAAATATGGTATGAAAACTATGGATATGTCATTAGCTGAATTATATAAAAAGGGAGATATATCCTATGAAACTGCGCTCAGCTACTGTGTAGACAGAGAACTTTTAAGTAAGATGTTATCTCTATAAAAATTATAAAAGCTCTGTGAAAACAGAGCTTTTATAATTTAGAATGCCAAGTAGTCTAACATTTTAATACAAACTTTTTTATTTTTAGTGTGTTGATTGGATTTTGAACTGTCCTTCTTAGTAATCATTTTAGATGGTGATTTTTCAGTATGTTTTCTATTACTCATAAATGATCCTCCTATTCCTAATTATTAATTAAATTGGAATATGAGAACTTAATCGAAGGACTCGTCGTTTTTATGGTGTAAGCCTAATTGAAAGTAAGAAAATAGTTTGTAGTACATAAAGCACTACCCCCTTAATATAGTAGGATAAATTATTATAATAAAATTCAATAATTCTTTTGCATTTTTAGTAACTAATTTATGTATACTATTTAAAGATATTATGAAAAACATCTTTAATTATATAATAGCACATTTTAAGAAAATTCTCAATTTATGAGGGAGTAGTTATTATTATATTATCAATGAAAATGCCGTAATATTGACAATCTATTATTTGATACAGCTGGAATTCTCAACGTAGCACTAATTTGCTCTTTATTTCATAGAAAAGCAGAAAGTTTTTTGGAAATTAGTCAAATCACTATAGTATTTAGAAACTTTTTATGCTAAAATAACTTTGTTTAGGGGGGATACATAGTGAATGTAGTAAACTCAATAATACATGTTGTATCACAAGTATTTACTGATACAGTATTTGTAATAACTTTGTACTTTTTATGTTTATCTTTCTTTGGAATATACAGAAAAAAGGACTCTAGGGAAGTGAAACTAGAAAAAAGTTTTGCTCTTATCGTTGCAGCTCATAATGAAGAGGCAGTAATTGCTGATATGGTTGTTAGTTTGAAACGGTTAGATTATCCAAAGGAATTATATGATATTTTTGTAATTGCTGATAATTGTACCGATAAAACAGCTTTAAAGGCTAGAGAAAATGGAGCTATCGTTTATGAACGATTTAATAAAGAAAAACGCGGCAAGGGTTTTGCTTTAGAATGGATGTTTGAAAAGATTTTCAACTTGGAAAAGAAATATGATTCAGTTGTAGTTTTTGATGCAGATAATCTGGCTGATAAAAACTTTCTTAAGGCGATGAATAAAAAGCTTTGTGAGGGTTATAAAGTTGTTCAGGGTTATTTAGATAGTAAAAATCCAAAAGACACTTGGATAACTGCAAGCTATTCTATTGCTTTTTGGCAATCAAATCGAATGTTTCAATTGTCTAGAAGCAATATCGGATTGTCAAATCAATTAGGCGGAACTGGTTTTTGTGTAAACACTGAAATACTAAAGCAGCTTGGCTGGGGAGCAACTTGTCTGACAGAAGACTTGGAATTTACTTGTAAACTTGTGCTAAGTGGATATAAAGTGGGATGGGCTCATGACGCTATAGTTTACGACGAAAAACCATTAACTTTAATGCAATCTTGGTGGCAGAGAAAGAGATGGATGCAAGGATTTGCTGATGTATCTAGTAGATACTTCTTTAAACTACTAAAGAAAGGTATTAAGGATAGAGACTTTAAAGCTATAGATTGTGCTATATACAGCATACAACCGATACTTATTGTCTTAATTAGTGTATCAATGCTAATTAGTGCATTCCAATATGTAATAAGAGCAGCACATACGCTTTCTAACTTAAGTTCTGCAATGGCAGTATTTAATTTAAATGCTGTTGCATTGACTGCTATTGTAATTGGAATACTTCAATTTATATACACACCTTTTTTACTTTTTTTAGATAGAAAATTAAATGTAAAAATATTCTTATACTATTTGATTTATAGTATATATGCCATAACATGGTTACCAATAACTATACAGGGTATTATGGATAAGGATAATAAGGAGTGGTCACATACCATTCACACGAGAAGTGTCGATATTTCCGATTTAGAAAAGGCAAATTAAGAAAGGACAGAGTAGCATCTGTCTTTTTTAATAATAATATAAAGAATTTATATATAAAATTCGATAAAAATAAAGGAAAAATGGAATCTTTGTTGAATATATAAATAGGGGTTCTCTTATAGGGGGGGAAGCTTATGAGTGAATATATAGTTGGGATAGATATTGGATCATCAAAAGTGTGTGCTGCTGTTGGTAAGAAATCTAAATCCGGAGAGCTTCAAATAATCGGATTAACTTCTGTTAAATGTAAAGGACTGAAAAAAGGTGTAGTAGTTGATATTGATCATACTGCTGAATCAATCAAAAATTGTATTAATCAATTGGAGACAATGGTTGATATGGATATTAAAGAGGCTTATATATCTTTACCAGGCGGCATTGCAGAATTAGTTAGAAACAAAGGGGTTATTGCAATTTCTTCAGAAGATAGAGAAATAAGACAAAGTGATATAGATAGAGCTAATGAAGCAGCTAAACTTATTGCTGTATCATCCGATAAAGAAATTGTAGGAATAGAACCTGAGCAATACATAATTGACGGGTATGATAATATTAAGGACCCTTTAGGTATGAGTGGTGTTAGACTTGAGGTTGATGCCCAGGTGATAATAGCTCAAACCACTGTAGTAACAAATTTGTGGAAAAGCGTGTCTAAAGCTGGTGTTGAGGTGAAAGGTATTGAACTTCAACCTAAGGCCGCTTCGCAGGTAGCGCTTATGCAAGAAGAAAAAGAACTAGGATGTGCGTTAGTAGACGTAGGTGCTGAGACGATTGATCTTTGCGTTTTTAAAAATAACAATATCTGCTTTACAGATATGATTCCCTATGGAGGCAACAGCATAACTAGTGATATTGCTTTGTGCCTAAAGATTCCTTTCAATGAAGCTGAAAAGCTAAAAATTAAATATGGAGATTTGCGTATAAATAAAAATGATTCTAAAAGAGAGGTTGAGATTAGTTTTAATAATGAAGTTACTAAAATTGATGTGGACTTCTTAAATGAAATTATTGAAGCAAGAGTTGAAGAATTATTAAAAATTATAGGCGAAAAATTATATGCAAGTGGGTACTATAAGGAAATTAGAAGTTTAGTATTAATTGGCGGTGGGATATCATTGTTTAGAGGAATTACGGAGCTTTCCAAGGATATTCTTAGTAAGCCAGCAAGAGTTGGCTCTCCATCATATGTTGGTGCGGCGAGTCCATTATATGCTTGTTCCGTTGGAATAGTTAAGGATGTTGCTGATAGTATTAAGTTTGACAGTAACTTTAATTTAAATGAAGACGAAGGAAGTAGAACAAAAAGTAGAAGCAGGAAGATTGAAAAAGAAAAGAACGAAGAAACAGGTTTTCTATCCAAAGTTAAAGATTTTCTAACAGACTTTTTTTAAAATAGGAGGTATTTATTGTGCTGGATTTTGATGTTGATGTTCAACAATTTGCTCAAATTAAAGTAATTGGTTGTGGCGGTGGAGGAAACAACGCTGTAAATAGAATGATTCAAGAAGGTCTCAAAAATGTTGAATTTATTTCAATAAATACAGATAAGCAGGCCCTTGTTCTTTCCCAAGCATCTCAAAAGATACAAATTGGAGATAAACTGACTAAGGGTCTTGGAGCAGGTGCAAATCCTGAAATTGGACAAAAAGCTGCGGAAGAAAGTAGAGATGAGATATCTCAAGCAATTAAAGGAGCAGATATGGTTTTTATAACTGCCGGAATGGGTGGTGGAACAGGTACTGGAGCAGCACCAGTGGTTGCTGAAATTGCTAAGGATATGGGCATACTAACAGTAGGAGTTGTAACTAAACCTTTTCCATTTGAAGGAAGAAAAAGAATGCTTCATGCTGAGGCTGGAATAAAAAGCCTAAAGGAAAGAGTGGATACATTAGTTACTATACCAAATGAGAGACTGCTTGCTATAGTAGATAAAAAAACTACACTTGTAGAATCCTTTAGATATGCTGACGATGTTTTGAGACAAGGTGTTCAAGGTATATCAGATTTAATAACTATACCTGGTTTAGTTAATCTGGATTTTGCTGACGTAAGAACTGTAATGATAGATAAAGGTTTAGCTCATATGGGTGTTGGTAGCGGAACAGGAGATACTAGAGCTGCTGATGCTGCTAAGCAAGCAATATCAAGTCCTCTGCTTGAGACTTCAATTGTGGGAGCAACAGGTGTATTGTTAAATGTAACAGGAGGACCTGACTTAGGTCTACTAGAAATAAATGAGGCTGCACAAATTGTTCAAGAAGCAGCAGATCCTGATGCAAATATTATTTTCGGTGCTGTAATAGATGAAAATCTTAAGGATGAGATTAGAATAACTGTAATTGCTACAGGATTTGAAAATGATAGAATGGAATCATCTTTTCATAATAAAATAAAAAACGAAGTTCCTGAAGTTAAAAGACAAGAACAGGAAGTTGCAAGTACTTTAGATTTTGATTCAAATATGAGAGTAGATGACGATGATTTAGATGTGCCTGCATTTTTAAGAAATAGAAGAAAAAAATAATATATTAAAAAAGTGCCTTATGGCACTTTTTTGTTTTTATAAATTCTTCTTATATAAAATGAAATTATTTAAAGTAAAATGACATAAAATAGAAAATAAAAATTTAAAATTGTTTTAATGAAATGACAAAATTTTAGTTAATTAGTATTTATAATTATGTTTGAAGGGAGGGAGGTTATGGTTATTTATTTAGATGCCATATTACTTGAAAATTTTATAGTTAACACATTTTTACTTAGCATAACTTCTCAAACTATAAAGGTTAAGACAAAGGGATTAAATCTTCTTATTTCCTCTGCTATAGGAACTTTATATGTTATAACTTTAGTCTATCCAGGTTTGAAAATGTTTACGTCTTCTCCCTTCAAAATAAGTGTTGCTGTTATAATGATTTTAATTTTATTTAAACGAAAGGAAATTATTTTTAACATAAAATGTACATGCATTTTAGTCTTGTATTCTATGATGTTTGCAGGTATGTGTTTATTCATACAGATGGATAAAGACATAACCTTATACTTTGGGGGATTTGATGATCAGGTTACCTATAAGACTTTAATTATTGCTATGATGACAGCTTATATTATTCTTAGTAGGATAATAATTTATGTTAAGGATAGGAAAGACTTGAGTAACCTAATATACACAGTAGATATAGTAGTAAACAATTCCACAAAAAAAATAAGGGCCTTTTTAGATACAGGGAATGAATTGAGGGAACCAGTGACGAATTTACCTGTTATGGTGGTGGAAAGATCTGTTTTTCAGGATATGGTTATAGATGAAAAGGAGAAGTACAATATACCTTTTAAGGTTGTCAGTGGCTCCATAGGAAAACTTGAGGGTTTTAGACCTAAATGTGTGAAGATATACATGGGCAAATCCATAGAAACCAAAGATTTAGTCATAGCTTTAAGCGATAGCAAGCTAAGTGATTTGAATGAATATCAAGCACTGCTTTCTAGAGGTGTATTTTAGATGTGGAGGGGCATTATGTTTAATTTAAGCGTTCTTTTAAATAGAATAATTACCAGATTTAAAATATTCATTAAGAAAATATATTATATAGGTGGAAACGATGCGCTACCACCACCATTATCTAAAGACGAAGAAGATAATTTGGTTTCTAAGATTATTGCAGGAGATGAAACTGTACGGTCTATATTAATTGAGAGAAACCTGCGACTTGTGGTATATATTGCGAGAAAATTTGAAAATACAGGTGTTGGCATAGAAGATTTAATTTCTGTTGGAACAATAGGATTAATTAAGGCTGTAAATACCTTTGATCCAGAAAAGAATATAAAATTAGCTACTTATGCTTCAAGATGCATTGAAAATGAAATACTAATGTACCTTAGAAGAAATAGTAAAGTTAAGGCAGAAATATCATTTTATGAGCCGCTAAATATTGACTGGGATGGTAACGAACTCTTGCTATCAGATATTCTTGGGACGGAGGGTGACTCTGTTTATAATCTAATAGAAGATGAAGTGGATAAGCAGTTACTTATAATTGCTATGAAAAGGTTAAGTAAAAGAGAGAAAAAGATTGTAGAGCTTCGTTATGGGTTAAATGGCATAGGTGAGAAAACACAGAAGGAAGTTGCGGATATGTTAGGCATTTCACAGTCATACATTTCAAGACTTGAGAAACGTATCATAAAAAGGCTAAAGAAAGAAATAAACAAAATGTTATAGATTGTCTTTAGTATAAAATCATAGCCCTGAGGGAATAATTTAAATGTTATTATTCTAAAGGGGCTGATAACTTTGGTTATTAATAAAGTAGAGATATGCGGCGTAAATACATCTAAATTACCGGTTTTAAAAGAAAAAGAAATGAGAGAATTGTTACTTAGAATGAAAGATGGAGATGAGAATTCTAGAGAAAAATTTATTAAAGGTAATTTAAGATTAGTCCTTAGTGTTATTCAAAGATTTAACAACAGAGGTGAAAATGCGGATGATCTATTTCAGGTTGGCTGCATTGGTCTAATTAAGTCCATCGATAACTTTGATTTAAGCCAAAATGTGAAGTTTTCAACATATGCTGTACCCATGATAATAGGTGAAATAAGAAGGTATTTAAGGGATAACAATTCAATCAGGGTCAGCAGATCTCTTAGGGATATAGCCTATAGAGCTCTCCAGGTTAGGGACAGATTAGTAAGGGAGGATAATAAGGAACCCACTATTTCACAGATTGCAAAAGAATTAAAGCTTCCTCGTGAGGAGGTTACTTTTGCATTGGATGCAATACAAGATCCGGTTTCACTTTTTGAACCAATTTATCATGATGGTGGAGATGCTATCTATGTTATGGATCAGATTAGTGATAGTAAAAACTTAGATGATAGCTGGTTGGAGAGCATTTCAATAAAGGAAGCTATGAAAAAATTAAGTGATAGAGAGAAAATGATATTAAATATGAGATTCTTTGATGGCAGAACTCAGATGGAGGTTGCTGATGAAATCGGAATCTCCCAAGCGCAAGTTTCTCGATTAGAGAAAACAGCGTTAAGACATATGAGAAAATATGTATAGAGCCTTTAAGGCTCTATTTTATTTTCTAAATTTATAAGTATTGATATAAGATTCAATGAATATACTCATAATATAAGCATATATTTCTAAAAAAATATTAAGTAGATTTAATAAGGGGGCTAGTATTATGTCTATGAATTCTCTGAAAAATGTTAAGATGATGGAAGTAATTGATATAAAATCAGGTTGTAAATTAGGATACATAAAGGATTTAAAGATAGATTGTCATGATTATAAGATTATTTCTATCGTTTTGCCAAGTCAAAGATCATCTATTTTCAATAGGAATGAAGATATAGAGATTCCATGGGAAAGGATAACAAAGATTGGAGTAGATGTTATTTTAGTAGATGGTGGAGAGGTATATAGGAATAATGATGGTAGAAATTAATAAAAAAATGTGTATAATATTATTTAATAGGTAAAATATTTTTCAAAGGGCGTGAAAAGGTTTGAAGTGTCCATATTGTGGGTTTGAAGAAAGTAAAGTTGTAGATTCTAGATCTACAGAAGATAATTTGGCAATTAGAAGAAGAAGAGAATGCTTAAGTTGCAGTAAGCGTTATACTACATATGAAAAAATTGAGGACATACCAATGCTGGTTATTAAGAAAGATTTAAGTCGTGAATATTTTGATAAATCTAAGATTATAAATGGATTAATTAAAGCATGTCAAAAGAGACCAGTTTCAAGAAAACAGATTGAAGAGATATCAAATGAAATAGAGAAAAGTTTGAGCAATCAGATGTTAACAGAGGTAAAATCAGATGATATAGGTGAAATGATAATGGAAAGACTTAAGAAAATTGATGAGGTATCCTATGTGAGATTTGCATCTGTTTATAGGCAGTTCAAGGACATAAATACCTTTATGGAGGAAATCACAAGATTGATGACAAACAAGAATTCTTAAATATACTAAAAAAACCCTCACGAATCCTCTAAAGTGGGGGTTTTAATAATTTGTTCTGAAATGTTAAAACTATGTTAAGCAAGTAAATAAGCTTTATTTTTATGGTTAAACAAGTTATTTGTATGTTAAGATTAGGATAGGGGTGTTTATCAAATTGAAAACAAAAAATATTGAGCAGTACGAGTTTATAAGTTTAGGAGATGAAAATATAGAGATAGTATTTTCTACTTCAAAAGGCGATTTGAATTTTAATAGGGCTAATACAACAGGTTTAGAAAACATTAATAGAATAAAAAAATGGTTCTCTGTAAATAAAGTAGGGTATCTAAATCAGACGCACAGTGATTGGGTAATAAATTACAACGGAACTGTAAAGGATGGAGACGCTCTAATAACTAATATTCCAAAGGTAGCCATTGGAGTTTTTACTGCAGATTGTGTACCTGTGATATTATATGATGAAGCAAAAAAAATAATATCCGCAGTGCATAGTGGATGGCAGGGCACTTTAAATTGTATTGTTTTAAAAGCAGTAAAAGAGATGGAAAAACTATATGGTACTAACGCTAAAGATGTAAAGGCCTACATTGGACCTCATAACCGAGGATGTTGCTATGAATTTGGACAAGAATTGGCAGATTCATTTTATAAAGTTTCGCTATACAAAAATTTAGATTTATATAAATCGGGAAAGCTAAATAATGAGAAATGCATAATTGCTCAGTTAGAATCTGCTGGTGTAAAAAACACCTCAATTAAATGTTTAGAAATTTGTACATTCTGCAATGGAAATTATAAATTATTCTCTCATAGAAAGGGAGATAGTGGAAGAATGTTTTCATTTGCTTATATAAAAAAATAAAATTTTTAGTAAAGGAAGGGTCCTTATGGCTGGAGAAAAGATATTAATAGTGGATGATGAAGAACATATTCTTGAATTGATAAAATTTAATTTAGAAAATAACGGGTATAAGGTTATTTGCGCAGACAATGGTGTTGATGCTTTAAGAATGGCAAAACAAGAAGTACCTCAATTGGTGTTATTAGACTTAATGCTTCCGGGGATGGATGGTTATGATGTTTGTAGAGAAATAAGAAGGGACAGCAACATAGCCAATATCCCTGTTATAATGATTACGGCAAAGTGTGAAGAATTAGATAAAATACTAGGTCTTGAGTTAGGATCTGATGACTATATTACTAAGCCTTTTTCTGTAAGAGAATTATTAGCTAGAGTAAAAGCAATTTTAAGAAGAACGAAAGTGCAGTATATGGATAGTTCATATTCCTTTGGACAGGTAACCATAGACTTTCAAAAGCATGAAGTGTCTAAGGCAGGAGAAAAAGTTGAGTTAACATTGAAGGAATTTGAATTGCTTCAAATATTGATTAAAAATAAGGGTAGAGTAATGACCCGTGACTTTCTTCTTGATAAGATATGGGGTTATGAATATATAGGGGAAACTAGAACGGTCGACGTACATATCAGGCACTTAAGACAAAAAATAGAGGATGATGATAAAAATCCTAAGTATATAGAAACCATTAGAGGAATAGGTTATAGATTTAACTATGATGGTGATTAACTATGAAGAAAAAATTAACACTATACATTTTAAGTATTATAGTATTTACCCTAACCATAGTAACTACCTTATTTATAACAATTGTTAATTATGAAAGTAATGAAGCAGCAAAAGGATATCTGATTACAAGCAACAAGATTATTGCATCAATGTTTGATACAGACAATGTTAAAGATAAGAGCACATTGTTTAAAAATAATCTCAAAGACTCTGATTTAAGAGTAACTTTTATAGATAAGGATGGGCACGTTATTTTTGATAATATGGCTGATCCGGAAGAAATGGATAATCATAATAGTAGATTTGAAGTTATAGAAGCTCGAAAGGGTAAACCAGGCTATGACGTTAGGTACAGTAAAACATTGAAAAAGAATGTTATGTATTATGCTGTGATGGTTGATGGTGGAAAAATTCTTAGAACCGCTTTTCCCATTGAAACTATTACAGGATTTGAAAGTAAATATTTAAAATACTATTTCTTAATAGTATTATTATCTGTAACAGCAGCTATAATAATCTCCGCTAAGTTTTCATATGTGGTCTTAAGACCCATCAGCGAATTAGAATATATGACATCTAGAATAGCAAATGGTGACTTTGATAGAAGGGTCAACATTTCATCTTCAGATGAAATAGGTCAATTAGCCAAAACCTTTAACTACATGGCTGATAGACTTCAAGCAACTCTAAATGATTCTATTGACAAGCAGAATCGATTGGAAGCTATATTAATAAGTATGGATAGTGGAGTAATTGCGGTTGATAAAAAAAACCGAATTATAATGATTAATCCCTACGCTGAAAAAATATTTGGTATTGAGGGAAATGTAATAGGCGGAAATTTATTAGACATAATAAGAGATTACGAAATTGAAAGTCTTTTTAACGGGAAAGGAAATATCTACAAGGAGATTAAAATACTGTGGCCGAAAGAGAGAGTACTTAGAATTAAAACTGCAGATATAATTAATGGTTATGCTCATATTGGTACAGTGGCTGTTATACAGGATATTACTGATATTAAAAGATTAGAAAATATGCGTTCCCAATTTGTAGCAAATGTTTCTCATGAATTAAAAACACCATTAACCTCTATTAAAGGTTTTGCTGAAACAATAAGATACGTTAATGATGATAAACAAAAAAATAAGTTTTTAGACATTATCGACGAGGAAGTAGATAGACTTACACGGTTAATCTCTGACATATTAACTTTATCAGATATAGAGCAGCATAAAGAGGTAAAGGATGAAATAATTAATATTGATGAGTGCATGGAGAATGTTGTTAGCTTAATAAAGACAATTGCTGATAAGAAGAATATTAAAATTTGCATTGAGGGCAGCTGTGTTCCGAATTTGCATGGTGATAAAGATTACTTTAAGCAAATGATGATTAATCTAGTGGATAATGCTGTTAAATATTCAGAACAGGGTGATTGTGTTTGGATTGGCAAAAAGGTAGAGGGTGACTCTTTGGTAATTTGGGTAAAAGACAATGGTCCTGGTATACCAGAAGAAAATATTCCAAGGCTTTTTGAAAGGTTTTATAGAGTGGATAAAGCAAGATCGAGGGCCAAGGGTGGAACGGGTTTAGGTCTCGCAATCGTAAAACACATAGTTATGAGTTTTAATGGTAACATTTCTGCAGAAAGTGAAGAAGGTCTTGGAAGTACCTTTACAATAAAAATACCTTTAGTAAAATAAACGAATTATAATCCTAATTATAAATTGAAACGAATTATAGCAGCTTGTAAAATCTCTAATAACTTTATAGAAAGTTGTTAGAGGTTTTTTCTGATTGTGAGTAAATTACCTCCTTCTTATATTTTATATTTCATAATTCTTTTAATGTTAAGTTTTCTTAACATTAGTGTAATACTGCATTAACCTTAAGAGTATAGAATCTATATTGTAAGAAATAATAAAACTGAAATATATTGATTGAATGAATGGAGGAATTTACAAGATGAAGAGTAAAAAGCTTAAGGTGGTTGTATCTGCACTATTAGTAACATTAGTAGCAGGGGCGTTCGTTGGATGCGGAAGTTCAAATAACAACACTGCATCAAATGACACGAAGAAGGCTGAAACTACAGCGGTATCAGGTTCAATAACTGTTGCTGGATCAACAGCATTACAACCATTAGCTGAACAAGCAGTAGAAGGGTTTAAAAAGAAGAATCCAGATGCTAGTGTTACAGTACAAGGCGGTGGAAGCGGTACTGGTTTAACTCAAGTATCTCAAGGAGCAATTGATATAGGAAATTCAGACGTAACAGCTGAATCAAAATTAAAGGATCAAGCAAAACAATTACAAGATCATAAAGTATGTGTTATAGGTTTTGCCATGGTTACAAGTAAGGATGTAACAGTAAAATCTTTAACAAAAGAACAAATACAAAAAATATTTACTGGTGAAGTTACAAACTGGAAGGATGTAGGTGGAAATGATTTACCTATAAACGTGATTAATAGACCAGCTTCATCAGGAACAAGAGCAACATTTATAAGCACAGTCATGGGAAGTAAGACTGAAAAAGAAGGTTTAGGAACAACTCAAGATTCAAGTGGTGCAGTAAAAACAGCAATGATGAATACTAAAGGTGCTATTAGTTACTTAGCAATGTCATACTTAACAAGTGATGTTGTAAAAGATATAAATGTATTACAACTTGATAGCGTAGAGGCAAATAAAGCCAATATTACTTCAGGTAAATATGGATTCTGTTCATATGAACATATGTATACAAAAGGTGAAGCTAAAGATGTATCAAAGGCATTTATAGATTACATCATGAGTGCTGATAATAAAGCTTTAGTTGAAAAATTAGGCTATATCCCAATGGCAGATATGAAAGTTGAATTAAAGTAATAAAATTTAAGTATAAGGGGCTAGCTGATTAACAGCTGGTCTTTTATACTGTAACCTAATGTTAAGAATTTTCAATCAATATTATCTAAATATAGGCGTGGATTTTTATATGTGGTCTTCTATTTAACTATATAATAGTAAAAATTTAAATTGAGGGTTGATAAAATGGAAAGAAGAAGTATTTGGCAAAAAACTAAAACAGAATATTTAGGTAGGGGATTTGCTGTGTTTTGCGGATTGCTAATCGTCATCCTAACATTATCCATAATAGTTTTTGTTAGCTCCAAAGGGATTCAAACATTTACTAAGGATAAATATTCTTTATTTGATTTATTGTTTTCATCAACATGGAAACCGGATTCTGAAACACCTAAATTTGGCGCGCGATATTTTATATTAGGATCCACCTGTGTATCTATAGGGGCAGTAATACTCAGTGCTCCTGTCAGCATTGCATTAGCAGTATTTATGAATTTAATTTCACCTAAGTTTGGTAAAAAGATAATGCAGCCAACTCTTGAACTATTTGTTGGCATACCATCGGTTGTTTATGGTTGGATTGGTGTTTCAGTTCTTGTACCATTTATAAAAAATAGATTTGGTGGTGTAGGTTTTAGTTTATTAGCAGGTATTATAGTACTTAGCGTAATGATATTACCTACTATAGCCAGCATATCTTCAGATGCAATTAAAACTGTACCCCATGATTATATTGAAGCCTCTTATGGACTAGGTGCTACTAGATGGCAAACTATATATAAAGTTGTAGTGCCGGCAGCTAAAAATGAAATCCTAACAGGTATTGTTTTAGGTCTAGCTAGAGCTTTTGGTGAAGCACTAGCAGTTCAGATGGTTATTGGTAATGCGGTTAGATCTATAAAGGATTTAATATCTCCGTCAACTACATTAACTAGTATTCTAACTATGGATATGGCAAATACAGCTAATGGTTCAGCTTGGAATGATGCATTATGGACCTTAGCGTTATTATTACTTATAATTTCCTTTGTATTTATTCTTCTTATTAGACTTATTGGTAAGAGAGGTGAGGCTTAATGAAGGCGAAAATTTATGATAAGATAGCTACGGCTATTTTATATTTAATATCATTTTTAGTGGTGTTACTCTTGGCAGTTTTTATGGGGTATATAATTTACAAAGGAAGAGATTCGCTAAATCTTAGTTTTTTATTTGGTAATCCAAAAGGTACTGAAGCTGGTGGAGGAATTGGTCCACAATTATTTAACTCCTTTTATATGCTAATAGTTTCATTAATAATTACTGTTCCATTGGGATTAGGAGCAGGTATTTATCTATCTGAGTATGCTAAGGAAGGAAAATTACTTAATATTATAAGATTATGTATAGAAACTATGGCATCATTACCTTCAATTGTTGTAGGTTTATTTGGACTTTTAGTTTTCGTTACTGCTACAGGTTGGGGATATACCTTACTGTCAGGAGCTTTGGCTATTACAGTTTTGAACTTACCAGCTATGACAAGAGTAAGCGAAAGTGCCATTAAAGCCTCATCAGCAAAAGTTAAAGAAGCAAGTTTGGGATTAGGTGCTACTAGATGGCAAACTATTCATCGCGTAATTGTTCCTTCCGCAATGCCTCAAATTCTAACAGGAATTATCCTGGCATCAGGAAGAATTTTTGGAGAGGCTGCAGCTCTATTATACACTGCAGGAATGAGTGCACCAATATTAAAATATAGTAATGTAAGCTTAGTTGGTAAAGCTTCACCATTCAGTTTGTTCAGACCAGCTGAAACATTAGCGGTATATATATGGAAGCTGAATTCTGAAGGAATGGTGCCTGATGCTGGGAAAATTGCTAATGGAGCATCAGCAGTATTAATTATTATGGTGTTATTGTTTAACTTTTTTGCAAGAATAATCGGCAATAGAATATTCAAGGCATACAGCGGTAAATAAGGAGGAATTATTATGGGTATAATTGAAACAAGAAATCTTAATTTATATTATGGAAATGTTCAGGCGCTGAAGAATATTAATTTGGACTTAAAGGAAAATGCTGTTACTGCATTTATCGGACCTTCAGGATGTGGAAAATCAACCTTTCTTAGAACAATTAATAGAATGAATGATTTGATAAGTTCAGTTAAAATTGATGGAGAGGTTTTATTTGAGGGAAAAAACATTTATTCAGATTATGATGAAATACAATTAAGAAAAAGAATAGGTATGGTGTTTCAAAAACCAAATCCATTTCCTATGTCAATTTACGACAATATAGCTTATGGTCCTAGAATACATGGCATAAAGAGCAAAGCTAAATTAGATGAAATAGTTGAAAAAAGCTTAAGAGGTGCTGCTTTATGGGATGAAGCAAAGGATAGATTAAAAAAGAGCGGTCTTGGTCTATCTGGTGGACAGCAGCAAAGGCTATGTATAGCAAGAACTTTAGCTGTTGAACCAGAAGTAATTCTTATGGATGAACCAACATCTGCTTTAGATCCTATTTCAACTTTAAAGGTTGAGGAATTAATGGATGAATTGAAAAAGACCTATACAGTTATAATTGTAACACACAATATGCAGCAAGCGGGAAGAATCGCAGACTTTACATCATTCTTCCTAAATGGAGAGGTTATTGAAAGTGGAAAAACTGAAGATATATTCTACAAACCAAAAAATAAGAAGACTGAAGAATATATAACAGGAAGATTTAGTTAAGAATATAATAGAGTACCACTTGATAATAGTGTTCATAAAATAAAAGGGGTGGATATTTTGGCAAGAAAAAATTTTGATGCTCACTTAGATGAGCTTCATGCAGAGCTTATTCGAATGGGTAGTAGAGTTGAAAAACAATTACATCAAGCAATAGAGTCATTAGTTAATAAGGATGTAGAATTGGCACAGCAGGTAATAGATGATGATGATATAATTGATGATATGCAGAAAGAGATTGAAGATAAGTCTATAAGATTAATAGCTATGCAAAATCCAATAGCAGTAGACCTTAGAAACATTTTTACAACAACTAAGATTGCTACTGACTTAGAAAGAATAGCCGACCACGCTGTAGATATAGCTAAAGTTACAAAAAGACTTAAAGGTGAAGAATTTATTAAGAAACTTATTGATATTCCTAAAATGGGTGCTACTGTAAGGGCAATGATTCATGATTCCTTAGATGCATATATAAAAGGAGATGTAGACAGTTCCTATGAAATATGTAAAAGAGATGACGAAATAGATGCCATTTATAAGCAGGTTTTCAGCGAACTTCTTGTTACTATGATGAAAGATCCTACAACTATTAACCAAGCAACTCAGTTCTTATTTATTTGTAAATTCCTCGAGAGAATAGCAGATCATACTACAAATATTTGTGAGTGGACTATTTACCTAGTAACCGGTGAACAAGTAGATTTAAATCAATAGTGTGTTGTTAAACAAATAAAACTCTGCGTATAATATTTTACGTAGAGTTTATTTTTGCGTAATATGTTAAACATAATAATATTTACGAATAAAAGAACCTTGACTAAGTGCAATAATTAATGATAATATTACAAAATGTATAATAAGTGAAAATATACTAAATTGGCGGAGTGAAAATATGAACAATGAAATATCAAGGGTTTTACCAGAGAGTATCGCAGAAGAATTAGGTATAGAGGTAGGAGATAAATTAATAAAAATAAACGGATCACCAGTCAACGACATAATAGATTATAGATTTTTAATGGCAGATGAATATGTAGTTATTGAAATAGAAAAAAACTCCAGCGGAGAGATATGGGAGTTAGAGATAGAAAAAGAGTATGATGAAAAATTAGGTGTTGAATTTAAAGAAGCAATACTTGACCATGCGAAGAGCTGTAGGAATAAGTGTATATTTTGTTTTATTGATCAGCTCCCAAAGGGCATGAGAGAAACGCTATATTTTAAGGATGATGATTCTAGATTATCATTTCTTCAGGGGAATTTTGTTACATTAACTAACATGAGCGATGAAGATATAGAGCGAATAATAAGATATAGAATTAGTCCTATAAATATATCTGTACATTCAACAAATCCAAAAATTAGAGAAATGATGCTTAATAACAGATTTGCTGGTAATGTTATAGAAAGAATAAAAAGATTAGCATCAAATGGCATTATAATGAATTGCCAAATTGTTTTATGCCCAGGAGTAAACAATGGAGAAGAACTAATTAACACGGTAAAGGACTTATTTCAATTTTATCCTTCAGTGCAAAATGTAGCCGGAGTTCCAATTGGAGTAACAAAGTATAGAGAAGGGCTATACAAAGTAAATACTTATGATAGCAGGACGGCTGAAGATGAAATAAACTCAATCAAAAAACTACAGGAAGAATATATTTCCAAAACAGGGACTCCATTTATTAGACTATCAGATGAGTTTTATGTTTTAGCGAAAAAAGATGTTCCTGAAAGTGATTTCTATGGTGAGTTTGACCAGCTTGAGGATGGAATCGGAATGATTAGAGTGTTTAGAAATAATATTGCCGATACCATTGTGAATTTAAAAGATAATATCCAAGGCAGTTTTAATTTAGTTACTGGAGTCTCAGCTTTTAATGAAATTAAAGAAGCCGCTCATATAATCAATAACAAAAACAAAAACAATAATGTTAAAATATCACCAGTAAAAATAATAAATAAGTTTTTTGGTGAAACTATTACTGTTGCTGGATTACTTACAGGAAGCGATATAATTACTCAATTAAAAACATTACAACTTGAAAAGTATATTATTATACCTAAAAATATGTTAAAATCAGGAACGGATATATTTTTAGATGATTTAGCCATAAAGGATTTAGAAACAGCATTAAACAGAAAGGTTTTGGTATGTGATTATACAGGAGAAGACTTAATAGATATTATTAATACATACTGCGAGGAGGAATAAAAATGTCAAAACCAATTGTTGCAATTGTAGGAAGACCTAATGTAGGAAAATCAACATTATTTAATAAGATAGCAGGTAAAAGAATTTCAATAGTAGAGGATACACCAGGGGTTACTAGAGATAGAATATATGCTGAAGCTGAGTGGACTGGTCACAATTTTACTATGATAGATACTGGTGGTATAGAACCTGAAAGCAGTGATATTATTGTGTCACAAATGAGAAGGCAAGCACAAATAGCCATTGAAACTGCTGATGTAATTGTATTTATTGTAGATGGAAAACAAGGGTTAACAGATGCAGATAATGAAGTTGCATTGATGCTAAGAAAGAGTAAAAAACCAATTGTATTGGTAGTAAATAAAATAGATAGATTAAGTGAAGAGCAAAATGCATATGAATTCTACAATTTAGGGTTAGGAGATCCTATTACTATATCAGCATCTCAAGCATTAGGATTAGGTGATATGTTAGATGTAGTAGTAGAGCATTTTAAAGATATTGATGTAGATGATGAATATGAAGACTATGTAAAGATTGCTATGGTAGGAAGGCCAAATGTAGGAAAATCGTCCTTGATTAATAAGCTGCTGGGTGAGGAAAGAGTAATAGTTAGTGATGTTCCTGGAACCACTAGAGATGCAATAGATAGTTTCTTAGAAACTGATGACGGCAAATTTATTCTTATAGATACTGCAGGTCTTAGAAGAAAAAGTAAGGTAAAGGAAGAAATTGAAAGATACAGCGTAATAAGAACTCTTGCTGCTATTGAACGTGCTGATGTGTGCATACTTGTGGTGGATGCCACTGAACAATTAAGTGATCAAGATGAAAAAATTATTGGATATGCTCATGAACTAAATAAGGCAATTATGGTTATCGTTAATAAGTGGGACTTAATAGAAAAAGATGACAAGACTATGAATAACTACAAACAAAATCTGCAATACAATTTAGATTTTATGAGATATGCACCTTACTTGTTTATTTCTGCCAAATCAGGCCAGAGAGTAGGAAAGGTTTTATCTTTAGCAAAAAAATGTTATGATAATTATGATAAGAGAATTGGAACTGGAGTGTTAAATGACGTAATAAGTAAAGCTGTGCTAATGAAAGAACCTCCAGTAGTTGGAATAAAAAGATTAAAAATATACTATGTAACTCAAGTCGGAACTAAGCCGCCAACATTTGTTTTCTTTGTGAATGACACCAATGCATTACATTTTTCCTACGAAAGATATCTTGAAAATCAATTAAGAGATAGTTTTGATTTTGAGGGGACAGGAATAAAACTGGTATTCAGGGAAAGGAAGGAGTAATATGGAACAAATAACTTTCCTGGGGGGAGGAAGTTTTGGAACGGCCTTAAGTTTATTACTTGAAAGAAAAGGGCACAAGGTCAACATATGGGATAGAAAACAAGCTACAGTTGATGATATTAATATTAATAAAAGGAATTTAAAATATTTACCTAACATTGTTATACCCCCAAATATTTATGCAACTACAGATATAGCTGAAGCTATTTCAGGATCTAAATACATAGTTCTAGCAATCCCCTCTTATGCTATAAGGGGAATATGTAGAGCGATTAAGCATACTGTAAATAAAGAACAAATAATAATAAGTATTGCTAAAGGTATTGAAGAAGATACTAATTTAAGACTTTCAGAAGTAATTAAGCAGGAACTAAGTGAAAATCCTGTTGTTATACTGTCTGGACCAAGTCATGCTGAAGAGATTTCAGAAGGATTGCCTACTACTGTTGTTGTTACATCTGAACAAATGATCTATGCTAAAAATGTCCAGGACTTATTTATGTGCGATAAATTTCGTGTTTATACCAATGAGGATATAATCGGCGTTGAGATAGGTGGAGCAGTAAAAAATATTATTGCCCTAGCCACAGGAATAAGTGATGGTATCGGCTATGGTGATAATACTAAGGCAGCACTTATGACTCGTGGTATGAGTGAAATAGTAAGAGTAGGAACGAAGCTTGGCGGTAAAAAGGAAACTTTTTTTGGGCTAACCGGTATGGGAGATTTAATAGTTACCTGTACCAGTATGCACAGTAGGAATAGAAGAGCTGGTATTTTAATTGGCAGAGGTGTACCTGCTGAAGAAGCACGCAAGCAGATTGGAATGGTTGTTGAGGGCGTTGAAGCATGTAGAGCCTTCTATGAATTTAAGGAAAAATTAGGAGTGCCTATGCCTATTACGGAAGAACTATATCAAGTACTATTTAAAGGCAAGAGTCCAAAGCTAGCCGTACAAGAATTAATGTCTAGAACGAAAAAGGATGAGACTTATTAAAAATATATAATTTTAGATATATTTATATTTTATGGACATTCTCATCTTCTTAGAAGAAACAACAGCAATATTTTTATTAATAAAATTATTGAATAGTTATAATTTCAATTATTCCCCAATATATATATATTGTTAATATGTAGTTACGGGGGGAATTATTTTGGAGAATTTTGATATATACAAAGATATTTCCGAAAGAACTCAGGGCGATATCTATGTAGGTGTTGTAGGTCCTGTTAGAACAGGTAAATCATCATTTATTAAAAGATTCATGGATATAATGGTTATTCCTAATATTCAAAATTCTTATAAGAAGCAGAGAGCTAAGGATGAACTTCCACAGAGTGCTTCGGGAAAGACAATTCATACTACAGAACCTAAATTTGTGCCAAATGAAGCTGTTGAGATTTCTCTAAGTGAAGGAATAAAATTTAAAGTAAGATTAGTGGATTGTGTTGGTTATATAGTTAAAGGTGCACTCGGTTATAGTGAAGGTGAAGTGCCTAAAATGGTAAATACGCCTTGGTATGACTATGAGATACCCTTTGAGGAGGCTGCTGAACTAGGAACTAAAAAGGTTATTAACGACCATTCTACAATTGGTTTGGTGGTTACCACAGATGGTTCCATTACTGATATAGCTAGAGATGAATATGTGGATGCAGAAGAGAGAGTCATTGGAGAATTGAAAGCCATTAATAAGCCATTTATTATTATTTTAAATACAGCTCATGCAAATGATCCAGATACTATTGCATTGAAAACAAGTCTGGAGGATAAGTATGATGTTCCTGTCCAGATAATGGATGTTGTTAACATGAAACAGGAAGATATAACTGTTTTATTCGAAAGGGTACTTAAAGAATTCCCTGTTAAAGAAATAAACATAGATATTCCAGAGTGGATTGAAAAACTGCATTCAAAACATTGGCTCAAGGCAGATTTTATTGATATTATTAAAGAAATGTGCAAAAGTATAAACAAAATCCGTGACATAAGAAAATCCTTAGATGGCATAGAAAACCTTGATTTTATGGATAATTCTAATCTCAATGAAGTAAATTTAGGCGAAGGAACGGCTAGAGTAGAATTAAAGACTAAAAAAGATGTTTTTTATAAGGTATTGAGTGAAGTATGCGGTAATGAGATTTCTGGTGAAAATCAACTCTTAGATATCATGCAGGAATTATATAAGGCCAAAATAGAATATGATAGGGTTGCAGATGCTCTATATGATGTTAGACATACTGGATATGGCTTAGTTGCACCTCAGCTGTCAGAGATGAAGCTAGAAGAGCCAGAGATAGTTAAACAAGGCAGTAGATGCGGTGTAAAGCTTAAGGCAAGTGCGCCGTCGTTCCACTTTATAAGAGCAGATATTGAAACCGAGATATCACCAATCATGGGTACCGAAAGAGAAAGTGAAGAGTTAGTAAAATCTTTACTGGAGCAATTCGAGAATGATCCTTCGAAGATATGGGAAAGTAACATGTTTGGTAAGTCATTAGAGGTTTTGGTTAAGGAAGGTCTGCAAAACAAGTTATATAAGATGCCTGAAGATGTTCAAAGTAAAATTCAAAAAACGTTAGAAAAAATAATAAATGAAGGTAATGGCGGATTAATTTGCATAATTCTATAAATAAAATGAGCTATATCATAAATAATTATGAATATAGCTCATTTTATGTTGCTAACTACCTGATAAAGGCTGATATTATATAATCATTTTTGTAACCCTCTTGCAAATATATGAATATTATTAAAAGTATATTAATGCAAGGAGAAATAAAGATGAAATTGAATAACAGGATTGCTAATCTTCCAGTATACCATTTTAAAAAAATTGATGATATAAAGAGAGATTTAATGAATAAGGGTATTGATGTTACTGATTTAGGTGTTGGTGACCCAGATTTATCAGTTCATAAAGATATAATAAGTGGACTAATTAAGGGGGTCAGTTATAGCAACTATAATCAGTATCCGCCCTATGAAGGAATAAATGAATTAAAAAACCAAATAATTAAATATTATGATGAAGTTTTTTCTGTTAAGCTTACAAGTGATGAGGTAATAATACTAATTGGTTCTAAGGATGGTATAGCACATATATTTCCTGCACTATGCAGTATTGGTGACTATGCTATAATTCCGGATCCAGCATATCCTATATATGAAATTGTATCTAGTCTTTGGGGAATCGAAACATTTAAGATGCCGCTATCTGAGGGAAATGATTACCTTCCTAAATTAGGGAATATACCACAAGCAGTTGCTTCAAAAAGTAAAATGATGATGATTAACTATCCCAATAATCCTACCGGTGCGGTTGCCGATGCATCATTTTTTAAGGAGGTAGTTAACTTTTGTAATTCAAATAACATTGTATTATGCAATGATGCGGCATATAATGAAATAATAGGTGAGAGAGAACTGCCTATCAGCATTCTTCAATATGATCAAAGTAAAGCATCCGTTGAATTTGGTACTTTTTCTAAAACCTATAATATGACAGGATTCAGAATTGGATATGCTGTTGGTAATGTTGATGTAATTAAGGCTTTACTTACTATTAAAAGTAATATGGATTCTGGACAATTTATTCCAATACAGTGTGCGGCTATAGAGGCCTTAAAATTAACTAGAGACTATATTTATGATATCAGAAAAATATATTGCGATAGAAGGAAATTAGTGGAGAATATCCTGAAACAGAAAAATCTCGAATTTTATAAAAGTAAAGGTACTTTTTATGTGTGGGGAAAAATTCCTAAAAACTATACCACAATGGAGTTTTGCACAGAAATTTTAAGAAAACATAGAGTAATTATAACACCAGGATTTACTTTCGGCAGTGTTGGACATGATAATTTTAGGATTGCACTTACACGAGATAAAAAAGTTTTACAAGAATCTCTTAATAAAATAGATGTATATTAATTAATAAAAAGCAATTAATAACTCAAGATATAAATAAAATATGGTATAATTGAGCGTATTTGAAATAAAACTTGAAATTGAAGTGAGTATTTATGTATAATAGGTAATATGGATTTTGCAGTGCTGCGGAGGATGATTATTATGGCAAAAAGTATGACAGGATTTGGTCGTGCAGTTAGTGAAAATGATAATATAAATTTTACAGTTGAAATGAAAAGTGTGAATCACAGGTACTTAGACTTAAATATTAAAATGCCTAGAAATATGTTAGCGTTAGAGGATAGGATAAGAAAAATTGTCCAAAATAAGTTGAATAGAGGCAAAGTCGATATATTTATTACACAAAAGTCCTATGGAACTGCAGACGCTGTTGCTAGCTTTAACAAAAGTCTTGCTGATAGCTACTATAATTGTTTGCAAAAAATAAAAGAAAACTATATGGTTGATGATGATATATCTGTATCATTGATTGCGAAGTTTCCTGACGTTGTAACTATAGAACGGGAAGAAGAAGATATTGAGGTGGTTTGGAAAGCACTTCAAATACCACTTAGTGAAGCCGTAGATATGTTATTTGATATGAGGGAAAAAGAGGGAAAGAAGTTAATTGAAGATATAATATTGAAAATAGATCATATAAAGGTACTTGTTGATAGAATTAACGAAAAAACACCCTTGGTTGTTCAGATGTATAGTGCTAAACTAAAGGATAGAATTGCAGAACTAACCAGCGATATAGAGATTGATGAAAATAGAATAGCCGTTGAAGTTGCTATTTTAGCAGATAAATCATGTATCGATGAAGAAATAGTAAGATTAAATAGTCATATTAACCAATTTAAAGATACATTATTTTTAGAAAACCCTATAGGAAGGAAGCTTGATTTTATACTGCAAGAAATGAACAGGGAGGCAAATACTATAGCCTCTAAGGCTAATGATATTGATATAGTTCATCTAGTCTTGGATATAAAGAATGAAATAGAGAAGGTTAGAGAACAAATTCAAAATATAGAGTAATCCGGAGGAGAAAAAACATGGGAATAAAATTAATAAACATTGGATTTGGAAACATTGTTTCTGCAAATAGATTAGTTGCTATTGTAAGTCCTGAGTCAGCGCCTATTAAAAGAATCATTCAAGAAGCTAGGGATAGAGGGATGTTAATTGATGCTACATATGGCAGAAGAACAAGAGCTGTTATAATTACAGATAGTGATCATATTATTCTATCTGCAGTACAGCCAGAAACAGTTGCACATAGATTATCTTCAAAAGATGATGATGTTGCAGTGGATGAGGTTGATGAATAATGCATAATAAAGGATTATTAATAGTTATTTCTGGACCATCAGGTGCGGGTAAAGGAACAATAATCAAAGAATTAATTAAAAAAGGAAAGTTCTGGCTATCAGTTTCTGCTACTACAAGAGCTCCTAGGAATGGGGAAATCGATGGAAAAAGCTATTACTTTTTAACTAGAGAACAATTTGAAGAAAGATTAAGGCTAAACGATTTTTTAGAACATGCTGAAGTGTATGGAAATTTTTATGGGACGCCAAAATCAAATGTAATGGAGAGAATTGACAACGGTGAAGATGTTATACTAGAAATAGATATTCAAGGAGCATTAAAAGTTAAAGAGGCTTACCCAGAAGGAGTATTTATATTTATTCTTCCACCATCCATGGAAGAACTGAAAAAAAGAATTATTAAAAGAGGCAGTGAAACTACAGAGTCTCTTATGACTAGGTTTAAATCTGCATATAAAGAGATAAACTATGTATCAAAATATAATTATGCAGTAACAAATGATACAGTTGAAGTTGCTGCTGAAAAAATTGAATCAATTCTAGTGGCAGAAAGATGCCGTGTAGATAGATTGAAAGATCATATATTAGATTCTAAGGAGGGTATTATTCATGAACAACTCTATGATTAATCCATCAATAGTGGATTTAAAACAAAAAACCGGTGACAGATATTCTTTAGTAGTAATTACTTCAAAGAGAGCTAGACAATTAATAGCAGGTGCTAAGCCATTAGTAGATATTAATTCAAATAAACCTCTAACTGTGGCTATTAATGAAGTAAATCAAAGTAAATTTACATTCGAGTCTTCTAAGGAAGGAATAAAATAGATATGTCACAAAAAAATATAGTGGTTGGAGTAACTGGGGGAATTGCGGCGTATAAGGCTCTGGATGTAATCAGTAAACTGAAGAAGAAAGATTATAATGTGCATGTTATCATGACAAGATCAGCTACAGAATTTGTTACACCACTTAGCTTTCAATCACTAAGCCAGAATATGGTTATAACAGATATGTTTGCTGAACCAAAAGCTTTTGAAATTCAACACATTTCCTTAGCAAAAAAGGCAGACTTAATGTTAATAGTTCCTGCTACTGCAAATATAATCGGGAAAGTTACCAACGGAATTGCTGATGATATGCTGTCAACTACGATTATGGCAACTACTGCACCGGTAGTTTTTGCACTTGCAATGAATACAAATATGTATAAAAACCCTATTGTGGTGGAAAATATTGAGAAGCTTAAAAATCACGGATACAGTTTTATTTCGGCTGAAAGTGGTAGACTTGCTTGTGGAGATGTAGGGGAAGGCAAATTAGCAGATACTGAATTAATAGCAGATATAGCCGAAAGTATCCTATATGATACCAAAGACATGATAGGAAAAAAAGTACTTGTTACTGCTGGTCCTACTATTGCTCCCATTGACCCAGTGAGATTTATAACCAATAGATCCACTGGAAAAATGGGATATGCCATTGCTGAAGAGGCTAGAGATAGAGGAGCTGAGGTAACACTTGTTTCTGGACCATGTAATATTAAAAAACCTTTTGGAATAAATTTAATCAAGGTTAATACAAATGGAGAAATGCTAGAAGCGGTATTAAATAAATTTGAATCTCAAGACATTATTGTAAAATCAGCTGCAGTAGCTGATTATAAACCTGAAAACTATTCTTCAAAAAAAATAAAGAAGTCTGAAGATGATTTAAGAATAAATTTTGTTCGAGATAACGATATTTTGATGAGGTTGGGTAAACTAAAAACTAGTCAGGTATTAGTTGGTTTTGCTGCTGAAAGCAATGATGTTATTGAAAATGCAAAAAGCAAGTTAGCGAGAAAAAATTTAGATTACATAGTTGCAAATGACATTACTTCTCATGATACAGGTTTTGCCTCAGATGAAAATAGGGTAACCATAATTGCGCGGAACGGAAATACTGTACAATATGATAAGATGTCAAAAAGACAAGTAGCTAGAAATTTATTTAATTTAATCAACGAAAAGCGCATCTAGCGCTTTTTTGTTGTATTAAATGCTTTGTTATGCTATAGTTTCTTAAAGTATTTCTTTACATTCTATTTTAAATAGAATTTTAAAAATAAATCATTAGGGTGATTAGGTGTATAGTTTTGCAGGTATAATTATAAATAACGAATCTGTTCAAATAGATAGATTATTTACTTATAGGATTCCTAAAGAGTTATCAACAAAGCTTGAAGTTGGGTATAGGGTTAAGGTACCTTTTGGAAAAGGTAATAGAGCTACTGACGGTTTTGTAATAGAATTGTATGAGAGCTGTGACGGTATTAATCATATAAAGGATATTCAAAGCATATGTGATGATTTCCCATTACTTAGAGATGTAGACATTAGATTGATGGAAATAATGCGAAAAAAGTATTTTTGTACCTATATACAATGTATAAAAACTTTAATACCGACTGGAATAACCAGAGGGGTAAAAAGTAAAATTTTAAGTAAAATATATTTAGGGAATGAATTAAGTGGAAAGTATGATAAGGAACCGTATAAATCAATAATTGATATAGTGAAAAATAACGACGGTAGCTTTACCAAAAGTGAACTAAGTAATAGTTTTAAAATATCCATATCATCAATAAATACATTGATAAAGCACGAATTTTTATACTCGGGCCAGGTTGCGGTTAATAGATTTGATACAAGAGATTTTCAGTCTTATGAAAAGAAAACTTTAAATGTTCATCAAAAACTCGCTGTAGATACTATCTTAAAATCCATGAAAAGAAAGTTTTTAATTCATGGTGTTACAGGCAGCGGAAAAACTGAAATTTATATGCACTTAGTTAGTGAGATGCTAAACCAAGGAAAACAATCCATAATTTTAGTTCCTGAAATAGCGTTAACACCTCAGATGGTAGAGCGTTTTAAAGGAAGATTTGGAAAGGATATTGCAGTTTTTCACAGCAAGTTATCTGATGGAGAAAGATATGATGAATGGGTTAGAGTAAAAAAGGGTGAAGTTAACGTAGCAGTGGGAGCACGATCAGCCATATTCTTGCCTTTCAAAAATTTAGGATTGATTGTTATTGATGAAGAGCATGAGGGAAGCTATAAATCTGATAGTGATCCTAAGTATAATAGTAGAGAGATAGCAGATATTAGAAGTGAGCTTGAGGGCTGCAAGGTGTTATTAGGATCAGCAACACCATCCATAGAAACTTTTTTTATGTGCAAACAAAAAGAAATTGAACTGTTGACAATAACTGATAGGGCAGATGGAGCAATGATGCCTAAGGTTGAACTGGTTGATATGAGAGAGGAATTATTGCAGAATAATAAATCTATTTTCAGCAAAAAACTCTATAATGCTATAAATCAGTGTTTAGAAAATAAGGAACAAGCAATATTATTTTTAAATAGAAGAGGCTATTCAACATTTGTCTCTTGCCGAAAATGCGGTTATGTATTCAAATGCCCTAATTGTGACATTTCATTAACTTATCATAATCATGGCAATAATTTGACCTGCCATTATTGTGGGGTAAATCAGAGAGTTTCTAGTGTGTGTCCTAGTTGTGGCAGTAAATATGTTAAGTATTTTGGAATTGGAACAGAAAAGATAGAAGAAGAAGTAAAAAAATATTTTCCAAGTGCTAGAGTAATAAGAATGGATCACGATACAACTAGGGGGAAGAATTCTTATGAAAAAATATATAGCACATTTAAGGAAAGAGAAGCGGATATACTTATTGGAACTCAAATGGTTGCTAAGGGATTAGATTTTAAAGATGTTACTGTTGTTGGAGTAATTGCAGCAGATTTATCTTTAAATTTACCTGATTATAGATCTGCAGAAAGAACTTTTCAATTAATAACTCAAGTTTCAGGTAGGGCAGGGAGAGGACAAAAGAATGGCAAAGTAATAGTTCAGACCTATAATCCTGATAATTATGCAATAAGGTACTCAATATCCAATGATTATTATAAGTTTTATGATGAAGAAATATCTATAAGACAAGGAATGAACTATCCACCATTTTCAAAAATATTATGCATAAATATGAGTAGTAAAAATGAAAAGCTGCTAATAAATAGTATACAGATGGCTTCGAACTATCTTAAGAATTATCTTAAAGAAAATAGCAATATAGAGATGCTTGGCCCTTGTTCGTGTACTATTGGTAAAATAAAGGAACAATATAGATGGCAAATTATCTTTAAAGGAAACATAGATAGTGAATTTTGTAGAAATATAAAATCATCTATTTATGAAATATTAAAAGAAGTATATAATGATATAAGGGTTAGTATGGATTTAAATCCTAGTAGTTTATTATAATGTTGGAGGTAAAAAGAATGGCATTAAGAACAATAAGAACTTATGGAGATGAATTATTAAGAAAGAAGAGTAAGGTAGTTGATAAAATAGATGATAGGATACTTACATTAATAGAGGATATGAAAGAGACTATGTACCATGCAAATGGTGTAGGACTTGCGGCTCCTCAAGTTGGAATATTGAAAAGAGTTGTGGTAATTGATGTAGGAGATGGTCCAATATCATTAATAAATCCCGAAATTATTGAGACATCTGGAAGTTATATAGATGAAGAAGGTTGCTTAAGCATACCCGGAAAAGAAGGTGCTGTGGAAAGACCAAAATATGTAACTGTTAAAGCACTAAATGAGAACGGTGAAGAAGTTATAATAAAAGGTGAAGATTTATTAGCAAGAGCTTTTTGTCATGAAATTGATCATTTAAATGGAGTGTTGTTTGTTGATAAAATTATT
The DNA here is from genome assembly GCA_030706015.1 of Bacillota bacterium. Taxonomy (GTDB): domain Bacteria; phylum Bacillota; class Clostridia; order Clostridiales; family Clostridiaceae; genus JAUZPI01. The sequence goes on from JAUZPI010000023.1 coordinate 31,453, forward strand.
GAAGGTGATGAATAATGAAATATAATATAGTTTTTATGGGGACACCGGATTTTGCGGTGCCATCCCTTGAAAAACTTATAGAAGTACATGATGTAACTGCAGTTTTTACTCAACCCGACAGGCCAAAGGGAAGAGGAAAAAAATTATCAGTTTCTCCTGTAAAAGAAGTAGCAATTGAACATAATATACCAGTATTTCAACCAGAAAAGATAAAAAAGGAACCAGATACTATAAAACAGCTTAAAGATATGCAACCCGATTTTATAATTGTTGTTGCTTTTGGTCAAATTTTACCAAAAGAGGTTTTAGATATTCCTAAATATGCTTGCATAAACCTACATGCATCACTGCTTCCAAAGTATAGGGGAGCCGCGCCAATAAATTGGTGTATTGTTAATGGAGAAAAGAAAAGCGGAAATACAACAATGCTTATGGATGTAGGCCTTGATACAGGTGATATGCTTCTTAAACAGGAAGTTATCATTCGAAGTGATATGACTGCAGAACAGCTGCATGATGAATTATGCATAAAGGGAGCAGATTTACTAGTTGATACCATCGAAAAATATGCAAGTGGAAATATTGTTCCTGAAAAACAAAATGACAGTGAATCCTGTTATGCTTCAACTCTTAGTAAAGAAACAGGAAAGATAGATTGGAATAAAGCTGCAAGAGATATACATAATTTAATTCGAGGTTTAAATCCTTGGCCAATTGCGTACACACTTTATGAAGATAAAATAATGAAAATTTATAAATCTAAAGTAATTGAAGGTGATTGCAGTCAATTACCAGGAGCGATAGTTAGCGTTTCAAAGGATGGCATAAAAGTTTCTACAGGAAGTGGATATTTGTTAATTGAGCAAATTCAATTTCCAGGAAAGAGACCAATGAGTATAGATGAGTATACTAGGGGAAATAATCTAACTATAGGGATTATTTTAAAATAGCTACTCGGTGTATTATAAAAGTTATTTAGAAGGAGGGAAATAACATGTTTTTTGATTGGACATTTGTTATTTTAATACCTGCTTTAATTATTTCGTTTTGGGCACAAATGAAGATAGGGTCTACCTTCGGAAAATATTCGAAGGTAAGAAGTAATAAAGGATATAATGGTGCACAAGTCGCAAGAATCCTTTTGGATTCTCAAGGACTGCAAAATGTACCCGTAGAGCTTATACCCGGAAAACTAACTGATCATTATGATCCAATTCACAGGGTAATGAGATTATCTAGTGATGTATTTTATGGGGATTCAGTTGCTTCTCTGGGAGTTGCTGCTCATGAGACCGGTCATGCAATACAGCATAAGAAGATGTATTCCCCATTAATAATCAGGAATAAAATTGCTCCTATTGCAAGTTTTAGTTCAAATGCTTCTTGGTTAATATTCCTCATTGGAATGTTGTTTGGAATTGGTTTTTTTGCAAGAATTGGAGTTCTCTTGTTCGGGGCAGTGGTGGTTTTTCAACTTATTACTTTGCCTGTTGAATTTGATGCTTCTAGAAGAGCTCTTAGAATTTTGGAAGATAGATCAATACTTTATGCTGATGAAATAGCTGGTGCAAAAGCAGTATTGAATGCCGCTGCAATGACATATGTGGCTGCAGCCCTAATGGCTGTTTCACAGCTTTTAAGATTATTGCTTATTAGTAGAGAAGAACGTTAATTTGATGAATTATAGGAGTATATAAATGAAAAATGCTAGAAAAGTAGCTGTAGATATCGTAAATCAAGTTTTAGAAAAAGGTGCATATTCAAATATTGCACTTAGTAATGAACTGAATAAATCTAATTTAGAAGATAAGGATAGAGGCTTAGTAACTGAGATTGTTTACGGCACAATAAAATATAAATATACTATAGATAAAATCATTAACTATTTTGTAGCTCAAGGTATAAAGAAAATTGATGGCTATATATTAAACTTGCTAAGAATTTCAATATATCAGATTAGATATTTAGAGAGAATACCAGAGTTCGCAGCAGTTAATGAAGCAGTTAAAATTGCAAAGAAATATCGATCTGAAAAGTCTTCTAAGTTTGTTAATGGTGTATTACGAAATTATTTAAGGAATAAAGAAGCTGATTTTATAAAGAGTTCTGATGAAATTGCAAAGCTTTGCTTTCAACATTCCTATGATCCGTGGATGGTTAAACTTTTTATTAAACAATATGGAAGGGAAAGAGCTTTAGAAATACTAAAAGGACTAAATGAAACTCCAGATGTTACTGTTAGAGTAAATAATTTAAAAGGCAATTACGAAGATGTGCTGCAAAAATTATCTGACCTTGGCTATGAGGTTCGTGAGGGATATATTTGTCCTGAAGCTATAAAAATTGAAAAGGGAAAAAATATCGAGAAAAATCCCCTTTTCAGTGAAGGATATTTTACTGTACAAGATGAAAGTGCGATGCTTGTGGCACCTGCTATGGAAATCGAAGAGGAAATGAATATTATTGATTTATGCAGTGCTCCTGGAGGAAAAGCCACTCATATGGGTGAACTATTGAATAACACAGGTGAACTAATAGCTTGTGATATACATGAAAATAAAATTTCATTAATAAAGGAAAATGTAGAGAGACTGGGTTTAAGAAATATAAAATATAAAACACTAGATGCTAGTAAGTTTGATGAAAATTTTGAAAATAGATTTGATAGAGTTTTGATTGATGTACCATGCTCAGGTATAGGGATAATTAGGAAAAAGCCTGAAATAAAATGGTCTAAAGATAATAATCAATTGGATAGAATTGTGAAAATCCAAAGAGATATAATGGATAATGCTTCAAGGTATGTTAAGAATGGTGGTATATTATTGTATTCCACATGCACTATTAACAAAGGTGAGAATGAAACTAATATAGACTGGTTTTTAAAAAATCATAAAGATTATAACCTTGAAAAAATTTTTTATGGGCCAGCTGATAATTTGATATATAATACTCAGGGTTCAGTTACAATTATACCCAATAAATACATGGACGGTTTCTTTATAGCTAAGCTTAGAAGGCAATGGTAGGTGTATAATAATGATTAATATATTAGATTTAACCTTAGAAGAACTTAAAAACTGGATGAAATTAAATGGAGAAAAAGAATTTAGAGCTAAACAGATAATTGATTGGGTATATAAGGAGACTTGGGAATTTGAAAAAATGTCTAATATACCTAAGGCTACAATAGATAAAATCAAACAAGAATTTTTTATAGGTATACCAGAGATTATTGAGATGTATAAATCTGAAGATGGAAATACAGGAAAGTATTTGCTAAAATTTAATGATGGTAATATAATTGAAACCGTACTTATGAAATACTCATATGGTAATTCTATTTGCGTTTCAACTCAGGTTGGTTGTAGAATGGGATGTAAATTTTGTGCTTCCACACTGGGCGGTGTTGTTAGAAATCTGACATCAGGAGAAATAATAGGAGAAATACTAGCTGTCCAAAAAAGCATAAATGAACGTATTTCAAATGTGGTACTCATGGGGAGCGGGGAACCCTTTGATAATTTTGAAAATGTTATTAAATTTCTTGAACTAGTTAATTGTTCCTATGGGCTGAATATAGGGCAAAGACATATAACTGTTTCTACTTGTGGATTAGTACCAAAGATTAAAGAATTTGCAGATAAAAAACTTCAAGTAACCTTGGCAATATCATTACATGCTCCTAATGATCATATGAGAAAAGAACTTATGCCAATAGCTAATAAATATTCTATACAGGAAATAATGGATGCTTGTAAATACTATATTAATGCAACTAATAAAAGAATTACTTTTGAATATGCCTTGGTTTCTGGAGCAAACGACAATATTGAATGTGCAAAGGAATTAGCAAAATTACTTAAAGGGATGCTTTGTCATGTAAATCTAATCCCTGTAAATGAGATAAAAGAAAATGTATTTAGAAAGTCTACTGCTAAAAGAATAGATGAGTTTAATTCTATATTAAAAAGTTACGGTATAGAGTCAACTGTAAGAAAAGAGATGGGAGCAGATATTAATGCTGCCTGCGGTCAACTTAGGAGAAAATATTTAGATGAGAAGAGTGGGGTGTAGAAATGGTGGGAGTTTTATCTGACATAGGTAATTACAGAAAAGTAAATCAAGACTATGCAGATTATTATGAGGATAAATTTAAAAAGGTGTATGTCATGGCTGATGGTATGGGAGGGCATAATGCTGGTGAAATAGCCAGCAAAATTGCCGTGGAAACAATTATACAGCAATTTAAAAATCATGTTGAACTATTAAACGAAGAAGAAATGTTATCTAACTCCATTAGATTGGCAAATCGAGAAATTTATGAACAAGCTTTATCCAGTGATGAATTATCCGGAATGGGTACTACCATCACAGCCTGTGTTGTGAAGAAGTATAAAATGGTAGTTGCTAACGTAGGTGATAGTAGTTGCTATGTTCTAAAGAAAAATGGTATATTTAAAATAACTAAGGATCATTCTTTAGTACAACAATTGATAGATAGTGGAAGCATAACAGAACAGGAAGCGCTTAAACATCCTAATAAAAATATTATTACTCGTGCACTTGGAACACATGACACTGTTATGGTAGACATGTTTCATGTTGATTTATCTGATGTACAAAAGGTTTTACTTTGTACGGACGGGCTTTCAAATTTTGTTACCAACGAAGAAATGTATGATTTGCTGTGGAATAACACCAATGTAGATGCATGCTCTAAACTAGTAGAGCTTAGTAAGCTAAAGGGAAGCAGAGATAATGTATCAATTATTGTTTTCGGAGGAGAGTGTGAAAATGGTTGGGATGATGCTAGGTAATAGATACGAATTATTAGAGAAGATAGGAGAAGGTGGTACGGCAGTAGTATACAAGTCTAAATGTCATCTCTTGAATCGCTATGTAGCTGTTAAAATATTAAAAGATGAATTTGCAAGTAATGAGGAATTTGTTGAGAAGTTCAAAAGAGAAGCTGCTGCTGCTGCTAGTTTGTCAGATAATAATATTGTAAATACATATGATGTTGGAACTCAGGGCAATATAAATTATATAGTAATGGAATATGTAAATGGTAAAACTCTAAAGGAGATTATTGAGGAAGAAGGTATAGTAGGATATAAGAAAGCGATTGATATCTCTATACAAATTGCTAAGGCTTTAGACTGCGCTCATAAGAACAATATTATACATAGAGATATAAAACCTCACAATATACTTGTAACGAATGAGGGGTTAGTAAAGGTAGCAGACTTTGGTATTGCTAAAGCATCAAATTCAGTTACTATAACAAATACAAACAAGATAATGGGGTCAGCTCATTATTTCTCCCCTGAACAGGCAAAGGGCAGTGTAGTTGATTGTAGAACTGACATTTATTCTTTAGGTATAGTTATGTATGAAATGGTAACAGGAAAAGTACCTTTTGATGCAGAAAGTCCAGTTTCAGTTGCATTAATGCATATACAGGAACCTATAGTACCTCCCAAAAATCTGAATGGCAATATTCCTGACAGCCTAAGTGATTTAATTGTTAAGTCTATGGATAAGAGTCCAATAAAGAGATATCAATCAGTAAAGGAAATGCTTAAAGATTTAGAAAAAATAAAAGCAAATAATTCTGTTGATGTTAGTAATGATATGACAAGTGACTACACTAGGGTTATGGATGTGGTAAAGACTAAGAATAATTTAGAAGTATTTGATGAAGATGAAATAGATGAAGACCAAGATTCAGATAAATTAAATGATGATGATAATTCAGTAAATAAGAGTAGAAAATTAAAAAATAGAAAATTAAATAAAAAGAAGAACATTATCATTATTTCTGCTGTTATTGTTGTCATAATTGCAACACTAGCAATTGGTTTTGCGTATGGCGTTTCAAATTCTGATAAGTCATCTGTGTCAACTAACAAAGTAACTATACCATCAATTGTAGGTAAGAAGCAGCAAGATGCACAAAATGCTGTAGAATCTTTAGGTTTAAAATTTTTAGTTGTTGGTCATGAAGCAAGTGACAAACCTGCCGGTACAGTAACTGCTTGTTATCCTGATGAAGGTAAATCTGTAGCTGCTAATACCCAGGTAAGGGTAACGGTGAGTACTGGTGCTACTGGTACTACAATTCCAGACATTGAAAATGATTATGATTTGGCAACTGCGAAGGATATGATTGTTAGTGCTGGTTATAAGGTTGGAAAAGTAGACTATGATTATAGTGACGACGTTCCTGCAGGAAATATAATAAGCCAGGATCCTCAACCAGGTTCAAGTGCAGCTAAGGGAGACAAAATAAACTTAGTTGTTAGTAATGGTCCTAAAGATGGTAATAAAGTATCGGTACCTAGTGTAAAAGGTAAAGATATTGATACTGCTGCAGGTATTATAAATTCAGCTAATTTAAAAATAAACAAAATACCAAAAATCATTACTGATAAATCTCAAGACGGAATTGTAATTTCACAAAATCCAGGTACTAGTACAAAAGTAAAAGAGGGAAGTACTATTGATGTTGTTTATGGAGTTTATCAACCTGAACAATCTGTAGGATACAATTATAACTCATCAGATAATAATATATTTGCATTGGCGCTTATTAAATAATATTAAATGCTGCAAATTAATATAAAAATGGGAGGATTTATGCAAGGTAGGATAATAAAAGGTATATCTGGTTTTTATTATGTAAGAGTTGAAGATGATATAATTGAATGTAAAGCTAGAGGAAAGTTTAGACATAACGAGCTTACACCTTTAGTTGGAGATATAGTAGATATTACAGTAAAAGATAATAAGGGAGTAGTCGAAAAAATTCATAAAAGAAGTAGTGAATTAATTAGACCAACTGTAGCAAATGTAACTCAGGCTTTTGTTATTTTTGCCTTGAAAAATCCCGATATTAATGTTGAGTTGTTAAACAAGTTTTTGATTTTAAGTGAATTTAATGGACTAAAGGTTTTTGTTTGTTTTAATAAAACTGATTTAGCAGAACGAACTAACTATAAAAACTTAATTTCCATGATAACTGATGCAGGGTATGAAGTAATCTTCTTAAATGCAAAAGAAGGAAGTGGAATAGCTGATATAAGAAATTACCTTGGAGGAAACGTAAGTGTGTTTTGCGGACCTTCAGGTGTTGGTAAATCCACCATATTAAATAAACTAGCTGGTAGAGACATAATGCAAACTGGTGAAATCAGTGATAAGGTAAAAAGAGGTAAACATACAACAAGACACAGTGAATTAGTTGAAGTAGATGGTGGATTTATTGTAGATACGCCAGGTTTTTCATCCCTAGAAATAGATTTTATAACTAAAGAGGAACTACAGTCATGTTTTCCTGAATTTTATTCAATAGATAATTCATGTAAGTTTACTGGCTGTCTACACTACAAAGAACCTGGATGCAGTGTAAAAGAGGCTGTATCTCAGGGAGAAATAAATAAATTCAGATACGAATTTTATATAAAAACATTAGAAGAGATTTTAACTAGGAGGAACAATAAATGGTAAAAATAGCTCCATCTATTTTATCTGCTGATTTTTCAAGACTTGGAGAGCAAGTAAGTGAAATTGAGAAATGCGGGGCGGATATAGTCCATATTGATGTTATGGACGGAAAATTTGTACCAAATATATCTTTTGGTGCACCAATAATGAAAAGTATAAGGGAAAAATGCAAACTGCCTTTTGATGTACATCTTATGATAGAAGAACCAGCTAGATATATAGAGGATTTTGCAAAAGCTGGGGCGGATATAATAACGGTGCATTATGAAGCTGATAGACATATTGATAGAACTATAAACTACATAAAAAGTTTTGGTAAAAAGGCAGGAGTAGCTTTAAATCCAGGAACACCTGTAAGTGTATTAGTTAATATAATAGAAAATGTTGACATGATTTTAATTATGTCAGTTAACCCGGGATTTGGAGGACAAAAATATATAAATTATTGTGGTGATAAAATAAAAGAAGTACGAGCTCTTATTGATCAATCTGGAAGAAATATTATGCTAGAAGTTGATGGTGGCATTGGCTGTGATAATATCGGTGAGGTTGTTAATTGTGGAGCAAATGTAATAGTTGCAGGCTCTGCTGTATTTAACAATTCAGACATTAATTCTAATATTAAGAAGTTAAGAGATGGATATTTAAAATGAAAATATTAATTATCGCTGGCGGTAAGGCACCATCACTAAGATTAATTGAAAAAGAAAAGATAAATACCGATATTATTATCTGTGCAGACAGCGGTGCTAATTGTCTATTCAAGTATGATATTGTTCCAAATTATATTATTGGTGACTTGGACTCAATAGAGGATAAGGCACTAAATTATTTTAAAAAGAATAGGACCAGATTTGAATCTTATATGAGAGAAAAGAATTTTACTGATAGCGAAGCTGCATTAAAAAAAGCAATTACACTAGGAGCAGAGGAAATTGTCTTTTTAGGATGTACGGGCAGTAGAGTGGATCATTTTCTTGGTAATATAGGGCTTTTATCAAAGTGTTTAGAGTATAGTGTAGATGCATCCATTAAGGATGATAATAACGCAATTAAAATATACAATAAAAGTTTCAAACTATCTGGAAACCCAGGTGAGGAGTTTTCGCTACAAGCCTATTGTAACAAGGTTGAAAACCTAAGTATCGAGGGTGCAAAATACGAACTTGAAAATTATAATCTTACTCTAGGAGATTCTAGGACTATTTCAAATGTTTTTTCGGATTTTTTAGTGAACATATCCTTTGATAGTGGTGTATTACTTGTAATAAGGTCTCATGATTAGGTTTAAAATTTAGATAATAGTGAAAAATATATGAAAGCTTGTTAGTATGTTAATTAAAGTACTGCAGGCTTTTTTATTATAATAATTTTAATATAAGTTTGTAACACAAACCCAAGGTACTCATATTATAGTATGGGATAATAAGTGGAGGTATGTAAATTGTCAGGTGGATGGTTTAAGTTTTGTAAGAAAAGGAAAATGGGATTTATCATTGCCTCTGTAGGAGTGGGAATTATCATAACCCTTATAATACCTTTGTGGGGATGGATTATTGCAGTAGGTGCAGGACTTATTTACTGCGGTTGGTACTTAATTGGACATAGCCATAGTTAGGAGGTATATCATGAAGATTGTTGCAATAAAATTACCTAAGTTTTTATCTTCTATAGTAAAAATATTTATAAAAAGATAAAAAAAATAAAAAATGCAATTGTAAAACAACTGCATTTTTTATTTTTAAACTGAACGTTGAACCTTACCTGAACGTAGGCATCTTGTACATACGTGAACAGTTTTTGGAGTACCTTCAACTAAAGCTTTTACTTTTCTTATGTTAGGAACCCATTTTCTCTTTGATTGACGATGTGAATGGCTGTATTGAACGCCGGAAATAACGCCTTTTCCGCATATATCGCACTTTCTTGACATTATAAACACCTCCTTAAAATATCAGAGACGATCTCTTACAATTCAAACAAAAACATTTTATCATAATAACTACATTTTTTGCAAGTAAAAAATAAAAATTGCGATTAAAAAGTGCAAAGTATGGATTCTAAATTCTTGAATAATTGATTCTTTTAATATAAAATGTTTTATAGGGTTATATATAAGGAGGAATTAATATGATGGGTATAGCAAATGAAAACGGCACGATAAACTATTCGGTAGAGGTGCTGGCAAATATAGTAGGTATATCAACTATGGAATGTTATGGTGTTGTTGGAATGGCATCAAAAAATGCTTCAGATGGTTTTTGGGAACTTGTTAGACGCGAAAATCTGAGTAGGGGTGTAAAAATAAACTCCAAGGAAGATAAATTAAATATAGAATTATTTATAGTAGTTGAATATGGCACAAAAATTTCTGTTATTGCAAATAATATAATTCAGAGAATAAGATACAATGTAGAAAATTTTACAGGACTCAAGGTATCAAGTATAACAGTTAACGTACAAGGTGTTAGAGTCTAAGGAGGTACAAAGAATTGGAATACTCAAAAATAGACGGACATAGTTTTTACAACATGCTAGTAAACGCGTGTAATAAGTTAGAGCAGCAAAAAGAGTTTGTTAACTCATTGAACGTCTTTCCCGTTCCTGATGGTGATACAGGAACAAATATGTCAATGACATTTAGAAATGCAGTTACCGAAATTAGGGGTATGAAAAATAATAACATTTCGGAAATTTCAAATAGATTAGCAAAAGGAGCCCTAATGGGGGCAAGAGGAAATTCTGGAGTTATTTTATCTCAAATATTAAGAGGTATAGCAAAGGGATTAGAAGGTCTAGATTCAGCTACAGCTGAGCAATTTGCGAATGGTATCATGGAGGGCTCAAAATCCGCTTATAAGGCAGTTATGAGGCCTACAGAAGGCACTATATTAACTATAGTAAGGGCCGCAGGTGAAAGTGCCGTTAATAGTAATAAGACGGATGCAGTAGAATTATTAGGGGAAATTTGCGCAAAAAGTGAAGAGATGTTGAATAGGACTCCCGAGATGCTGCCAGTATTAAAGAAAGCTAAAGTAGTGGATGCAGGTGGTATGGGATTACTAATAATTCTAAAAGGCATGTATGAATCACTACTAAACAATTTAGAATCTGAACTTGATGCAGAACAGAGTGTTGTAAAGGAGCATTCACCTGCTGCAAATGTAATAGATGTAAGTGAAATAACCTATGGATATTGTACTGAGTTCTTCATAAACAGCCAAAATCCTAATGTTGAAGAATTTAAAAGCGATTTAACCATAATGGGAGATTCCATGATAGTGGTTGCAATGGATGATATAGTAAAGGTTCACATACATACTAATGATCCAGGTTTAGTTTTATCAAAAGCTATTAAACTTGGAGATTTAACAAAAATTAAAATTGATAATATGAGAGAACAACATAGGAAGATATTAGAGCTAGAATATGATGCTTCAGTTGATAAAGATGAACCAACAATAGATACATCTAATGAAGAAAAGAATGAATATGGATTTATTTCTGTCGCTTTAGGTGAGGGAATAGAAAAAATATTTAAGGATTTAGGGGTAGACTACGTTATCGAGGGTGGTCAGACGATGAATCCTAGTACGCAAGATATATTAAAAGCAATTAATAATATAAATGCTAATAATATTTTTATACTTCCAAATAATAAAAATATCATCATGGCAGCATCTCAGGCAGCTGAATTATCAGAAAAAAATGTTATAGTAATTCCAACAAAAACTATTCCACAAGGTATAACTTGTTTAACTGAATTTAGCGCTGACAGTAGTGTAGATAAAAACATTGAAATAATGAATGAGGCAATGGCTAAAGTTACATCGGGATCAATAACATATGCTGTTAGAGAAACTGAAATGGATGGTAAGCAAATAAAAGAAGGGGATATATTAGGACTTGTTGAAGGCACAATCAAGGAAGTTGGAACTGATATTTATGAAGTTTGTAAAAATATAATAGACCAAATAGTAACTGATGACAGTGAACTGATTTCTATTTATTATGGCAAGGATTGTGATAAAGACAAAGTTAACCAACTGGTTAGTACACTTGAAGATAAATATTCAGATATTGATGTTCAGTGCAATAGTGGAGAACAACCTTTATATTATTTCCTAGTATCTGCAGAATAAATATTTTTTTATAAGTGCATGCGATAGCATAATGCCTATTATAGTATTGTAGCTGTTGCATGCCTTTACTATTTTGTATTATTATACTAGCATTTGGAGATGGTAAAATGGATATTTATAATGATGTAGGCTGTATTAAGGGTATAGGTCCTAAGACTAAAGATACCCTTAACAAATGTGGTATTTATAGCATTTTAGATTTACTTCTCTACTTTCCTAGAGACTATGAAATGGTCTCATATGCAAAAAACTCATCAGAATTTGCAGAAGGTGAAAAAGTAATAGTAAAATGCATAGTAAAGAGTATTGAAAGAGATCAAAGAACCAAAAATAATAAAGTGGTATCTACTATTGTTTTTGCAGCTGGAGATAAATTATTATATGGAAAATGGTTTAATCAGCCCTTTATTAAAAATAAATTTAAAATAAATAATGAGTATTTAATTATGGGAAAGATCAAATATATTAAAAACTATGCAGTTATCACTAGCCCAGTTGAACTGAAAAACAATCCGGTAAGTCAAGATAATATTATTCCTAAATATTCTCTTAAGGGTAGTCTCACAAATAAATTAATGTTTAATTTAATATCTGAAGCATTAAATCAGATTAAAATTACTGAAAATCTTCCAGAATGGATTGTGAGAAAATATAAGTTCTGTACTCTGGACGAAGCAATAAGAAATGTACATAGACCGCAAAATAGGGATGATCTCAATAAAGGTCTACAAAGACTAAAATTTCAGGAGTTATTTGCATACTCCATGAAAATATTAGTTTTAAAAGATTTTATAAATAAAAATAAACATGGTATACCATTTAAAATTGCACCAGAATTAAAAGACTTTAAGGATAATCTTCCTTTTCAGTTAACAAATGCACAAACTAGGGTAGTTAGAGAAATTCTAATTGATGAAAAAAAGCCTGCCTCTATGAATAGATTAGTTCAAGGGGATGTAGGCAGCGGAAAAACAATTATAGCACTAATTGCAATATTTAATATCATAAAAAATGGATATCAAGCTGCCTTTATGGCACCTACTGAAATATTAGCTAATCAGCATTATGAGGAAGCGAAAAAGTTATTAGAAAAATTTGATGTAAAAGTAAAATTGTTGACTGGAAGTGTATCTGCAAAGAACAAGGAAAGAATAAAAAATGAGATTAAAAATGGAGAAATTGATTTGTTAATTGGTACCCATGCAATCATAGAGGATAATGTTGAGTTTGATAATTTAGGAATTGTAGTTACTGATGAACAACATAGATTTGGTGTACTACAGAGAAATAAATTATTTAATAAGGGAAATAATATGGATGTGCTTGTAATGACTGCTACACCAATTCCAAGAACTTTAGCTTTGTTTCTTTATGGAGATTTAGATATATCAATAATTGATGAATTACCACCAGGCCGACAAAAGATAGATACCTATTATATTGATGAAGACGATAAAGAAAGAGTATATAATTTTGCAGTGTCACAAATCAATGAAGGAAGGCAAATATATGTAGTATGCCCTTTAGTGGAAGAAAACGAAGAACTTCAGCTTAGTTCTGTGGAGACGTTATACAACGAAGTGAAGGAGCAATACTTCAAAGATATTAGTGTTGAAATGCTCCATGGAAAGATGTCGCCAAAAGTAAAAGATGAGATTATGCAGAGGTTTAAAAAGGGAGAAGTGAAGGTTTTGGTATCTACAACAGTAATAGAAGTTGGTGTTAATGTACCAAATGCCAGTGTTATGATAATAGAAAATGCTGAAAGATTTGGCTTAGCACAACTGCACCAGCTTAGAGGAAGAGTTGGACGAGGGGAATATAAGTCATACTGTATATTAATTGCAAAAATTAAAAGTGAAATAACAAAAAAAAGAATGGAAATAATGCAAAATAGTAATGATGGATTTTATATTGCTGAGCAGGATCTAAGGATAAGAGGAACTGGTGAGATGTTCGGCTACAGGCAAAGCGGAGATAATGGTTTAGTGTTAGCAGACTTAGTAGAGGACATCAATTTATTAAAAGATGCTAATATCGAGGCTCAAAGATTAATAAATAGTGAAAATGACGATGACATTAGAATAAAAAATGAAATTATGAAAAAATTAGAGGAATCCACAAAATACATATGCTTTAATTAATTATTGCTAGTTTAAATCCAAAATACGATGGGTATTATAATAATGCATTAGGAAGCTAAGCAGCAATCTAATAAAACATATGTGTATTTGGAGGTGCTGTTATGAGTAATTCCAGTGGATCAAGAAACAGAAAATTAGTACCTGAAGCTAGGTATGCCCTTGAAAAATTTAAATATGAAGCAGCAGATGAAGTAGGTGTTCATGTGCCTGAAAATGATTATTGGGGTGATATGACATCTAGGGAATGTGGTTCAGTTGGAGGGCAGATGGTGAAGCGTATGATTGAAATGGCCGAGGAAGAACTTATGAGAAGAAGCTAGCTAACAAAATATTTGATAAATAGGGAGCGTAATGCTCCCTTTCTTGCAATAAATAAAAAATAAGAACGGATACACCGTTCTTATTTGAGGAGAATTTGAGGAAGAGCCATTTGGCATTATTAGTATTGACGTTAAAATAATAAAGTATTCATAAAATTAAGAAATATTTATAAAAGTTAATAGCATAAAATAAGTTTTGTATATATTGCGCATATATGCTAAAATATTATGGAAATGTTACTTGCGAAGGAGGTAACTTATATGAGAATAATTGCAGGTCTTGCAAAAGGCAGAAAAATCATGTCACCTGAAGGGTCGGAAACTACAAGACCTACCTTAGATAGAGTAAAAGAATCCATGTTTAGTATTATTCAAAATTACGTACCAGATGCAGTAGTACTAGATGCATTTGCTGGTACTGGAAGTTTAGGTCTAGAGGCGGCTAGCAGAGGTGCACAAAAGTCATATCTCGTAGATAAGAGTTCTACTACATTTGAACTATTGAAAAAAAATGTTGATAATTTAAAGTTTAATGATATTTGCGAATGCATAAATATGGACTCTTATAGAGCATTAACGTACCTTTCTGAAAAAGGTATGGTTTTTGATTTGATTTTTATAGATCCACCATATTGCAAAGAAATGATTCCTCCAGCTATTGAAATTATACAGGAAAAGAAATTATTAGTTAGTAATGGACTTATTGTTACGAAAATAGATTCTATTGAAGAAATATATAATGGTACTGATGAAATAATTTTAGTTGATCATAGAAAATATGGAAATACCACAGTATGTTTCTATAGGTATAAGGAGGACTTAAGGTGAAGACGGCTGTTTATCCTGGAAGCTTTGATCCTATAACAAATGGGCATTTAGATATTATTGAAAGAGCATCAAATGTTTTCGATGAAGTTATTGTTCTAGTATTAGTTAATCCAAATAAGCAAGGTTTATTTTCTATAGAGGAAAGAGTGGAATTAATCAAAAGAGTTGTAAAAGATAAAAAAAATGTTAAAGTTCAATGTTCAAGTGAATTGCTAGTGAATTTCATGAAAACAGTGAATGCAAATATAATTATAAAAGGATTAAGAGCTGTATCTGATTTTGAATATGAATTTCAAATGGCACTAATGAATAATAAACTAGATCCTAATGTAGAAACAGTATTTATGATGACTAATGCTCAATATTCATTTTTAAGTTCATCCTCAGTAAAGCAGGTAGCTATATTTGGCGGATGCATTCAGGGCCTAGTACCAGACGAAATAATATGGGATATCATGGAGAAGATAAAACAAAAATATTAGGGGGATATTTTATAATGAATGTTATGAAATTATTAGAATATTTACAGGATATCTTAGACACATCTCATAAAATCCCGCTGACAGGTAAAGTAACAGTAAGCAGAAAAGAGATTTCAAAAATCATAAATCAAATAATTAATGATCTGCCGGATGAACTTAAAAAGGCGCAATGGATACTGGATGAGAAAGAAAGAATTATATCGGAAGCTATGAAAGAGGCTGAAATTGTTAAAGAACAAAGCATTGAAAGAGTAAAACGAGAAATACAGACTCATGATATAACAAGGACTGCACAAGTCAGAGCGGAAGAAATAATTTCCTCAGCTCAAAGAGAAGCGGATGAAATTATTTCTTCTGCACAAAGGGATTCAAAAGAAATTAGAATTGGTGCAAGAGATTATGCAGACGAGATTTTATGTGATCTTGAAAAACAAATTCAAAGTAAGATGGTTGCCATATTAGAAAATCTAAAATTGAATGTGGAACACTTTGCAAGTGAAATGCAAGATGAAGCAGCGACGACTGTTGAAACTATAAGAGAAAATATTAAGGAACTAAGAAAAATCAAATAAATTTAGTAAAATTGTTAATACAAAAGGAATTATTAATATTATTGAACAGATTATAAATAGTGATGAAATAGGTAGAATTTGTGTTTGCATAGAAGTACTTAAGGTGGCTAATGATCTATTATTTATTGTTAGCTGGTAAATAACAACTGAAAGTGCTGATGAAATTATTCCTTGAATAAATTTATTTTTAACATAAGTAACCATAGATAATTTATGCCTATAAGTAAAAGCGTAAACCTGGGTTATTATACATAAGCCACTAAATGTAACAAAAAAGCTTATAAAGATGATTTTAATTGACATTATTAAGTTAGAATTTGACACAAGGGAGCATCCATTGGTCATTTCTACTACTCCAATTATAAAGGTTTCTATATAGGAATTAGATATTAGCGAATGAAATAAAGCTGTATTTTTTATCATATTTAGTAATACTGTAAATATTACAATGGATCCAAATATAGAAGTACATGAATTTAGTGAGTTATCAATACTTCTTTTAAATATTTCTCCTAGGTTTAATGGTGTATTATCAGATGCCTTAGTGTATCTTTTGCGATTAAAATCTGATGTTTTCTTATTATCTGGTTTTATAATTAAACCCATACATAGACATGAGAGATAATTTGAGATTAGCAATATATATGCAACAGGGGGATTATTTAGCATAGAAATACCAACACTGCCAAGAATAAATAGAGGACTAGAGTTAGTAGCAATGTTTAATAATCTTTTACAAGTATTAAAATCTATAATGCCGTCCTCATAAAGCTGGCAAGAGTATTTGGCTCCTAGAGGATATCCGCACAAAGCGCTTATCATGAGGACTAAACTACATTCCTTAGGAAGTTTCAGTGGTTTGCATAGGAAAGTTCCTAATAGCTTTGAATATATTTTTACTCCATTAAAATATATTATCAAATTGCATAAAATCATAAAAGGAAATAATGAAGGAAACACCTTGAAAAAAAATAGTTTGGCACCAGTTATTGCTGATTCAATACTTTGTTCAGGTTTCATAAGAATGTCTAATAGTAAGATACTTGTAAACATAACTATAACTAGATTCTTATTTATTTTTTGTAGTTTGTTTTGAAAAATTAATATTATTAATATAAATAATATTAAATAATATGTAATATTCAAGCATATAACCCCTTTGAAATTAGTCTTATATAAATATATTGCTGTTTAGAGATAATATAACTTTTACTTTTCAATAAAAAAAGACCAATTATTTTAAAAAATGATTGGTCTTTTTTTATAATCATCCATTGGGTTTATATTAGAATTTAATAGGCTGTAGTATTTAGTACAATTTATATCTAAAACCAATGTATCACACAATTGTTTAGGTAGCTTCGTGTAAACTGGGATTTTGGTGTGTTGTTTAATTTGTTTCAATATTTGCAAACCAACCTTATTAAAACCTAAAACTCTTGCATAAGGACAAGATAGTCTGCGCATTGCTTCGATATTAAAGTCCTCAAAACCACAAAATAACTGAGTAAGTATTCTAGATATTCTGGTATGGGTATAGCGTTTACTTTTTATGCTATTTACAATTTCATAATAGTCATTATCAGCACTTAAATGTTTTGTAATTTTGTTGTGAAGCCCTTCCTTAACATCAGGAATTCTTTCTAAGTCACTTTTTTTAGTAAAAATTTTATATTTAAGAAAGTTGAGCATCTTATCAGAAAAAACAAAATTATTATTTGCGGCAGTTTCCTCAAGTATATTATAGGTGGAAGGGGATACATGTTCTTTAACTAAATGTAGATTTTTAAATTCTCCAATGTTTTTCCTAATGGCAGTGGCACTTGAAAATATATTAGATAATTCAGTACTATTATAGTGGCTTCCCATTCTTTTAACTGTGAATGGAGTAATCTTACTATTTAGCTTTATTAAACTTTTGCAGTATTCTATACCAAGAATATTATTTGAGGTTTTTAGTAAATCTGATATATTTAAAAAGTCACTTTCTGTTTTGTTGCATAAATATTTATTAAGTGCCTTTTCTCTTGCTTTTGGAAAGGAATCTCCTAAATTTAAATATTCCTTTAGATATATCTTATATTCTACGGGTTCATTCTGAAGTAACTTAGCAACCTTCATTAAATTATCTATTTTTCCAGATTCACTTCCGAAACATAAACTATCTACGACTCCTAAATTATCAAGAAGGCTTACAGAACCGAAAGAAAAAAACTCCGCAGATGATAGACTATAAACAGCAGGTAATTCTATTACTAAATCTATCCCACTTGATAATGCCATGCGAGTTCTAGACCACTTATCTAAAATGGCTGGTTCGCCTCTTTGTACAAAATTACCGCTCATAACACAAATAATACCATCACACTTTGTTAAAGATTTAGTTTCATTGATATGATACTCATGTCCTTTATGTAGGGGATTATATTCAGCAATTATTGAAGATATATTCATTACAAATCACCAACCATTAAAAATATAGTATTAAAGCATTTCTATAAAATTATAACCATTAATTCGATAAAATAAAAGGGAGAGATGATAAAATGGGGAGATGAATAAATATTTGTAATTGAGAGAAAATTATCAATATATAAACTTCAAGCATAGAGAAAAAAATTATTCCATTTTAGTTGAAAAGTAAGTAATAAAAGCAGTATATTATATATAGTAAATATTATATCTAGTAAATATTATACCTGGCAAATTTTACATGTGTTATACTCTGTATTTTATATATGATATACTATATACCATATATGCTGCGCTGAATATGTTTTATATATAATATAGTGTATGCACTATGCTTATTGTGATATATGTGTTATATTTTATGTAAAAATGTTTTCAGTTAAATAAGTGAAGGGAGAATTCGGCATGGATTTAATGGATAAAATATGGGATTTGGCTATAAATGATAGAAAAAAAATAGTTTTGGCAGAGGGAGTAGAAGAAAGAAACCTTTTAGCCTGTGGAAAGATACTGAAAGAAAAACTTGCAGATATTATTCTCATAGGTAATGAAAATACAATTAAAGAGAATGCATTAAAATTAGGTGTTAATATAGATGGTGCTGAAATTAGAGATCCTCATACCTGGCATGGCACACCAGAATATGTAAACGCATTTTATGAATTAAGAAAAAATAAAGGCATGACAATAGAAAAAGCGGAAAAAGTTGTGAAAGATCCACTATATTTTGGAACAATGACTGTAAAGATGGGTGATGCTGATGGTATGGTATCAGGAGCTATTCATACAACAGGAGACTTATTAAGACCTGGATTACAAATAGTTAAAACTTCTCCAGGCGTTAATATAGTTTCTGGATTCTTTATAATGATGGTTCCAGATTGTGAGTACGGTGAAAGTGGATTATTATTATTTGCAGATTGTGCTGTTAACCCTAATCCTTCATCAGAAGAATTAGCTTCAATTGCTATATCTACTGCAGAAACAGCTAAGAAATTATTTGATTTAGATCCAAAAGTAGCAATGCTGTCATATTCAACAATGGGCAGTGCTAAGGGAGAACTAGTAGACAAAGTTAAAAATGCAACTGAGCTTGCAAAACAACTAAGACCTGACATTGATATAGATGGAGAGATGCAGTTAGATGCTGCTATAGAGAAGAAGGTAGCAAAATTAAAAGCACCTGGAAGTAATGTTGCTGGAAGTGCAAATGTATTAGTTTTTCCAGACTTGCAAACAGGTAATATTGGATACAAACTTGTTCAAAGATTTGCAAAGGCAAAAGCTATAGGACCAATTTGTCAAGGTTTTGCGAAGCCAATTAATGATTTATCAAGAGGATGTTCTTTTGAGGACATAGTAAATGTTGTTGCTATAACAGCTGTTCAAGCACAACGTGGTGTATAATACAATAATAAAAGAGAAATTTTAAGGGGGTATACTGAAGTGAAGGTATTAGTAATAAACTGTGGAAGTTCATCTCTAAAATACCAACTAATTGATATGAATGATGAGAAGGTTTTAGCAAAAGGGTTGGTAGAAAGAATAGGACTTAAGGGCGCAATATTAACTCAAAAAGCTAATGATGATAAATACGTAATAGAACAAGAAATGCCAGATCATAGAGCAGCTATCCAATTAGTACTAAATGCACTAATTGATAATGTTCATGGTGTTATAAGTGATATGTCAGAAATAACAGCCGTTGGCCATAGAGTTGTGCATGGAGGAGAAAAATATGCTGCATCTGTGTTAGTTGATAACGATGTAATTGAATATATAAACGACTGTTCAAAATTAGCACCTTTGCATAATCCTCCAAACATAATTGGTATCAATGCCTGTAAGGAATTAATGCCTCAGACTCCAATGGTTGCAGTTTTTGATACAGCTTTCCATCAAACAATGCCTGATTATGCTTATATGTACGCTTTACCATATGAGCTTTATAAGGATAATGGTATAAGAAAATATGGTTTTCATGGTACATCACACAAATATGTATCAAACGCAGCAGCTAAATTTATGGATAGGGATATAAAAAATCTAAAAATCATTACTTGTCACTTAGGTAACGGTGCAAGTATTACAGCAGTTGATGGTGGAAAATCCGTAGATACAAGTATGGGATTTACTCCGCTTGAAGGTTTAGTTATGGGTACAAGATCAGGAGACATTGACCCAGCTATTGTGATTTACTTAATGAGAGAATTAAACTTAAGTGCTGATGAAGTTGATAACATCTTAAATAAGAAATCAGGATTACTTGGTGTTTCTGGTTTGAGTAGTGATATGAGAGATATAAACAAAGCAGCACTTGAAGAAAACAACGCAAAAGCTCAATTAGCGCGTAATATTTTTACATATAGAATCAAACACTATATTGGTGCATATGCAGCAGCTATGAATGGACTTGATTGTATAGTGTTCACAGGAGGAGTTGGAGAAAATTCATGTTTAAATAGAGCTCCTATATGCGAGAATATGAATTTTATTGGTATTAAAATTGACGAAGAGAAGAATAATAAAGCAATAGGCATCCCTATGGATATTAGTCATGAAGACTCAAAGGTTAAAGTGTTAGTTATTCCTACAGATGAAGAAATGACTATAGCACGAGATACCAAGGAAATTGTAGAATCTTTAAATTAAAACTTGACAATTTATGTACAGGTTTATATAATAAGTTGTGACTAAAAATGCCTAGGAAATTTTAAGGAGGGAATAAGGCGCTTTTGCTCGAGCTGTGTAATAATACATAAGGTGCATATATATTTATATGTACGAGAAAAAACATGGTATTGTTTTTTCAGAGCTTAGATTATGATTATAGATATTTCTGATTTAAATGGGAAAAAGGTCACAGAAAAAAAGCTTCAGCTAACATTAGAAGTAAATAAAATATGCGATGGTACAGAAACATATGATGTTGTAGAACCAATGGTATTTAATGGTATGCTAAAGTCGGTTGGAGATATTATCAATTTAAATGGAGCTTTAGAAGCTAAACTTAAACTTGCATGTTCAAGATGTTTACAAAAGTTTGATTACAGCGTAGATATTGAAATTCATGAAAAGTTTACTACCAATCCTGAAAATAGAGATGATGAAGTCATCTTTATTGATAATGAAAAACTAGATATCACAGAAATTGTTGAAAACACCATTATTTTATCGCTACCTATTAAAAAATTATGTAGTGAAGATTGTAAGGGTCTTTGTCAAAGTTGTGGTGCTAATTTAAATTCTTCAACATGTAAATGCAAAAATGATGATACTGACCCAAGATTGGCAAAACTTAAGGAACTGTTTTCAAACGATTAAGGAGGTGTTTATAGTGGGAAATCCGGCTAGAAGATTTTCAAAAGCTAGAAGAGATTCAAGAAGAGCTCAAACTTTTAAATTAAGCTTACCAGGAATAGTTGAATGTCCAAACTGCCATGAAATG
>JAUZPI010000230.1 GCA_030706015.1 Bacillota bacterium
CCGGAACCCACATGCCGGATGCGACATTAACCATCCAAGTTACATAAGAAAAATACCACATGAACGTTCCTATAAATGCAAATTTTGGTCCGATGGATTTTTCCATCCATGAGTAGATACCACCCTTTTCCTCTTTAAAGGCGGCTCCAAATTCAGCTACCATTAAGGCAAAAGGAACAAAGAAGGTTACGGCTGAAAGAATATACCAAGGTATAGCGGCATAACCCATCTTATAAAATGACCGAGGAATGTTGTTGAATCCATACACCGAAGTAAAAATCATTAATACCAAGGACACTAAAGTCAATTTTTTGATTGTTTTTGTGTTTGACACACATTTCCCTCCCTAATTATATTTTTTAAATACCTTCAACGCGGAATGTTCCCTCCATATAATAATGCTTACTCTTGCAGATAAAAATAGAGAAGTATTCCCAGCCAACGTAAGTATTCAATGAAACCGCTTTCTTCTCTTGCTTTAATTATATAAGAATTCCACTACAGCTACTATAAACCACTGTTACAATCATATGAACAATTTAAAGGTCCAAACTGAGAGGAATGGGCATTTCTAAATGTATAGGTTGCTAAATCAGCATATACGAGCATAATGTTAGGTTTACCAATAAAGTTTGTAGGAAAAACAATTTGCGCATGGGTATTTATTTGTCCTAAGAAAACTATAAGAAACAAAAGCATCATACTAAATAATATTTTTTCAATGGATTCACCCTTAAACTTTTTACTATTTTTCACTGGTGAAATCCTATTTATGTGCAATTAATTATTCAATTATTCTGCCATTTAATTTAATAAATAAAAAAGCCGGCAATGATTGCCGGATCTTCAAGTAAAGCGTGCGATTATGGAAGATCTTATTGAAGATAATCCTCCTTATGTTTAAGTTCCTTTATTCACAAGATTATATCCGCATTTTAAACCTGCATCTAAATTATATCTATTCAACTTATGGAATCGCCTCAAAAGTAATTAGTAAAGGTTTTTGGTGATCTTTTGAGCAAAATACTCAATTTTAGCTATCATCATTGAGTCCTCTACCGCTTGAAGCTTCTCCGGTTTGAATAATTGAATTTTTTTTAATTTATAATAATCATAAAGAACTTGATGAACGGTTAACTGATTTTCCATTAAATATTTGACTTCAAATATGCTTCGTAATAATTCATCTTGCTTTATTAACAGCTTTGCATTGATTTCATTAAATATGCCTCTTCGCATTCCGTCTTCATAAAAGACCAACACTTGTTGTTCTCGCTGCTTCATGGATTCTCTTAGCCGCTCATAAGGCTCCGGATAACTGTTTTCAAGTTCCTTTAGGAAAACATCTGTATCCATAAGTAAGACGGATTGTTCGAATATTTGTTGAAATCTGGTACCAAATCTTTGATCTGTATCCGGTGAATCCACAATAAGCTCGTTTAAATACTCTATACAAAAATCCACTACGTACCCAATGATTTCTTCTTTCGTTGAAAAATATTTATACAGAGTCGCTCTGCTAACGTCCATAATCTTCGCAATCTCATCCATCCGAATCGATAGAAACCCATTTTTTCTTATATAAGGAAGCAGTTTTGCAATAAGTCTGCTTCTAGTCTCGTTTTGTTTATTGGTTACACTGTTATCGTTGTCCACATCACTTGCCCCCTTTTTTATTTATTATAGCGGATATCTAATTTAAAAACACACCACAAGCAAAATATATACATTAGACAAAATAAATCTTTTTTGTTTACACAGTATTAATTGTTGTGCTATTATGAATTCAAAGTTAAGAAAGAAGAGGGTACCGTCAGTAAATTCGAAAAAAACCACTTTAAGCAAATTTCGACATAAAAACAAGCAATTTAAACAACGCTAAGGACTTTTAATACAACACAATATATATAAATGAGGAGTTAATATGGGAGAGCTAAACTTAAGAGGAAAAAGAGTTATTATTACAGGCGCTAATAGCGGTATCGGATATGAAACAGCTAAGGCATTAGCAGATAAAGGAGCCGAAGTCATCTTGGCTGTTCGGGACAAAGAAAAAGGAAATAAAGCGATCGTCGATTTAAAAGCAGACAATCCTGATATTTCCGTTCAAATGATGCTTTTGGATTTAGCTGATTTAAATAACATCCAATCTTTTACTGAAACCTATTCTGCTCAATTTGATTCATTGGATGTTTTAATCAACAATGCAGGTGTCATGATGCCACCCTA
>JAUZPI010000231.1 GCA_030706015.1 Bacillota bacterium
ATGTTGCAGCAGGATACAAGTTCGACAGTGTGCGAAGTGTGCAAAGGAACAACCTGGATATTGATACAGAAAACATCGACTTTTAAAAGGTGTGAATGTTATGAAAGATCACAAAGAATTGAAAGGCTTAAAAATTTAGGTATAGACCTAGAAGATACTAAAATGGTGAAAGACTATAAAGCCTTTGATGATATTACTAAAAAAGCTAAATCCGAGGTGATAAAGTTTATAAAGAACTTTGGAAGTAACTCTGGTGAAGCTATATGCCTCCTAGGAACGTCGGGAAGTGGTAAGACTATGTTAAGCCTTGCAATAGTAAAAGAACTCATTAAAACTCATTCTGTGGCTTATATGCCCTATCTAAATGTTTTAACTGAAATCAAATCAAACATACTGGACTATGAATATACCATGAAAACTCTAAGAAAATATATGGATGCAGAACTACTCATTATCGACGACCTCTACAAAGATATCCTCTTAAATGGAGATATAAGCAGTAAAATAAATAAATCCGATCTCAAATATCTCTATGAAATCATAAATTATAGGTACTTAAAGAAAAAACCAACGATAGTGAACAGTGAGGCAAGCCCTAAAACAATGATAAACATTGATATGGCACTAGCAAGCAGGCTCTTTGAAAGAAATGTAATTATAGCCTTTGATGATTTTAAATATAACTACAGGCTAAAGGATTTTATATAAAAATAAGGGCAAAAGTAAGTTCCCAAGCTTACTAATGCCCCTTAGTTATATTATATTCAAAAACTTAAAAAATGCTACAGGAAATATAAAAATAATTTTCAAAATATAGGTAATTGCTATAGACATTGCCATATAAAGTGGTATAATAGAAGTATAGACAAGCTTTTAAAAGTGAGGTGTACAAGTGGACAAACAATTGATTATTCAAATAATTATAAATGCAGTATTGTTATCTGTTTTAGGCTTATTACTAAAGATGTATTATAAAAATGTTTATGCTAAAGGCTATAAAGATGCCAAACTTGAATGTAAAGAAGAATTAGACAAGCTACTTGAGAAGTGGCAGGATGAATGTACTGTTACCTCTACGGAGGATTAACCTTAATTTATACGCAAAATTTAATTAAAATATTCATAATATTGAAAAAATAAAGGGGAGAATTTTTATGGTTAATTGTAATGAATGTAAAAATATTAATCTAACAGAAAAAGATCAGATAGATAAAAGAATACATCATAAATGTTTAAAGTTTAATAAAAGGATATTTCATAGAAGCCAAAATCCTAAAATAGAACACGAGTATATATATCCATATGGAAAATGTGATGGAAAATATTTTGAAAAAAGATAGAAATAAAGGGGAGAATTTTTTATGGACAAGATAATATGTTTGGTCGGTGAGAGTGGAAGTGGTAAAACTACACTATGCAAGGAACTTGAAAAAGAGGGATATAACATTATAAAAAGCTATACTACTCGTAAACCTAGATACGCAGGGGAATATGGTCACACCTTTGTAGATAAAGATGATAAAGTATATTCAAAAATGCACGATGTTTTTTTAAATAAATCTATAGCTTACACATTTTACGATAATGAACATTACTGGGCTACTAAAGAACAGTACGAGAATAAATCCGTATCTATATACGTAATAGATCCATACGGAGTGGCACAGCTTAGAGAGTCAGTAAAAGATGCAGAAATCATTGTTATATATCTAAGATGTAGCAGACAGGAAAGATATAACAGAATGAAAAATAGACAGATATTCTATGAGGGTAAGAATAGAAAGTTTGCGATGAATGAAGCTATGAGTAGGATATTACATGATGAATTAAAGTTTAATTCAATAAAGTGTGATTATGCTGTAAATGCTGATAGAAACATAAGAGATATATTAGCAGATATTAGAAGAATTATCGAGGGATAAGATGGAGTACTGCGAGATATGTTTAGAAGATGATATATACAGGCTAGGGGAACTACATCACATCATGTTTAGAAGCGAATGTAAGCCTCTTGAGAATTGTAAACTAAATCATATACATTTATGTGCAAGTCACCACAGAGGCACAAATGGAGTACATGGAAAGAATGGACATAGTCTAGATAGAAAACTAAAGCTAAAGTTTCAAAACAAATTAGAG
>JAUZPI010000232.1 GCA_030706015.1 Bacillota bacterium
GTATCGTGGGACAGATTGCCAAAATACATGGCAGTCGGGTGATCGGTATTTCTGGGTCGGATGAAAAAAATGCTTATTTAGTAAATGAACTGGGTTTCGATGGCGTAATTAACTATAAAGCGGTAAGCGATATGGAGGAAGAACTCCGTAAATTGTGCCCCGATGGAATAGATGTGTATTTTGATAATGTAGGAAATGAATTGATCAATATATTGACAAAACTGATTAATCCTTTTGCTAGAATTGTTTTGTGCGGCCAAATCTCCCAATATAACGGTGAATCGCCATATATCGATCCAAAGATTTTTGGAAGAATCACGAAGAACAGAGCGGTTATGCAGGGATTTCTTATTACGGGCTATGATCAAAAGAAATGTGAAGCGGCAAGGTCTGAAATTGTTCAATGGATTATGGAAGGCAAAATAAAATACACTGAGACTATTTTGGAGGGACTAAATAGCGCCCCAAAAGCACTGATCGATTTGTTTCATGGCAAAAATATCGGCAAGCAATTAGTTAGGATAGGTTCATAAATCAGGAGTTATTTAAATTAAATGACCCCCAAATCCAAGTAGGAATAATGGATACGCAATTACATCCATTTAAAACTGGGCATATACAAAACAATCACAAAGAAGACACTATTTAACCGAGTAGAGTCTTATTCAGATCGTTTATGGCTTTACTTCAATAGGGAGTAGAGTCTTTTTTCTTTTTCTATTAAAGGGGAATTTAGTAAAAGAAGGATTTTTGTCAAACCGAACTATATGAAAGGACATTAGTTACATTTGGGTTACTATCTAACCTAATGGGTAATTATAAAGATAAGCATTATTTGTCTCTATTATTGTGGTATATTTATTTAGGTAAAACTATAATGTGCAAATTGTGAGTGTTGCTAATGTATAAAATTCTAAGAATGATTCATCATACTGCTGGATTAGTTGGTTCTTTATTAGTTTTACTTATGTCCATAACTGGTATTTTATTAAATCATCGTTCTCTTATCGGTTACTCTTCAAATACAGCTATGAAGCTACAAGAGTTTATTTTTGCTATACACTCTGGAAATGTTGGAGACACTTCGATTATTTGGCTCACCGATTTAGGAGCAATTTGTATGATTGTGCTAAGTATAACGGGGGTCTGGATGTGGGTGAATTTAATTTCTAAGAAAAAAAGGAGAAATAAACATGAATAATAAAATTAATGCAGTAATAATCGCTTCTCTCTTATTACTTTGTCTTGCAGCTTGTGGGACACCGCAAAGCAATAATAAGCCTCAAAGTAATAATGCTTCGAAATCTAACAAAGATACATCCATGAAAGATATGCCAATGGGTAACCAACAATCTATAACAAATGCAATCAAAGATGAGTTAAATGGCTTTACAACGATTGAGCAAGATGTAAAAAAAGGAGATTACAATACAGCTACAACGGTTGCAAATAAACTTCATGATAAATTTCATTCCTTTATTCTCCCTCCATTAAAGGAGAAAAAAGGGGAAACCTATGCTGAAGATATTCACGGAAAATACGATGAATTACAAGATGCTATTTCGAGTAAAAGCACAACAAAAATTACAGAACTTATCAAAGTTAATCGAGATAACCTTAAAACCGTTTCAAAAATTTTGGGTGTTTCAATTAAATAATAACATAGTGATTTGACTTCTTTTCATTTTAAAAATTAGCTATATATATCTATAGGAGTATAAAAATTATTAAGAGACATAACATTGAGTTATGTCTTTTTTATGTGGTTAAAAATAAATGTGACATCTGTTTAGGAGTGGTATTCAGACAGTTCAAGTAGGAAAGTACCTACAACAATCCATTATTAAAACAGAATAAAGAAAAGAATGGCTCGGAGAAGACTTCGGGCCATTCTTTAAGTGTATTATACTGCATTTTCATTTGGTGTACTTATGTTTTTTGTCGCTGATTTTTTATGCAACCACTCATAAATGATTGGGATAATAACAAAGCTGTTAATTGTTGATGTAACCATTCCTCCAATTACTACAATTCCCAGCGTTTGGGAAATAACCGTATCCGCATTATGAGAAAATGCAAGTGGTAACAAAGTAAGGACTGTTGCTGCCGCTGTCATTAAGATTGGTCTGATCCTTGAA
>JAUZPI010000233.1 GCA_030706015.1 Bacillota bacterium
AGATAGTGAAGAATTTAAAATTCTTATGGAAATAGGGGATGAAATAGAGAACCAGTTAGTAAATGAATATAATAATGGAGATACTAACGAAAGAGCAAGAATGACAGGAAGGCTATTTGGACAAGTAGTTTTGCTTATATTCTCTACAAAAGGAATAGCTGAAGCTACAAAGCTGCTGAAAGTATCATCACAATCTGGTAAATTATCCGAATTACTTAGCGAATTATATAATGGGCAAAAAAATATTGATGAAGTTTTGGAGGAGTTAAGTATAGAGGAGGCGGCTGAAGCTGCAGAAGAATTAGGCTCAATAGAACAAAAGTTAGCTAGTGGAGATCCGGAAGCGATATTTGAAGATGTATATGATGTTATTCAAAAAGGGGACAAATATGAGGTGACTTTGAAGGACCAAAAGACAGTAATTGAAGTTTCTGAAAGTCAACTAGAAGCCGATTTAGTCGAGAAACAAGGATTAACAAGTGAAGAGGCAAAAGGAGTTATTGAGTGCTTTGGTGATGGTTGTTTTGTAGGAGATACACTTATACAAACAAGCAATGGATTAAAAAGAATAGATACAATACAGGAAGGTGATTTAGTTCTTTCAAAAGATGTAAAGACTGGACAAATGACTTATAAACCTGTATTAACTGTTTACAGAAAGAGTACTAAAAAGCTTATTGTTTTGAATGTACAGGGACAAGAGATTCGTACAACTCCATCCCATCTATTCTTTGTAGATGGATGGTGGAAGTCAGCTGAAAACCTTAAAGTTGGGGATAAAATTCTTACTTCATCAGGTGATTTAAAAGAAGTGACCTCAACAACGACTGAAAATCAAACCGAACCAGAGAGAATTTACAATCTAAATGTAGGCGAATATCATACTTACTTTGTTTCCGGTCTAGAATTGCTAGTACATAATGATTGTAATTATAGAGAAATATTCTTTAACAAGTATCTTAACCTTGAAGGGAAGGTATGGGTACATCACTCTATTGAGAGACAAGTGCTAACTAAATACCCAGGACTATTTACAGAAGCTGAATTGAATGATATAAGTATGCTTAGAGGAATTCCTAAAGATATCAATTCTGAGCTTCATCTATCTACAATTAGAACGCTTTGGAATCAATTCTATGAAGAGGTAGATGCAGGAGAAATACCACTAACAAAACAAAGTTTTTATGATAAAGCAAGAGAAATTGATGCAATTTTTGGTTCAGCATTTCAGCCGCCAATTTAGGAGGGGATAAGATGATAATGTATAAAATAAGTCCAGAGGTTCCAGGAAGCATTGGATCGAATTCAGTAATTGAATATGAAGGAGGAAAGATAAAGAATATTAAATTCTTAGAATATGAGTTTGAGGGCTGGTTTGGAGATGAGTTATTAACTTCTAGCCCATGCTATATCATAACTGAACCATTGGCAGAATTCCTTGATAAAAGTCAACTTACAGGTTTTGCTTGTGATGACAATATTAAAACTACAAAATCAGAGATATTTGAATACTATCATCCCAATGTTGAATTACCAACATTTTTGAGGATGCTAATAAATGGAGTCGTAGAGATTGACGAAGGTAAAATTACAAGATGGTCTGGACATGATTTTTGTCTCTATAGGAATGTAATGTTATATGTTACAGAAAGAGCTTTCCAATCGCTAAAGACTAGTGGTAAAATGCTAAATTTTACTTATAAGGAAATAGAACTTGACTTGCAAGGTCATTAACAGTCTGACCACATAATTTTAAAAAAAGTGACTACAATATTGCTGAGTACAAAGATAAAATGGACTACTAATGAAACTGTTAGAATCTAGATATTTTTACTGAGATTAACTGGATACATAATTTCAATTAAGCAGTCAGTTGCAACAAAAATAAAAATTAAATAAAACAAAGTAACATTGAGGCTAACGTCTAAAAGCGTTAGCCTTTTTCCATATCCAAAAATATTGAAAGGGGGAAGGAACAATGACAAATGATTTAGTAAAGAAATTCAAAACACATCTTGAGGAGGATGGAAAGAGTGATAAAACAGTAGAAAGCTACGTTGGAGATACTTCTGTTTTTGTAACATTCCTTGAGGGTAAA
>JAUZPI010000234.1 GCA_030706015.1 Bacillota bacterium
GTAAGCGTCAAAAATTCTCCGTATTCATTTTTAGAAACATATTTGATAAACTAAATCCAGCAGTAAGCAAGATCCTAAGATTGGCTTTACTGCTGGATTTTATTTTTTAGCTTCTTTGCCATGAAGATTTTTATTTTGAAGGAAAAGTTCCTTTGGAAGCTCCTTAGACCATGGCATATATTTTAACAACTCATCTTTATTATTCTTTTCTAAATTGCACAGCATATCAATTAAATAAACTAGATATTTTTCAACAACTAAGCCATTAGCCTTAGCAGTTTCAACTACACTGTATATGGTTACGCTTGAGCTAGCTCCTTTCGGAGTATTGCATAGTAACCAGTTTTTACGACCAATAACAAATGGTTTTATGGCTCGCTCAGATGCATTATTATCTATTTCTAATGAACCATCTGTTAAAAAGGTTCTGAAGCTTGGTAATAGTTTTCGACTATACTCTAGTGCTTCGCCTAAAGGACTTCTAGGTAGAGCATTTTTTATTTCAATATCAACATACTTTATAAAATCTTCAATAATTGGAGCTGATTTTTCAAGCCTAATTTCATAACGTTTTTGATAGTAATCCTCTTGATTTTCAAACTCAGCTCTCAAGTCCCTTTCAATTTTATAAAGTTGCTCGCAGAAATTAAACCCTATTAAGGCTCTAGATTCTTTTAGGGCTTCATCATTTAACTTAGATATTATAATCAAAATACCTTCTTCGAATATGTGCTAAACAATATAAATGTTTAACATTTTCAACATGATTATAGCCAGCATAACCATCGGTTTGAAGTATTCCTGAAAAGCCTTTTAAAAATTCCTTAGGACAAGTGCTGGATCTTGTCTTTTGATAATCATATAAAATAATTGGATTTCTAGGCTCTCCGGTTTTATATAACCACATGTATTTTTTAGCTTTAGAGTCTTCACCTTTAGAATCTACAACTACGACAGTTGTCTCATCAGCCTGTACATAATGACTTTCTAAGAGCTTTTCTTTCATTAAATCGTAGGTTGTTTCAAACTCTTTCGCAGCCCCTATTATCCAGTTGGATAAAGTTTGCCTAGAAAGGCTAACAACGCCTAGCATATTAAAATAGGTTTACTGCCTATAAAGCCGTAGCGCGAATTGGTATTTAAGATTTATAACATGACCTAGCAGCTCGTTAGATGCCATACTTTTATATAATAATGTATTTGGGGCTTTTGTAGTTATTATGTTAGCATCACCTTCGGTTTCTTCACAGCTTTTACAAGCGTAGCTAAAGGTTACATGCTCTTCTATATAAAGTTCAGCTCGCTTAAATTTTAAAATTTCTTTAGACTTAGTTCCAATAACAACTAAAGGACTATTGCATTTATCACAAATAGCCTCATTTTCCTCTAATTTATGCTCAATAATTACTCTTCCTAAATTTTCCAAGCTATCCTTCTTCCCAACGTAAGTTCCTGGTTTTTTTCGAGTGTAGATTATTTCTTCAATATCCTTTTCCATTAGGTTTGAATTTCGAGGTAGTTCTTGCTTAATATCCTTTTAGTAGCCAACGAAATTCTTCTAGATTAATCCGCAAGGCTTCCGCCTTATTCGTTGGCCACTTGAATCTGCTTTTTTCTAATCTATAATAATATAACCAAAATCCTTCATCAAGATGTAAAATCTTAAGCTTGTTCATTTGCTTATTACAAAATACAAATAAAGCTTTTTCAAAAGGATTAAGTTTAAACTCTGTTTTAACAATAGGAGATAAACCATCAATATTTCTTCTTAAATTAGTAGCGCCGCAGGCTAAGTATACTTTGTTAACCTTATCTATATTTATCATAATTGCGATAGCTCTCTTACCAAGGTTAATAAGGTGATTTTATCTTGAACTGGAATAAATATTTTAAGCTTTTCGATTTCAACTTTTATACTTGTTTCAACTAAATTAGAAAGATTAGCAGCATCTACTTTAGGCACCTCAAGTAAATGAAAACATGTATTATTATTTTTCTTAAGTTTCTTTCTTCTATGAAATAACTGGTGCTGACTAATATTATTACTTCTGCAAAAGTCTATTATCTTGCCTTCA
>JAUZPI010000235.1 GCA_030706015.1 Bacillota bacterium
CCAAATAATCCAGTAAAATCAAATACAATAAATGAAATAAAAACTAAATATTCGAGAAAAATTCTTATCAAGAAAGGCAGAGGGACTGGCCCTATGAAGCCTGACAACCGGCATTATCATTTCAATGCACGGTGTTAATTCCTGCAGAACTTCATTGGTTCTGAGAGATGAGAAGGTCAATTGGTAAATTTAAAGTCATTAGTTTGGCTTTTATCGTGATAAGCTGTTTTTCTGTTATTTGAAGAACAGCTTTTTTTATTCCTACAAAGGGGCATTCTGGTAATAAAGAATGGTGGGAAGGTCGCGAAAAAACTGCAGCAATTAAGACAAAGATATTTTGAAGAGTATTTAGTAAAAAACAAAATTATTAAGGGGGCTATTATAATGGCAGATAAAAATTTAAAATTCGA
This sequence comes from Bacillota bacterium, assembly GCA_030706015.1. Lineage (GTDB taxonomy): Bacteria > Bacillota > Clostridia > Clostridiales > Clostridiaceae > JAUZPI01. The sequence goes on from JAUZPI010000235.1 coordinate 411, forward strand.
CACATTACAATTACACGCAGGTCAACAAGTTGACCCAACAACAGGATCCAGAGCAGTTCCGATTTATCAAACAACTTCCTATGTTTTCAATAATGCAGAGCATGCTGCTAACCTTTTCGGATTAAAAGAAGCTGGAAACATTTATACAAGACTTATGAACCCAACTTCAGATGTTTTTGAACAAAGAGTAGCAGCGTTAGAAGGCGGATTAGCTGCATTAGCAACTGCATCAGGAATGGCAGCAATAACATATTCAATACTTAATATTGCTGAAGCTGGTGAAGAAATAGTAGCTGCAAGCACATTATACGGCGGAACGTATACATTATTCAGCTCTACTTTACCAAGATATGGAGTAAAAACTGTATTTGTAAATCCAGATGATCCGGAAAACTTTAGAAAAGCAATAAACAGCAAAACAAGAGCATTATATATAGAAAGTATAGGAAATCCAGGAACAAATATTACTGATATAGAAGCAGTAGCAAAAATTGCACATGAAAACGGACTTCCATTAATAGTTGATAATACTTTCGCATCTCCATATTTATTAAGACCAATTGAATTTGGTGCTGATATAGTAGTTCACTCAGCTACTAAATTCATCGGAGGTCATGGAACTTCCATTGGAGGAGTAATAGTTGATTCAGGAAAATTCGATTGGAAAGCAAGCGGAAGATATAAAGGTTTAACTGAGCCAGATGCAAGTTATCATGGTCTTGTATATACAGATGCTTGCGGAGCGGCAGCTTATATAACAAAGATAAGAGTTCAATTGTTAAGAGATACAGGAGCAGTAATAAGTCCATTTAATTCATTCCTCTTGCTTCAAGGTCTTGAAACATTGTCACTTAGAGTTCAAAGACATGTAGAAAATGCTGCTAAGATAGCAAAATTCCTTCAAAAACATCCAAGTGTTGAATGGGTTAACTATCCATCACTTGAAGGAAACAAGTATCATGAATTAGCTCAAAAATATTTTCCAAAGGGAAGCGGTTCAATATTCTCTTTTGGTATAAAAGGTGGAGCAGAAGCTGGTAAGAAATTTGTTGATAACGTAAAAATATTCTCCTTATTAGCAAATGTAGGTGATGCAAAATCCTTAGTAATTCACCCTGCTAGCACTACTCACTCACAATTAAATGAAGAAGAGCAATTTGCAGCAGGAGTTGCTCCTGACCTTATAAGAATTTCTGTTGGAATAGAAGATGCAGAAGACTTAATTGATGCTTTGGATGAAGCATTAAAAATAGCTACAAACTAGTTTAAGGGCTCTACAGGTGCAGTGCTGCAGCTGTAGGGCTTCTTTACCTAAATAATATAAGGAAGGTGAGAGTTATGCCGATTAAGATACCGAACAATTTGCCAGCAATAGACACACTAGCAAAAGAGAATATCTTTATCATGCATGAAGACAGGGCATCTCATCAGGATATACGGCCATTAAACATAGCAATATTAAATCTAATGCCTACAAAGATTGTAACAGAAACGCAGATATTAAGGCTTCTTGGAAATACTGCTCTGCAGGTAAATCCAACTTTTTTGCATACTAAATCCCATGCGTCCAAGAATATTTCAGAGGAACATTTAATAACATTTTATAAGACCTTTGAAGATATA
>JAUZPI010000236.1 GCA_030706015.1 Bacillota bacterium
ACGGTGGTGGTGTGCCATGAAAGCTGTATAAATGATGAAGGTAGGTCCTTCGGTAGGAATTGAACAGGCAAGTCTACCAAACAACCTTAATGTTGCTATGATTAAAAGTCATGGTAGTGAGCGATTAAGGAAAAGGCTATAAGAAATAGTCATGTAAGATATATGAAGATGAACGAAAGTGAACCATTGAAGAAGTATCGAAAACGTAAGACTTTAGCAAAACTTATTTTTCACCACTGAATAAGGATAAGGATAGAAGATACCTGTAAAGCTAACTATCTGCTAAACGGTATTAAGATGGCATGAGCATATATCAGGCGTTTATATGGAACATGGGAACCTGTGCAGTGATGAAAATCGAAAAAGTACAAGTTGCAGAAAAACAAGACTGAAATTAGAGATGCACTGTACAGGGGCGGAGATACTCGTAGTAGTGATGAAGCAATTGTAATAATTGTGGAGCAAAGGGGTATCATCATTCAGCTTGACATCAAATAACAACTGGAAAACTAGGAGGATTATATGAAGGAAAGCAAACAATACAATATACCTAAGAAAGTAGTTTTAGAAGCATATAGAAGGGTAAAATCGAATAAGGGAAGTGCAGGTGTAGATGGAGTAGATTTTGAAAAATTCGACGAAAATCTAAAAGATAACTTATACAAGTTATGGAATAGGATGAGCTCAGGATGCTATTTCCCGTCTCCAGTTTTGGCAGTAGAGATACCCAAAAAGAATGGTGGAACTAGAACTTTAGGAATACCTACTATATCAGATAGAATTGCACAAATGATAGCAAGGATGTATTTAGAACCTAAAGTGGAACCGATGTTTCATCAAGACTCTTATGGCTACAGACCTAATAAGTCTGCAATAGATGCTATTGGAAAGGTAAGAGAACGATGTTGGAAATATGATTATGTATTAGAACTTGATATAAAGGGATTGTTTGATAATATTGACCATGAAATGCTTATGAAAGCTGTAGAGCTACACATAGAAGAAAAATGGGTAAAACTTTATATAAGAAGATGGTTAACAACACCTTTTATAAAAAGACAAGGAGAGATTATAAAAAGAACTTCCGGAACTCCGCAAGGAGGAGTTATAAGTCCTGTATTAGCAAATATATTTCTACATTACGCCTTTGACATATGGATGAAAAGAAATTACCCAAAGTCTCTGTTTGCAAGATACGCAGATGATGCAGTTATACATTGTTCATCAGAAATAGAAGCAAAAGAAATAAAAGAAGCTTTAACGTTAAGAATGAAACAATGTAAATTAGAACTACATCCAGAGAAAACGAGAATAGTTTACTGTAAAGATAAAGATAGAATTCGAGACTATCCTGTGACTGAATTTGATTTTTTAGGATATACATACAAAGCTGTATACATTAAATGTAAAGACGGTAAACTTAGAAATAATTTTATTGCTTCAGCAAGTCAAAAAGCATGTAAGGGTTTAAGAGATAAGATTAAAGAATTAGAATTACATAAAATGACTGGTAGCAATATAAACATTATTGCGGGAATAATAAATCCAATGGTTAGAGGTTGGACGAATTATTTCAGTAAATATAATCCATCAACTATTAAGTACACTATTGAATGTATAGAGCGTAGGATAATAAGATGGGCTATGTGTAAATATAAACACTTACGTGGGCGTAGACAACGAGCAGCAAAATGGCTCTCAGAAGTAAAAGCTAGAGAGCCAAAACTATTTGCCCATTGGAGTTATAAGTAAATTAGTATTGTTGAATGAGAAGAGCCGTATGAAAGGAGACTTTCACGTACGGTTCTGTGAGAAGTTTGAGGTGAAATTCCTCTTACTTACTCGACTGAGAGGTCGGTAGATAAAATAATTATCTACCTCCTACTCGATTAGCATTCCATAAAATACCGTGCTGTGTATGAATATGTATACATAGGTTGTTACCATAGAATGCCACTTTATATACAAATTCAATAATCTGTGGTTCTGTTCAATAATTGAATAATCAAATATAATAAAACATATTTGA
>JAUZPI010000237.1 GCA_030706015.1 Bacillota bacterium
AATAAACTATTAAACTCAGAAGCAATGAAGAAGCAGGAAGAATACTGGACAAGTGTATTTAAAGAAGAAGTACCTGTACTGGATATGCCAACAGATTATCCAAGACCAACAATGCAAAGTTTTGAAGGAGAAAGCATAGGGTTTAAGGTAGATAGAGAATTAACAGAAAAGATAAAGAAAATAAACAGAACAAATGGAACAACAATGTACATGACCTTATTAGGAGCCTATAATATTTTACTGTCAAAATATAGTGGACAGGAAGATATAGTAATAGGATCACCAATAGCAGGAAGACCCAATGCACAGCTTCAGGATATAGTAGGAATGTTTGTAAATACATTAGCAATGAGAAATTATCCAAAGGGAGAGAAGACATTTAGGGAATTTCTACAAGAGGTAAAGAAGAATGCATTAAATGCTTACGAGAATGAAGAATATCAATTTGACGAATTAGTAGAAAAGTTAGATATAAGAAAAGATTTAAGTAGAAATGCAATATTTGATACGATGTTTGTATTACAGAATATAGACATTGAAAAAATAGATATGGAAGGTGTAATGCTAAAACCATATAAATTTGGTTTAGACATATCAAAATTTGATATTACGTTAACAGCAGTAGAAACAGAAAAAGAAATAGGCTTCAATTTAGAATACTGTACAAAGTTGTTTAAGAGAGAAAGTATAGAAAGAATAAGAGATCACTTTGTAAACATACTAAAAGAAATAGCTGAGAATCCAGAGAAAAAGATCTCAGAAATAGATATGTTGTCAGAAGAAGAGAAGAGAAAAATATTAGTAGAATTCAATGATACAAAAGCAGAGTATCCAAAGGATAAAACCATATATGAACTGTTTGAAGAACAGGTAGAAAAGACACCAGATAATATAGCAGTAGTATATGAAGAAAACCAATTAAGCTATAGAGAATTAAACAATAGAGCAAATCAATTAGCAAGACTATTAAGAGAAAAAGGAGTAGGACCAGACAAAATAGTAGGAATAATGGTAGAACGTTCGCTAGAGATGATAGTAGGAATAATGGGAATAATAAAGGCAGGCGGAGCATATCTACCAATAGACTCAGAATATCCGAAGGAAAGAATAGAATATATGCTGGAAGACAGCAAAGCAGATATTTTGTTAACGCAAACACAGCTAGTAGGTAAGAGTGAGTTTAGTGGGAACATAATAGAAATAGACAGAGAAGATTTGTATGTAGGAGATAGCAGTAATCTAGATAAGATGAGTACATCAAGTAATCTAGCATATGTAATATATACATCAGGGACAACAGGTAGACCTAAAGGAGTTATGATTGAACATAAGTCTTTAGTGAATTTATGTAAATGGCATGTAAATGAATATGATATAAATGTAGATGATAAAAGTTTAAAATATGCGGGATGGGGATTTGATGCATCTGTATGGGAGATATTCCCGTACATAATTAAAGGTGCTACGCTTTATATAATAAAAAGTGGAATTAATGTTGATATTAACGAATTGAATAACTATTTTGATGTTAATAAAATAACTATTGCATTTTTGCCAACCCAAATATGTGAACAATTTATATTGACAGAACATAAAACTCTCAGAAAATTACTTACTGGCGGGGATGCACTTAAGAATTACGTAAAAACAGACTATAAAGTTGTAAATAATTATGGACCAACAGAGAATACAGTTGTTTCAACAAATTTTGTGGTAAGTTCTGGATATAGTAATATCCCTATAGGAAAACCAATAGCAAACACAAGAATATATATAGCAAATAAGAACAATAAACTACAACCAGTAGGAGTACCAGGACAGCTATGTATATCAGGAGAAGGACTTGCAAGAGGATACCTAAATAGACCAGAATTAACAGCAGAGAAGTTTGTGTCAAATCCATATGAATCAGGAGAAAGAATGTACAAAACAGGAGATTTGGCAAGATGGCTACCGGATGGAAATATAGAATTCATAGGAAGAATAGATCATCAGGTAAAAATAAGAGGTTTTAGAATAGAACTA
>JAUZPI010000238.1 GCA_030706015.1 Bacillota bacterium
GTTGTTACAACTCGATTAAACTGGAAGCATAATTTAGAATTTCTTGATATAGTTCTTGCCAATCATGATAATAATCTGCAACATCTTTGGGATTTATAAAAATTCTTTGTGCAGACTCATGCTCTGCTTCAAAAGTATATATTTGCTCAATATTCATGCGATAGAAAATCTGATAACCAACTTTGGGATATGGACTTTCCTCATCCCAATTTGGATTATTGTTGTGGTCAACGATAATATATCCCAGAAGGTGGCATTCTCCATCGACATAGCCTTCTTCCATCGCTTCCCGTTTAAAACATTGCTCGGGATTTTCTGTAGATTGAATGTGACCACCTGGAAAGTCCCAGCCTCTATGTATTAAGTCTACCAATAACAGTTTATCTTCATGAAAACAAAAGCCATGAACACTTGTAATTAAATCCTGGATGGGAAGCTGGTTATCACGTTTCCATGTTAATTTTACTTTTGATTCTCCCCAATTTACATACATTGTGGTCATATATACTCTCCTTTTCTACAGACTTCTATATGTATATTTTATTTTCCTTTGTTTTGGTAAATCTGATGTCCGAACCATTAGACGAAAATCCCAAAAAGCTGTCTCATGGACAACCCTTTCCTTCAACTAATGTGAAATTATTTTTATTAGTCTCTAATACGATTTCCATAGTGAACATGCCAGTGCATATGTTTATTGCTTTGATATTCACCAATGTTAGTAGAAACAGAACATGCACCATATTTCATATTCATTTTCGTTGCAACTTCCTTAATTACTCCAAATACTTCCATCATAATTTCCATTTCATCTTGTTGAATAGTGATAATAGATAGAATATGCTTTTTTGGTATTACTACAATATGTTCTTCATAAAAAGGACGAGTATGATAAAAGGCAAGTACATTTTCCGTATCTAATACTGTTTCCACAAGCGTATTTCCACTCAGTACCTCATCACAATAAAAGTCTTCAAGTTGGTTTGTCACCATAATAATCCCCCATAACATATAGAATACTTTTTAGGTATTCTATATGTTAGGAAAAATATCCTTGTTCAACCTACTTTATAGCTTAATAAAAAATAGCCACCCACAATGACGGCTTGTTCTTCACTCCTGCATCCGATAGTTTAAGTGCAATATTCACAAACTTTCTTATTGGAATAAGAAGAAGGCGACCTTCATCATGAAAAATCGCACTTTTATTTTAAAAGTCTTGTATTCTTTTTTGTTATGGGACAACATCTCACTTAGAATTCTTTTAGCATTTTTAAATTCTGAATAAACAATTCTGGGGATGCCCACTCTTTATATTTATCAGGAATTAAAATTTCTTCTAGATTATTGCTTTCTTTTGACAAAGTTTTCAATTCATTTATGTATGTAATTAACTTTAAAATATCCTCTTTTGTTCCAATTGGTCCATGCCCAGGGATGGCTTTTTCAATCGCAAAGTCTTTCACTTTACTTAGAATATTTACCCATTCTTTTGGATTTGACTCAGGAAAAAATGACGGGTGAGTCTCGACAAATAAGAGGTCAGCCATAAAAATAATTTCATCTTCAGGTATATAAAGAATAGAATCACAATAGGAGTGACCTCCTCCAAGTGACATCAGTATAGCAGTTCTCTTTGTTCCATATATAGTAAATTCGTTGTTAAAGGCGTGTTGTGGTAATACTAATTCAAGGTTAGGTAGTGATATTTCTATCTCTTTTAAAAAATTTATTTTATTGTCTAACTCTATGTCAGTTGAACTTTTACTTTGTTCATTTAGTGATTCAATATATTTTTTCAAACCAGATAAATCATCTTTTTGTTTAGAAATTCTTTGTGGATGATTTTCCTTCATTTTTTGAAGAGTTGTGTGACTAGCCAATATATTACAGTTTTTAAATATCTGGTTACCCCTAATATGGTCGCCATGCCAATGACTATTAATTACCCAAGAAACAGGTTGATTTGTAATGTTTTCTGCTATTCTTCTTAAATCTTCAGCAGCTTGTTGA
>JAUZPI010000239.1 GCA_030706015.1 Bacillota bacterium
AGCATAAAAAAAATACCGCTGATATCATCAGAAATATATGGATTATGGAGCTGCTATATAAATGAAACCTTATCAAAATGTGTTTTCTCATATTTTCTTAATAGAGTAGAGGATACTGCAACTCGTCAGCTTCTACAGGAAACCTTGGCTTTATCCACACAGCACATACCAATAATAACTAATATCTTTAATGAAGATGGGCTGCCAGTTCCTAATGGTTTTACAGACAAAGATGTTAATATAAATGCTCCAAGATTATTTACAGACGGATTTTATCTTGCATATTTATCCTATTTAGCTAGGGTGGGGATGCATAATTATACTTTAATTTTAAATCAAATAACACGTGCTGATATAATAGATTATTTCACACAGAGAATTACAGAGTCGATTGAGCTATATAAAAAAGCAGCAAATTTAAGACTTTCCAAGGGCATATTTATAAGGGCTCCACGTATAGAAGTGCCTAAAGAAGTTCAATATTTAGAAGATAAAAGCTTTATGGCTAATTTATTTGGAGATAAACGATCGCTGTTTGCCAGTGAAATAACTCATATTTTTTCTCATATCAATTCAAATATTATAGGCAAGGCGATGGTTACAGGTTTTGGGCAGGTTTCAAAAGAAAAGCAGGTATCTGATTATTTTTTCCAAGGTAAGGATATTGCAACACAAAAAATCAATGAACTAACTTCAATTTATACAAAGGAAGGTATTCCCGTACCAGCAACCTCTGATTCTTATGTAACTGACTCAACTGTTTCTCCATTTTCAGAAAAATTGATGATGACACACAGCTTCATCCTCACAAATACAAGTGTAGCCTACTCAAGTATGGCATTAGCAGATAATCTGAGGAGTGATCTTATGACCTTGTTTATGAAGTATTTGGCTCAGGATAAAAAATATGCAGATGAGGGGATTAATATTATGATTGAAAACAGATGGCTGGAACAGTTTCCGCAAGCTGTTAAACATGAAAATTTAGCAAAGGTATAGAAGAATTCGTTAATTATAATTAAAAGTGCGAAGAAAACTTCCTCGCACTTTCATTGTAGTTATTTAATTTACTGCATAAAATAAGAATCTGTTTATCAAGGCCCGCCAGACAAAACGTATGTCTGATATTTACCGTCACTCATCTTAAGGTAAATTACAGTTGGTACAAACTCCCCCTTTGGGTCTTGGGTGTATAAAGCTTTACCTGTCATATTGTCAGGAGAGCTGATAGCATAAGCTGGTTTTTCCTTCTCATTAAAGGTTTTCGGTGAAAGAGTAGATATATAATAGCGTCTATTATAGCATTGTACTCTATCTGGCAGACTAGCAGGGTTCCATACGCCAAAAGAATAACGGTTTATAATAAGTATTGCAAATATAATAAAAAGTGCTGCTGATAAAATCAATTTAGTATGCTTTTTTTGATTTCTTTTCATGAGTTGCCTCCTTTTTTCATTTATACCTCCACACAAAGAGTAATTAAGGTTTTACAATATTCATATATTATTTTCGTTTAAGCTTATGTTTCTATAAACTAAATCCTCTCGCTTATCAAAACCTATTGCCTGCCAAAAGTTATTTCCATTTGACTACCTCCATAGTTTAGTTAAGGGATAGAAAATAGTATTCTGTTTTAAAAAATTGTTCTTGAAAATGAACGGCTTTCATTATATCTTCTTCTGACAGCACCAAACCCTCTGGAGCAACAATCCATTTGTCTTCCACATCATCCAGCCTGTGGACTACAGCAATTACCTTGCCCTTAAAGCTTTTTACGGGAACGTCAACACCAAGAATATAGGCATCCTGCTCTTCGCCATCACCAGCAATAATTCCTTCTATGTAACCATAATTTAAAGTATAAAATATGGTTTTATATTTTGGGTGATAGGTGCCTAAAGGTCTATCAACTATAACTTCAACGGTATGACCTAAAATATCATATTTATTCTCCATAGTATTTTCCTCTCTGTAT